>JBKBMR010000121.1:0-5284 GCA_046295755.1 Methylohalobius sp.
GCCGCATCGGCCGACCAGGTGCCGGTCCCTTGTCTTTGACCGGCCAACCCAACGCGATGGGTGGGCGGGAAGTCGGTGGCTTGGCCAACCAGCTGGCGGCCCATAGGGAAATAGAAGACGAAGCCGCGCGCGAGGCCGTGCAGCGGTTTTGGCGTGCGCCGACCATCGCCAAGCGTCCAGGACTTAAAGCGGTGGAACTGTTCGACGCGGTAGCCGAAGGCCGGATCCGGGCGGTGTGGATTATGGCGACTAATCCGGCCGTCAGCCTACCTGAGGCGGCTAAGGTTCGCCAAGCCTTGGCCGATTGCGAGTTCGTGGTGGTGTCCGATTGCGTAGCTACCACCGATACCGCCAAGCTCGCCGATGTGCTTTTGCCTGCCGCCGCCTGGGGCGAGAAGAACGGTACCGTCACCAATTCGGTGCGGGTGATTTCGCGCCAGCGCCCGTTTCGCCCCGTTCCAGGTCAAGCCCGACCCGACTGGTGGATCATCTGCCAGGTGGCTAAGGCTTTAGGCTTTGCGCAGGCGTTCGCCTACACCTCGCCGGCGGAAATTTTCCGCGAACACGCCGCTTTGTCTGCGTTAAACCGCGGGCGTTACTTGTTTAATCTGAGCGCTTGGGCCAAGCTTTCTCCTTCCCAGTACGACGCGCTTTCGCCGCTTCCCTGGCCGGTGACCGAGGAAAATCCCCGTGGAACCGTGCGCTTGTTTGAGGATAGGCGCTTTCCCACTCCCAGCGGGCGAGCAAATTTTGTGCCCATCTGTCCGCGCCCGCCGGCCCATCCTCCGAACCCAAAATTTCCCTTCATCCTCAACACCGGTCGCGTGCGCGATCAGTGGCATACCATGACGCGCACCGGCGCTTCCCCCAGCTTAAGCGGCCATGATCCTGAGCCTTTTGTCGAAGTCAATCCCCACGACGCCTTAAAATTAGGTTTGGCTGATAAAGGCCTTGCTTGCCTGCACGGCCAAAACGGCCAAAAGATCATTGTTAAAGTGCGCGTTTCGCCGCGCCAAAGACGAGGCAGCGTGTTTGTGCCCATGCATTGGAGCGGGGCTTTTACTACCCAAGGCTGGGTAAACGACCTAATCCCGGCTGTGTTCGATCCTATCTCAGGTCAACCGGAGTTCAAGCATGCTCCAGCAGCGCTTTCCCCCCTCGCTTGCAAGTGGTACGGATTTTTGCTCAGCCGCAGTCTGCTCCCTTTCGCTCGCTTAGGACTTTCTTATTGCACGGTTTGGCGCGCCCATCATGGAGTGTGGTGCTACGAAATGGCAGGTTCAGATACGAGGCCTGAGCTTAAAGCGCATCTAGAAAAAGGAGAAGTCATCGAGTACAGCAACACCTTACGCCAAAGTCATCGGGGAGCGCTGGTTCGCGACGGACGCTTGCACGCCTATTGGTGCCTTGCCCCTACGCCTGCTCTTCTGCCGGCCCGCGCTAGATTGATCGAATGGTTTGAGCGAGCTTCGCTCAATCCGAAAGAGCAGACCGAGCTTATGGCCTTTAGCGAAGCGGACGATGGGCATTTAGTGTGCGCTTGTTTTAAAGTCAGCGAGGCGCAAATTCGCCGTGCCCTACCTTCTTTGTCTAGCCTAGAGGAACTCAGTCAGCAATTGGGGGCTGGGAGCAAATGCGGCTCGTGCTTGCCTGAACTCAAAGCGCTTATGGCAAAAACACGCGTCCAGCCGCGCTAAGCCACGCCTTGCCACCTAGCCTAAGGTGCAAGCGGTCGGTAGCGCGGTGGTCCATCTCCAAATAGAGCAGGCTGCGGCGGCTGGTTTCTGTTCCTCGCTCGACCGTAAAGGCATAAGTCCCAACGCGCAGCGGGTGAGCACAAAGATAAGCGCAAAACGCCGGCATGGCCTCCCCCACCGGGGGGTCTTCTTTAGGACCGATGTTTGGACCGACCAGGCGGGCATGAAAATCCGCCTCAGGCGTTTGGGCGCGAGGGCTAAAGAGCAAAATTTCCTGAGCTGCCGTCATCGGCGCTGCCGATTCCGACCAGGCTTTAAAATCAAACCGCGCCGTGCGCACCAAATCGCGGTGCTTGAGGGGGATGATGAGAAATGGCCGCCCGCACGAAGCCACTTTGGGCAAAAAGCGCTTGGTTTCAATCGCGCCGGTTTTAAGGCTTAGCATGGCTGCCAGTTCTTCCAAGGGCGGGGTAAACGCATCCACGATAGGCATAACCACCAGCGCCACGCTGACTAAGCTTAAACGCCCATCTTTGTAAAGAAAACGCAGCGGCACTGGGCTTTGACCGATCGCCAGGAGCAACTCTTCCTGCCCGGGCGGAACCATGCCCAAATGTATAAGCACAAAGCCCAAAGCGACCAAAGCCTGAGGGGCAAGCCCTGCTTCGCCGTAGGGAGTAAAACACCGCGCCTGATATGCCGGCAGAGCCGGATCGTGCGCCCCGGTCGATTGCAAAAATATGCAATGCGGCAGGTTCAACTCTTTGGCCACCTGTTGCATCTGGCTGGCGCTTAAAGATTCCGCTTTGGGAAATACGCCCACTTGAGCTCCTTTAAAAGGCTCATCGGTAAAAGCATCGGCAAGGTAATAAACAAGCTCACTCATTCGGCCCCCTTAAGGCCCACCCACACCCAGTCGTCTTCAAGGCGCACAGGATAAGTAGGCACGGCCACGTCCTCATTTTCTAAGCAACGACCCGTCTTCAAGCTGAAGTGATGCTTATACATCGGGGAAGCTACTACTATTTCCTTGCCTATGTTCCCTGTCAAGCCGCGTGCCAAGACGTTGGCATGGCTAAACGGATCATAATTGCCTATGGCATAGGCCTCGCCCAGCTTAGGGAAATAAAAAATGGCTATTTGCTTTCCCTGCACTAAAGCGCATACCCCCGCCTCTGGTTCCAAATCCTCAATGCGGCAAACTCGAACCCAAGAAAGATCGCTAGGCATTTTCTAACTCAAGCTGGGTTTGTTTTAAACGCTTGCGCTCATCCAAGGTGGCCGGGCGAATTTGACCGCGTTCTTTAACGAAGACCACATTGTCGTCGCTTTGGTCGCTGTTGACGAAAAAGCGAAAACGTTTCCTCAAGACCTCTTCGTTCTCCAGCGTCTTTTTCCATTCGCACTCGTAAGTGGCAATGACGTGCTGCATTTGCTGTTCCAGTTCGGCGCAAATACCGAGCTTGTCGTCTACGATTACTTCGCGCAGGTAATCAAGACCTCCTTCTAAATTCTCCAGCCACACCGAGGTGCGCTGCAAGCGGTCAGCGGTGCGTACATAGAACATCAAAAAGCGATCGATGTATTTAATCAGGGTTTCAGTATCCAAATCGGTGGCAAACAAATCCGCATGGCGCGGCTTCATTCCGCCGTTGCCGCAGACATACAGATTCCAACCCTTGTCGGTAGCGATCACTCCCACGTCCTTGCCCTGGGCTTCGGCACACTCGCGAGTACATCCGGAGACGGCCATTTTGATCTTATGCGGGGCGCGCAAGCCTTTGTAACGGTTCTCGATCAAGATTGCCAACCCTACGCTGTCTTGCACCCCATAGCGACACCAAGTGGATCCCACGCACGATTTGACCGTACGCAACGCTTTGGCATAGGCGTGGCCGGATTCAAAGCCGGCATCGATTAATGCTTTCCAGATCAGAGGTAACTGCTCTAGCCGCGCGCCAAACATATCGATGCGTTGGGCGCCGGTGATTTTGGTGTACAAGCCGTATTTTTGGGCGATTTGCCCCAAAACGATGAGTTTCTCCGGGGTGATTTCCCCTCCTGGGACTCGCGGTACGATGGAATACGTGCCGTCCTTCTGCATGTTGGCTAAACGGAAATCGTTGGTATCCTGGAGTTTGAAGTGCCGATCCGACAAGACGTATTCGTTCCAGTAGGACGCCAAAATCGAGGCCACTGCTGGCTTGCAGATGTCACATCCTAAGCCGCGTCCGTGCTTTGTTAAAAGCTCATCAAAGGTCTTGATTTCTTCTACCCGAATGAGGTGGTAAAGCTCCTGGCGGCTATAAGGAAAATGCTCGCACAGGTCCTTTTTAACCCGAACCCCCCGTTTTTTGAGCTCGGCTTCGACGATCGACTTGAGCAAGCCTGCGCAGCCACCGCAGCCGGTAGACGCTTTGGTCTGGGCTTTGATTGCGGCCAAGCTCAGCTCGCCTTGCTCGATGAGCCCAACGATTCGGCCTTTGCTCACGTTGTGGCACGAGCAAACGGTAGTACTTGGCGGCAGCGATTCTGGACCCAAGCTGCTTCCAGGTCGGGAGGTTTGAGGAAAGATCAAACTCTCTGGAGCTTCAGGCAGATCCAGGCCGTTTAGGTAATACTGAAATAAGGTGTCGTATTGGGAAGCATCGCCGACCAACGCCGCACCTAAGAGTTTTTTGCCGTCTTGGCTTAGGATCAAGCGCTTGTATACGCCATCGCTCTCGTTTTTGTAGACCAGGCTTTGTGCGCCGGGCGTTTGCCCGCGCGAGTCGCCGATGGTGCCTACGTCGACTCCCATCAGCTTGAGCTTGGTGCTCATATCGGCTCCGGTAAAGCGAGCCTCTTGATCGTTTAGGTGCTCTACCAACACGCGCGCCATCTTAAAGCCGGGGGCGACTAAACCGAAGATTTGGTTGTTCCACAGCGCGCACTCGCCGATGGCATAGATGCTAGGGTCGGAGGTTTGCATGACGTCGTTGACGACGATTCCACCGCGAGGTCCAACTGCCAAACCACAGCCTCTGGCCAGCTCATCGCGCGGGCGGATGCCCGCAGAAAAGACGACCAGATCGGCTTCCAAAGAGCTTCCGTCGGCAAATTCCAAGCGATGGCGATAAAAAGTCCCATCGGTGATGGTCTGCGTATTTTTTCCGGTATGGACCGCCACCCCGAGCGCTTCGACTTTGCGCCGCAGCATTGCTCCGCCTTCTTCGTCCAGTTGCATCGCCATCAGGCGCGGCGCAAATTCCACCACGTGCGTCTCAAGCCCCAAGTCCAAAAGCGCCTTGGCCGCTTCCAGACCAAGCAGCCCTCCGCCGATGACTGTACCGCACCGGCTAGCTGCCGCAGCCGCGATAATGGCCTCTAAATCTTCAATGGTTCGATAAACAAAACACGCTTCTCGATCGCACCCTTGGATTGGGGGAACAAAAGGGTAAGAACCGGTAGCCAAAACTAAAAGATCATAAGGCTCTTCCCAACCGCTTTGGGAACGGACTTTGCCTTTGGAGCGATCGATTTCGATTATCTTTTCCCCAAGGTGCAAAGCAATCCCGTTAGCGCGGTAGAACTCCAAATTAGCCAAG
>JBKBMR010000122.1:0-5264 GCA_046295755.1 Methylohalobius sp.
GAAAGATTCCGGGGTTACGGTGACCGTAGGGTTGCGCCCCGGTTCTGCCTCCTGGACCAAGGCGGAGAAGGCGGGGCTGCCAGTCAAACCGGTAGCCGAGGCCGTCGCTGGCGCAGACGTGGTGATGGTGCTGGCACCTGACGAACACCAGCCTAAGCTCTACCGCGAAGAGATCGAGCCGAATGTCAAACCGGGGGCGGCTCTGGCGTTCGCTCACGGCTTCAACATTCACTTCCAGCAGATCGAGCCGCGTTCGGATTTGGACGTGATCATGGTCGCGCCCAAAGGTCCAGGTCACCTGGTGCGCTCTACCTACGTTCAGGGCGGGGGGGTGCCATCCTTAATCGCGGTCTATCAGGACGCCAGCGGTCAGGCTAAGGCGATCGCCCTCTCTTATGCCTGTGCCAACGGCGCAGGCCGCGCTGGGATTATCGAAACTACCTTCCGCGAAGAGACCGAGACCGACCTGTTCGGCGAGCAGGCGGTTTTGTGCGGTGGGGCGACCGCGCTGGTCCAGGCGGGCTTTGAAGTATTGACCGAGGCCGGCTATGCCCCAGAAATGGCATATTTCGAGTGTCTGCACGAGCTGAAACTGATCGTCGACCTGATGTACGAGGGCGGTATCGCCAACATGCGCTATTCCATCTCCAACACGGCCGAATACGGCGATTTGACGCGCGGCCCCCGAGTGATCGACGAGCGCGTCAAGAACGAGATGCGCAAGATCCTCAAGGAAATCCAAAGCGGCGAGTTCGCCCGCGAGTTTATCTTGGAGAACCAAGCTGGTTGCCCGACTTTAAAGGCCAAGCGCCGCCTCTCCCGCGAGCATCCGATCGAGCAGGTGGGAAGCAGGCTGCGTGAGATGATGCCTTGGATCCGCGCCAACCGGCTGGTCGATCGGGAAAAGAACTGACCGCTTCCATGACCATCACGCCGTCCTCAAAGCGTCGCCGCGGCATTTACCTCCTGCCCAACCTGTTCACCACCGGGTGTCTGTTTTGCGGCTTTTATGCCGTCACTGCGGCGATGAACGGGCAGTTCGACAAGGCGGCGGTGGCGATTTTCGCCGCCATGATCATGGACGGCCTGGACGGGCGGGTGGCGCGCTTGACTCATACCCAGACCGCCTTCGGCGCCGAATACGACAGCCTCTCGGACATGGTCTCTTTCGGCCTGGCGCCGGCTTTGGTCATGTACCTGTGGTCGCTTTCCTTTTTGGCCAAGCTAGGTTGGTTTGCTTCTTTCGTCTATGCTGCCGCCACCGCGCTGCGCCTGGCGCGCTTCAACACCCAGCTCGGCGTCGAGGATAAGCGCTATTTCCAGGGGCTCCCCAGTCCGTCGGCGGCAGCGATCGTTGCTGGAATGGTTTGGCTAGGGGAAGCTTACGGCCTAGAGGGAGACGCGATGCGTTATGTGGCGGTGGTTACTACCATGCTTGTGGCCTTGCTGATGGTGAGCAATTTCCGGTATTACAGCTTCAAGAGCATCGACATCCGCGGTCGAGTGCCCTTTGTGGTCATCATCGCCGTGATGCTCGCGCTGGCCGTCATCCTGACCGATCCGCAGTCGATGCTGCTTTTGATTTTTACTGCCTATGCCGCCTCTGGGCCGTTGTTGACCTTGCTCCTGCGCAGACAGAAGAAAGCCAGACGCCGTAAATCAAACGGCTGAGCTTGCTGGCATTGGCAAATCCAATCGGCAGGGTGTAATATAAAACCCGCCATCCGGCGGGAAGCAGCGGAATCCTTCGATTCGAACGGCGGGTATGGCATTTCCGTTCTTGGGCTGCATTAGACCTCAAAGTTACCCGCACACCAGAACAGAGCTTCAGCCATGAAAGATAAGCTTATCATTTTCGATACCACTTTGCGCGACGGCGAGCAAAGCCCCGGTGCGTCGATGAATCGGGAGGAGAAAGTCCGGATTGCCAAGGCCTTGGAGCGCTTGCGAGTCGATGTCATCGAGGCTGGTTTTCCTGCGGCCAGCCCCGGTGACTTCGAGGCCGTTCAGGCGGTTGCTCAGGCGATCAACGACAGTACCGTCTGCGGTTTGGCGCGCGCAGTGGATGGCGACATCGACCGCGCTGGCGAGGCGCTGCGAGGTGCTAAGCGTCCCCGTATCCATACCTTCATTGCCACTTCCCCCATCCACATGGAGCGCAAGCTGCGCCTGACCCCAGACCAGGTGGTCGAGCGCGCGGTAGCTGCAGTCAAGCGGGCGCGCCGTTATACCGATGACGTGGAATTTTCCCCCGAGGACGCCGGTCGCTCCGAGGAGGATTTTCTGTGTCGGATCATCGAGGCGGTGATCGCGGCCGGTGCCACCACCGTCAATATTCCTGACACCGTAGGCTACAGCCTCCCGTCTGAGTTCGGTGAGTTGATCCGCAGGCTGAGAGAGCGCATCCCTAATGCCGACAAGGCGGTCTTCTCGGTCCATTGCCACAACGATCTAGGATTGGCAGTAGCCAATTCCCTGGCGGCGGTCTTAAACGGTGCGCGCCAGGTAGAGTGCACCATCAACGGCTTGGGCGAGCGGGCGGGAAACGCTGCTCTGGAGGAGATCGTGATGGCGGTAAAAACCCGCCAGGACATCTTCCCCTGCGATACGCTCATCAATACTCGTGAGATCGTACCCTGTTCTAAATTGGTCTCTTCCATCACCGGTTTCCCGGTTCAACCTAACAAGGCCATCGTCGGGGCCAACGCCTTCGCCCATGAGTCCGGCATCCACCAGGACGGGGTGTTGAAGCATCGCGAGACTTACGAAATCATGCGCGCCGAGGACGTGGGCTGGAGCGCTAACCGGATGGTGCTCGGCAAACACTCAGGGCGCAACGCTTTCCGCACCCGGATGAAGGAATTGGGTATAGAATTTGCTTCCGAGGAAGCGCTCAACGAGGCGTTTGCTCGCTTCAAGGAGCTGGCGGACAAGAAGCACGAGATTTTCGATGAGGACTTGCAGGCGTTGATCTCCGAGCAGATTTATGAGGCCGAGGCCGAGCGGGTGAAATTGATTGCCCTGCACGTGTGCGCCGATACCGGTGAAACGCCGCTGGCGCAAGTAGTGCTCAAGATAGATGGCGAGGAAAAGCGCGGCCAGGCCGAAGGCAGCGGGGTGGTGGACGCCAGCTTGAAAGCGATCGAGTCCCTGCTCAATACCGGCGCCAGTTTGCTTTTGTACTCGGTCAACAGCATCACCACCGGCACCGACGCTCAAGGGGAAGTGACCGTGCGGCTGGAGAGATCGGGGCGGATTGTCAACGGTCAAGGAGCCGATACCGACATCGTCATCGCTTCGGCCAAGGCTTATCTAAACGCGGTCAACAAACTGCTCTGTCCGTCCTTGCGCAGACATCCCCAGGCAGCAGACGTCTGAAGGCGTGGATTTACGAAGGCTTTCCTATCTTCGTGCGATGGGGATTCAGGTATGGGTGCAGCGCGCCCGAGGATCGCTTTCTCCGTGCGAAGATGAATGGGAGCGTCTGACCCAGGAAGTCGCCGAATGTACCGCCTGCTCCCTGCATAAGACCCGCACCCGGCCGGTGTTTGGGGTAGGGAACAGGCGTGCTGCCTGGATGTTGATCGGCGAAGCGCCGGGAGAGCAGGAGGATCTTAAAGGTGAACCTTTCGTCGGTCCGGCCGGTCATCTCTTGAACGAGATGTTAAGAGCCCTGCGTTTGCGCCGTGAAGAGGTTTACATCACCAACATCCTCAAGAGTCGGCCGCCTGGTAACCGCGATCCTAGGCCAGAGGAAGTGGCCGCATGCGAGCCGTTTCTAAGACGTCAGATTGCCTTGGTTCAACCCCAGATCATCCTCGCGATAGGTAGGATCGCCGCTCAAAGCCTCCTGAAAACCGACGCACCGCTCTCCAGATTGCGGGGGAAGGTGCACCGTTATGAGGTGATTCCATTGGTAGTGACCTATCATCCTGCCTATCTTCTGCGCAATCTGGCGGCTAAACGGCAGGCTTGGGAGGATTTGAAACTGGCTTGGCGGCTCTACTGCGAATGTCGACAGAACACCTATGGATAAGCTGACCAGCATGAAGGTCTTTACCAAGGTAGCCCAAAGCGGCAGTTACGCCGCTGCGGCCAAGGAGTTGGGAATTTCCCGGGCGATGGCGACCAAGCACGTGATGTACTTAGAAAATACCTTAGGAGTGCGCCTGCTCAATCGCACCACCCGCCGCATCAGCTTGACTGAGGCAGGGGCGGCCTATCTGGATCGTTGCCAGCAGATCGTCGAAGATATCGAGGAGGCCGAATTAGCGGTCACCCGCCTCCACAGCGAACCTCAGGGGTTGCTCAGAGTCTCGGCACCGCCGTTTTTCGGGACCTTCCATCTAGCCCCCACCATTGCGGCCTATCTCAAGCAATATCCTAAAGTCCGGGTGGACTTGGTCATCCGCGGTGGGGCGGTAGATATGTTGGCCGAGGGGCTGGATCTTGCCATCCGTTTGGGGGAGCTTCCTGACTCCAGCCTGATCGCGCGCAAGCTGGCGAGCTCTCCCAGGGTAGTGTGCGGCGCGGCCAGTTATTTTGAAAAGCACGGGCGGCCTAAGGTACCGCAGGATTTGCGCGAGCACAATTGCTTGATCAACATGGGGTTTGAGCCGCACGATTTGTGGAGATTCACCGGTCCAGACGGGGAACAAATCACGGTCAAGGTGTCCGGTACGTTCAGGGCCAACACCGCAGACCCTCTGCGTCTGGCGGCCGTCCACGGAGCAGGGCTTGCGGTGCTGCCGACTTACATCGCCGGCCAGGACCTAAGCAAAGGGCGCCTTATCGCGGTGCTGCAAGAATACGAGTTGCCTTCCATGGATATCTATGCCGTCTATCCTCACCGCCGCCACTTGTCGGCCAAGGTGCGGACGTTTTTGGATTTCCTCACCGAACGCTTGTACCCGATTCCCTACTGGGAGAAGTGGCGCGGGACTTGAAATCGTGGAACGAAGAAGCTTTAACCGCAGCGGCCTAAGTTACGCCGATCCGCTGCAGCCGGAACTGGTCACGCTCAAGCGATACCTTCGCCGCGGTCCTTAGGCGATCGCTTCAACAAGCGCCTGGGTCAGGGCTTTGCGGCCTTCCTCGTTGGATAGAGGCTGACCTTGGTAGTCGGTGAGGAAAAAGATATCCTCGGCGCGATTCCCTAAGGTGGCGATGCGCGCCTCGTGCAGGCGCAACCTGAAGCGCGCAAAGACTTCTCCTACGCGAGCCAAAAGTCCTGGCCGGTCCGCGGTGATGAGTTCGAGCATAGT
>JBKBMR010000123.1:0-5231 GCA_046295755.1 Methylohalobius sp.
TCCTCGGCTTCGGAAAAATCTCGCCGGCCCGTCGATGAAGCGTCCATAATCGTTGAAACCATGCAGGGCGACGATCACTGCACTCGGCTTGCCTGCAGGTAACCACGCGTGTAAGGGGAGACGGTGGCCATCGGAGGTAACGAAAAAGTCGGCGGTCATTTGGGATGGATGCGTAGCCGGGATCGGCTGGACGTGGCTACAGGCCGTCTGCAGGAGCAGCAAACCCGGCAGGATCATCCAGGAAGCGTTAAGCCGCATCAACAAGATTGAAGCAGTTGGTTTACCGTTTCGATCCTAGACTCGGGGACGCGCAAGTGCGTCTTTACGCAAAGACCATACTCGACCACTTTAACGCTGACCCCCAGGGAAGCCAAGCGCTTTTCCAAAAGGTGGAAGCGGGGATAATCGAATTCCACCTTCAAGGTTTGGTGGACAATATGGGGCTTGCGATCCACGCTTTCAAGGACTTGGCGCGCTGCCTGGCCGTAGGCGCGCGCAAGCCCACCAGCGCCGAGCTTGATTCCGCCGAAATAGCGCACTACCGCCAGGCAAGCATTGACCAGATGCTTGCCCTGGAGGTGCTTGAGGATCGGCCGCCCGGCGGTGCCGGAGGGTTCGCCGGCGTCGCATGCGCGCTCGCGCAAGCCCTCCGCGGTGAGGATCCGAAAAGCGTAAGCAATGTGAGTCGCTTGGGGATGTTCGTTTGCCAGTTGCGCCAAGAAAGCTTGCAGCGCGGCTAAATCAGGGCAAGGAGTTAAGACGGCGATAAAGCGCGAGCGCTTGACCAGATACTCGCTTTGATGGCAGCAGTCGATAGTGAATTGGCTCAATTTAGCCCTAACCTGAGATCGGTTTCTGCGGTCAAGCGCACCAGTCTCGAAGAGATTTCGACCGGATAATCCGAGCTTGCTTCTAGCTCTTTGAGTGCTTCCGGGAGCGCTTTGAGCTGGGCAGCGCAGCGCGCTCGAATGGCTGGCAAAGGTTCTGGCGGTGTGAGGCGTTTTCCTGCCCGCATCACCGGCTGAAGCAAAGGTTCGCCGTCCAAAAGTTCGTCCAGGATGGTAAGGATGTCCTTTTGGAAGCGGCCGTCTGAATAGTAGCGGTATGCTTGCTTGCGTCCGGGCCAGGTCTTCTTGCCCTCTGAAACCTTGCGCCTAGGGAGGCCGGCGTATTCCTGGAGCTTGTAGGCGCTATTGAGATAGGGGGCGTCGCTGGAAGTGGTGAGTTTGGTGCCGACGCCGAAGCCGTCGATGGGGGCGCCGTGATCTGAGAATCTCTTTAACAGGTATTCATCCAGGTCGCCGCTGGCGAAGATGCCGATTTCTTTAAAACCTGCCGCGTCCAGCTTGCGGCGCACCGCAGAAGCTAAGGCTGCCAGGTCTCCGCTATCGATGCGCACTGCCTTGATCTTGATATTTTCTTTGGCCAGTTCCGGCGCCAGGGCGATGACTTTGTCCACCGCTTTTAGGGTGTCGTAGGTATCGATCAGAAGGACCACGTTGTGGGGTTGGGACCTGGCAAATTCCCGAAAGGCGGTTTGCTCGTCATCATGGGCCATGATGTAGGAATGAGCCATGGTGCCGAAGATAGGGATGCCGAAACGCATTCCAGCCAGGACGTTGGAAGTGCCAGCAAAGCCAGCTATGTAAGCAGCACGGGCGGCGAGGAGTCCAGCTTCGGAGCCATGGGCGCGGCGCAGGCCAAAATCCACCAAAAGCTTCCCTGGGGCAGCGAGTACGCATCTGGCCGCTTTGGAGGCGATCAAGGTCTGGAACTGCAGCAGATTGATCAGCCTGGTCTCTACGAGCTGTGCCTGGGGCAGGGGGGCGATGACGCGTAGGATCGGCTCGTTGGGAAAAAAAATCGTCCCCTCGGGCATGGCGTCCACATCGCCGGTAAACCTAAAAGTTTTTAATTGCTCGATGAACCCGGGATTGAAAAAGCCGCTTTGGGCTAGAAATCGGCATTCCTCATCGCTAAAACTCAAGGTTTCCAGGTATTCCAGTGCTTGCTCTAGGCCAGCGGCTACGAGGAAGTTGCGCTCTTTAGGAAGCTTACGCACAAATAGTTCAAACACGGCTATCTCCTCCATCCGCTCGTACCAGTATGCTTGGAGCATGGTAAGCTGATATAAGTCGGTGAGGAGGGCTGAGTTCATTTTAAGTCCTTGAAAGTGATGAAACGGGCTCCTTGACGCTGCATTTCGTCTAGAGCTTTTTGTTCATCGCCAGGAGAGACGTTGACCGCGCGCACCGCATCTATCAGCACGAAGACCTCAAACCCCAAGCGGCAGGCGTCTTTGACGGTGTTGAGCACACAGTAGTCGGTCGCAAGTCCCCCTACGAACAAGCGCCGGCTGCCAAGCTGGCGAAGTTTTTGCTCAAGGTCGGTGCCGTCAAAGCCAGAGTAGGCCTCGCGCTTAGGATCGGTAGCTTTGGAAATCACCTGCGTGTTTTCCGGCAGCTTAAGACCTGGGGCAAACTGCGCCCCTAAGCTGCCGGCGATGCAATGCGGCGGCCAGGGACCGCCTTGGGGCTGGAACGAGCAGTGATCGGGCGGATGCCAATCGCGAGTCGCAAAAATCGGCAAGTTTTTAGCTAAGAAACGCTCGATATACTCGTTCAGCACTGGAACGACCTGATCGCCGTTCGGGACCGCCAAGGCCCCGCCTGGAAGGAAATCGTTTTGCACATCGACGAGAATTAAAGCATCGCCGTCTTTGAGTTCGATCATGAACGCACCCGATCGATGACTAGGATCTTTTGGCTATCTTTGCCCACAGCTACCTCGTCTGTCCAGCCTTCAAGGTCCCCAGGCGCCCCTTGGGCGTTACCCGACTTGGCTACCCTAGCCCCTAAGACGATACGCTTGAAGTTGGACAGCTTCAACTGCGGCAGCATGGCCATACTATCGTCCAAAGTCACCGTAGAGGGAAGGTCTTTGACCTGTTTGCGCACGATAGCCAAAGGCATAGCCGGACCTTCGGCGGCGCGCGCGAAAATGTAAACCGGGTCTTCAGGATGGACGCGAGGATTCAAGCTTGGAGCAAGTTGGACCGTAACTTGTATTTTTGCCGGGGGAGCCGGCTGGCTGCTGCTGGCGGAGGTGATCCCCGCCTTGGCCATCACCTCGCGCAGTTGGTTTGCCGCTGCGCTGTCTTTGGGCAGCTGTTCGAGCAGGGTCTGCCAATAGCGCTGCGCCAGGTTGCGGTCACCCTGATGAAGCGCTGCAAGGCCGGACAGCCACAGAGCGTAAGGGTGGTTGGGATTTGAGGCTAAAATTTCCTCGAGTAACTTTTGCGGCTGACCGGCCGGGCTTCCTTGAAGCTCGGCCAGCACCTCAGCATAGCGGGCTTTCAGATCCAAGTTGTCAGGCAGCAAGGAAAGCGCGCGCTCATAGGCAGTCTTGGCTTGCTCGGCTTGCCCCAGTGCCTGATAGCTGCGCCCTAACAGCGCCCATCCTTCAGGATCGTTGGGATTTTGCGCTAGGCGTTGTTCCAGGCGTTGTGTTACGGCCTCTAAAGAATCGGATGGCGCCTTGGCTTCCGTTTGCCTGGCTTTGACGTCGATCAGATCAGGACGTCCGAGGTTGAAATACAACGCTAAGGCGAGCATGGGAAGGACGGCCAAAGCGGCAACAAGCGCTGCCAGGCCCTTGAAACGTTCGCTGCGGTCGGTTTGCGTTGAGGCGGGCAAATCGCTAAGTTCCAACTCCAGTTCTGCAACCAGTTCATCGAATTGGGCACGCGAGATTTTGCCAGCGTTGCGCTCTTGCTCCAATTCTGCCAGGCGATTTTGATGCACGGCAAGATTGGCGTTTTGCGCTTCTGTCGAGCGATTTTGGGATCGGGCAAGGCTCAACCAAAACAGCCCGTAGGCGAGCAGCACAAGCCCTATGACAACCAGCCAGAAGACGGTCATGGGTCCTCTTTATGCATCGGTGCTTGCTTGGGTGCTTTTGGATAGTTACCAAGGGTTGCCCCTATCCTGCGACGGCGGATAAGCCGCCACAAAAAAATCATCCCAAAAGCTAAAATGGCGAACGGACCAAGCCAAAGCGGGACGGTAACTGTCTTGAGCGGCGGACGATAAAGGACAAAGTCGCCGTAGCGGTCGACCAAAAAATCGACGATTTCTCGATCAGTCTTGCCGGCCAGCAGCATGGCGTAAACCTCGCCCCGCAAGTCTTCGGCCAGGTCCGCGTTGGAGTCGGCGAGGGACTGATTTTGGCAGACCAGGCAACGCAGTTCTTCGATCAGATGCAGGTAACGGGCCTCCAACTGGGGATCGGGAAACTGGCGCACTTCGGTTCCAGCCAGCGCTGAGGCAGCCGACAAGAGGATAAAAAGCGGCAAGAATCTCACGGCTGTTTCTCCAAGTAGCGGACCAGGGGAGCCAGTTTCTGTTCCCAATCCTCAAGAGTGAGGGCGCCGATGTGCTTGTAACGGATAATTCCATGCTTGTCGATGACGAAGGTTTCCGGAACTCCGTACACGCCCCAATCGATCGCCACTTTGCCGTCGCCGTCAAAGGCGTTGACTTGGTAAGGATTGCCGGATTGTTCCAACACCGATCGAGCAGCCTCCGGGCTATCCTTGTAGTTGAGTCCCACGATCGCGGCTTCACCGCGGCGCTTAAGTTCCAACAATACCGGATGCTCCTGCCGGCAGGCCATACACCAGGAAGCCCAAACGTTGAGCAAGCTGACTTTGCCTTGGAAAATCTCATCGGAGACGGTTTGGCTAGGATCGTCCAAGCTCGGCAGCTCAAAGCTAGGAGCCGGTTTGCCGATCAGGGGCGAGGGGACCTCGCGCGGGTTGAGGGAGAGGCCTATGCCGAGGAGGATAAGCAAAGCGGCGAACAAAGCCAACGGTAAAAGGTACTTGAGCATTATATTCAACAAGGCGCCGACGTGGATTCAAGCACACCTTGGGGGGTACTTCTATAAACTTTGGCGATCCGGTAACGCCTGTCGGCTGCAGCCAAAAGGCCACCTAAGGCGATCAAGCTTCCCCCCAGCCAAATCCAGCGCACTCCAGGCTTTACGTACACCCTCACGCTCCAGGAATCGCCTTCCAGCGCCTCGCCCAGCGCGACGTAGAGATCGCGACCCAAACCCCAATCGATAGCGGCCTCAGTCATCACGCTGCGTTGAACTCGGTAGAAGCGTTTTTCAGGTCGCAGTTCGGCGATTTTCTTGCCGTTAGCATATACCTCAAACTCACCTATGTC
>JBKBMR010000124.1:0-5059 GCA_046295755.1 Methylohalobius sp.
CGGCGAAGTCCTCCTCCGTCTCGCCGGGGAAGCCGACGATGAAGGTCGTCCGCAGGACGAGGTTCGGGATCGAGGCCCGCAGCTTCTCGACGAGTCCGACCGTCCGGTCGCGGTCGATCCTGACCCGGTTCTGGAAAAAGTCGCCAGACAACGGAATTGGACGATTCTCTCCTTGCGTCGGGGACTTAAACCCGTGCGTTTAGACGGCCCCCCGTGGCCTCTTTCATAGAGGGGTCCCTACTTCTTGCGAATCCAGTAATGGAACATGCCGCCGTTCTCCCCGTGATATAAAATGGCATTTCCGGTCTGCTCGGCGAATACGCCGAAATCCAGCACCGAAGCCGGATCGGTGGCGATCACGTGGACCACCTCGCCGCTTTCCATCTCGCTGAGCGCCTTTTTCAGCTTAAGGAGCGGCAGGGGGCAATTGAGACCTGAGGTATCCAGTTCCCGGTCGAACTCCATGCTTGTCTCAAATCAAAATGGGTATCAACGAAGGCAAAATGATAGCAAACTAACCTTGCTCGATGGACTTCCTGCCAATATTCCTGAAGTTACAAGACAAGCCCTGCCTAATCGTCGGAGGGGGAAAGGTAGCGCTGCGCAAAGCTGAACTGCTGTTGCACGCCGGAGCTAAAGTGACGGTTCTCGCGCCAGACTTCCACCCGAGATTGGAACAGCTGGCGGCAATCGGGAAGCTTACGCTCAAACCGAAAACCTTCGAACCTGCAGATTTGAGCGGTTTCTTGCTGACCATCGCCGCCACCGACGATCGCCTCCTCAACACTTATGTCGCAACCGCCGCTCGGCAGCGTGGAATCCTGATCAACGCAGTAGATCAACCTCAAGCTTGCGACTTCATCATGCCCGCCATCGTAGACCGCTCGCCGGTCGTCATCGCCATCTCCAGCGGTGGACGGGCACCGGTCCTGGTACGCCTGCTCAAAACGCGCTTGGAAAGCCTGATCCCGGCCAAGCTCGGTGAACTCGCCGAGCTTGCCGGTCGCTTCCGCTCTCGGGTGCAACAGGCCATTGCAAGCCAGGATTTACGCCGCAGGTTCTGGGAACAGACCCTGACCGGCTCGCCAGGCGAACTGATGTTATGCGGAAAAACCCATGCCGCCGAAACGGCCATGACAAACGCGCTCGCAGCGGCTGCCGAACGCCGCGCGCCGCTGGGCTACGTAGCCTTGGTCGGGGCTGGCCCTGGCGATCCGGATCTCTTGACCCTGCGCGCGCTGCGCCTGCTCCAGGAAGCCGATACGGTGGTGTACGACCGGCTGGTTTCGGATGAGATTCTCGATCTGGTCCGGCGCGACGCGGAGAAACTCTATGCCGGTAAATCCCGTTCCCATCCCTCCTTGCCTCAAGAAGCCATTAACCAGCTATTGGTTCGCTTGGCCAAAGAAGGCAAGAAAGTGGTACGCCTCAAAGGGGGAGATCCATTTATCTTCGGGCGTGGCGGAGAGGAAATCGAGACCCTAGCCAGCGAAGGGATTCCCTTCCTGGTCGTGCCAGGCATCACGGCCGCTTTAGGCTGCGCCAGCTACGCTGGGATTCCGCTCACTCACCGCGAGTATGCCCAATCGTGCCTGTTCGTCACCGGCCACCGTCAGGGGGATCGACCGAATCTAGATTGGGACAAACTGGTGGTGCCCCGGCAAACGCTGGTGATTTACATGGGAACGTTAGGTCTCGAAGAAATCTGTCAGGCCCTGATCCGCCATGGAATGAGGCCGGACATGCCCGCAGCCTTGATCGAATCGGGGACCACCGCGCGCCAGCGGGTGATCGTTGCCACGGTCGCCACTTTGGCCGAGCGCGCCCGGGAGGAAAAAGCCAAAGCGCCTACTCTGATCATCGTCGGCGAAGTAGTAAGGCTACGTACGAAACTCGCTTGGTTTCAACCAGAGTTGCGGCAAGAAGCCGGCCCGGAATGCCCCGGGCCGGTAAAAACAGAACGCTAATTTGACTTATTTGCCGCAGGCTTTTATCTTCGCGTCCAAGGTGGTCGGCTTTTGCACCTTGCCCTTGCCTTCCGCCACCGCTTGCAGATACGCATACAGGGCATCGATTGCTTGTTCTTCGGTCATACAGGCGTTTTTCACCAGCCCGATTTCCATGATCTGCGGCGCCATCGGCGTCATGATGGTGCCGGGACGGCCGTTCTTAACTACGTTGACGAATTCTTCCTTACTCAGCTTTTTGATGCTTTGGGTAAGATCCGGGAACGGACGCACGTCGTGGCAAGTACCGCAGCCGCGGCCGGCGGCGCGCTCGTAGATTTTCATCCCCAAAAACAGGCTTTCCTCGGGCGTAAACTCCACTGCTGAAGCCACCGAAGACACCCCTACCGCCGTTGCCATAGCCGCAATAAACATCAGCTTACTTTTATTCATTTTATTTCTCCTTATAGAACAAGTGATGACAAAATAATGGCTGCTCCGTGAACCCGGACTGAACCGAGCTCGTGAATATTACCAATTTTGGCTACAAATTTTCTTGAACAGACTTTTTCTTGAACCGGAATCTCTTTACACTTCGCGAGTTGCCTTGAACCGGACCTTAGGCCAGCGCTCCTGAGCCAACTCGAGGTTTACCCGACTTGGAGCCAGGTAGGCTAAAAAACCGCCTCCGTCCTCGGCCAAGTAGTCGAAGTTCTTGCGCCTGAATTCCTCGAGCAGGTTCGGGTCATCGCACTCGATCCAGCGGACGGTGACGACGTTGATTGGCTCAAAGCCGCATTCTACGTGGTACTCGTCCTTGAGCCGGAACGCAGTCACGTCAAATTGTAGCATCCCCACCGCCCCTAGGATCAAGTCGTTGTTCTTCAGTGGCCGAAACACCTGAGTCGCGCCCTCCTCGCTGAGCTGCACCAAGCCTTTGTGCAGCGCCTTGGCGCGTAATGGATCGCGCAGCACCACCCGCCGGAACAGCTCCGGGGCGAAAAAAGGAATACCGCCGAACTTGAGCTTTTCCCCCTGAGTGAAAGTATCGGCCACCTGGATGGTGCCGTGATTATAAATGCCGATGATGTCCCCTGGCCAGGCTTCCGCTACGTGCTGGCGGCTTTGCGCCTGGAAAGTGAGGGCGTTGGCCAAGGTGATGGTCTTGCCCAAGCGTACATGGTGGAGCTTCATTCCTTTTTCATATTTGCCCGAGCAGATGCGCACGAACGCGATCCGATCGCGGTGCAGCGGGTCCATATTGGCCTGGATTTTGAATACGAATCCCGTGAAACCTGGCTCCTGTGGTCTCACTTCACGCTCCTGCGCCCGCCGCGGCTGGGGTGGAGGGGCATAGCGGGCAATGGCGTCTAAAAGTTCAACTACACCAAAGTTGTTGATCGCCGAACCGAACAGAACCGGCGTCTGCCTACCTGCCAGATACTCCTGATGGTCGAAGGAGTGGCTAGCGCCGCGCACCAACTCGATTTCCTCACGCAGCTCTTCGGCCTGATGTTTGAGCTGCAGGTCCAAAGCCGGATTGTCCAATCCCGCGATCACTTCGCCTTTGACGACGCGATCTCGGTGGCGAGCATCAAACAGATGCACCGCGTCCTCATATAAGTGATAGACCCCTGCAAAGCGCCTGCCCATGCCAATCGGCCAGGTGAGCGGTGCACAGCGGATGCCGAGCACCTGCTCGATTTCATCCAAAAGCTCAATGGGATCGCGCCCTTCGCGGTCGAGTTTATTGATGAAGGTCATGATCGGCGTGGAGCGCAGGCGGCAGACTTCCATCAGCTTGATCGTGCGCTCCTCGACCCCCTTGGCGCTGTCGATCACCATCAGGGCCGAGTCTACGGCGGTCAAAGTACGATAGGTATCCTCAGAAAAATCGGCATGTCCTGGCGTGTCGAGCAGGTTCATCAGACAGCCTCGGTGTTCGAACTGCATCACCGAGGTAGTCACTGAGATCCCCCGCTGCTTTTCCATCTCCATCCAGTCAGAAGTAGCGTGGCGCGAGGCCTTGCGGCCCTTGACCGCGCCTGCAAGCTGAATCGCCCCGCCGAATAGGAGCAGCTTTTCGGTAAGCGTGGTCTTGCCCGCATCCGGATGGGAGATGATGGCAAAAGTGCGGCGCTTTAAGATTTCCTGGACCGGATCGTTCACGGGATAACTTTCAATTAAAAATTTTTAAATTATGACATGTCTTTTTGACGACTGCACCTAGCTTTCATTCCTGCCGCTTCGTGATACTCTAATAACAATTTGAACACATTGAGAGGCCATCGCCATGGCAAATGAGCCAACTTCCAAGCCCATCAGCAACGGGGCTGGTTTCACCTTGATCGACGAGCGCACCGGCAAGCGCTACGAGCGTCCTTTACTGCATGGCACTTTGGGGCCGCCAGCGATCGACATCCGCAGTTTCTATAGCAGCGCCGAGGTATTGACTTACGATCCCGGCTTTACCTCGACCGCCTCGTGCAAGTCGGCGATCACCTTCATCGACGGGGAAAAAGGCGTGCTCTTGTATCGAGGATATCCAATCCAGCAATTGGCTGCCCACAGCGATTACATGGAGGTGTGCTATCTGCTGCTCTACGGGGAATTGCCATCGCTCGAAGAAAAAGCTGAATTCGAGCGCGACATCAAGCGCCATACGCTACTCCACGATCAGCTCATGCTGTTTTTCCGCGGCTTTACCCGCAAGTCCCATCCTATGGCGATCATGGTGGGGGTAGTCGGCGCTTTGTCGGCTTTTTATCACGACGACATGGACATCACCGACCCCGAACAGCGGATGCTGGCGGCTTATCGGATCATCGCTAAGATGCCCACTATCGGCGCCTATGCCTACCGCTACGCGATGGGATGGCCATTCGTCTATCCCCAAAACCGCTTGAGCTACGCCGAGAACCTTTTGTACCTGACTTTCTCCAATCCGACTGAGGAATATCAGCCCAACCCAGTCCTAGTAAAAGCCTTAGACCGCATCTTAATCCTCCATGCCGACCACGAGCAAAACGCCTCCACTTCCACCGTCCGGCTCGCCGGTTCTTCGGGCGCCAATCCGTTCGCTTGCATCGCCGCCGGCATCGCCTCCTTGTGGG
>JBKBMR010000125.1:0-4949 GCA_046295755.1 Methylohalobius sp.
CCTGGTCTGGATACCCAAGGACTTTTGAAAGGAATAAAATAGCGGCCATATTCACTATAGGAACCATAAGACATGGTAACGGTAGCCGCGCAAGTCATGGGCAAGCAGGAACTCAGGGACGAAATCATGCAGGCTGCGTTGAAGCTGGTTACTGAAAAAGGGTATTTCAATACCTCAATCGCGGATATTTGCAAGCAAGCCGACGTCAGCACGGGCACGATTTATCATTATTTCAAAACCAAGGAATCCATCGTCGATGCCTTATTCCAGGATGTCTTGCAAAACCTGAGTGACTCTATCGAAGAAATAAGGACCAAGACTGACCATACCTTCGAGCGTTTACGGGCAATCGCCGAGTTATTCTTCGCTTTGACCGAGGAGGCGCCGGAAGTCATGCGATTTATGGTGTGCGTGCGTCACCAGGAGTTTTTATGCGACCGTCCTCCTTTGAGCCTTGCCAAGCCCTTTCAGCAACTCACCTGGATTATGCAGGAAGGAATCAAGGCTGGTGAGCTCCGACGGATGGATCCGGCCGTTGCCAGCGCGTGCTTTTATGGAGCCATCGTCCAGATGGTGCAAATGCGCTTAGACGGCGCGCTGGAAAGGCCGTTGAATTGGTATTTGCTGGACACCTGGACGGCGATCTGGCGGATGCTGTCGCCTTGATTACAGGGTAAGCTCCGAATAGCCCATCAGATACTCATCCACCGCCCGGGCGGCCTGGCGACCTTCCCGGATGGCCCATACGACGAGGGACTGTCCGCGGCGCATGTCACCAGCGGCGAAGACTTTGTCGATCGAAGTCCGGTAATCGCGGGTATCGGCTTTGACGTTGCCGCGCGGGTCAAGCTCTACTTTGAGTTGTTCCAGCATCCCCTGGTGGATCGGGTGGACAAAGCCCATAGCGAGCAGGACCAAATCGGCATCGAGAGTAAACTCGCTGCCTGGAACTTCCCGCATCACGTAGCGGCCATTCTGATCCTGATGCCATTCGACCTTGACGCAATGAACCTGGCTGACCTGGCCGTTTTTGCCTTCGAACGCTCGGGTCGAGACGCTGAACAGGCGCTCGCAGCCCTCCTCGTGAGAGGTGGAAGTGCGCAGCTTATTCGGCCAATAAGGCCAAGTCAGGAGCTTGTTTTCCTTCTCCGGTGGCTTGGGCAGGATCTCTAGCTGAACGATCGAGATTGCCCCTTGACGAATAGCAGTGCCGATGCAGTCAGAACCGGTGTCGCCGCCGCCGATGACCACAACCCGCTTGCCGGTGGCGAGGATGGCTTCTTCGGGAGGGATTTCATCGCCAGCTACGCGGCGGTTCTGCTGGCTTAAAAACTCCATGGCGTAATGAATGCCTTTGAGTTCGCGCCCTGGAATCTCGAGATTGCGTGGTTTTTCCGAACCTCCCGCTAAGACGATGGCGTCGTACTGCTTCAGCAGCGATTGGACCGGAATATTTACCCCAACGTGGGTGTTGGGGCAGAATATCACTCCCTCAGCGCGCATCTGCGCCATGCGCCGGTCGATGTGGTGTTTTTCCAGCTTGAAATCAGGGATCCCGTAGCGCAACAGCCCGCCGATGCGGTCGTTCTTTTCGTACACTACCACCCGATGACCTGCCCGGGCCAATTGTTGCGCGCAAGCCAGGCCCGCCGGTCCAGAACCGATTACAGCCACTTGTTTGCCGGTCCGAGCTTTGGGAATCTCAGGCTTGATCCAGCCTTCCTCCCACGCGCGATCCACGATGCTGCACTCGATCGTCTTGATGGTAACGGGGTTGTCTTCCAAGTTTAATGTGCAGGCAGCTTCGCACGGGGCAGGGCAAACGCGCCCAGTGAATTCGGGAAAGTTGTTAGTGCGATGCAGCTCTTCGATCGCCTCACGCCAACGGTTGCGGTAGACGAGATCGTTCCAGTCCGGGATCAGGTTGTTTACCGGACAGCCGTTGTGACAATAGGGAATGCCACAGTCCATGCAGCGCGCTCCCTGTTCGGATACTTCTCGCGCCGCCAAGGGAATGACGAATTCGCGAAAATGCTGGATCCGGTCGGCGACCGGGGCATAACCGCGGTCACGACGTTGAATTTCCAGAAAACCGGTTGGTTTGCCCATCAAGTTACCTCTGCAAACTGATTTTTTTGCCCGTATTGCCTAAGCGGTCATGCGTATCCGCGTGCGTTCCTGTTTCTGCTGCAGCTGTTCAAGCGCGCGCCGATAATCGATCGGCATCACTTTGACGAATTTGTCCCTAAATTCGGACCAATTTCCCAGAATTTGGCGGGCGCGGAGGCTGCCGGTATAGTGCTGGTGGGCTTGAATCAAGCTCCTAAGCCGCTGTTCGTCGTAGCGAGTCATATCGTGGGCGACCTTGACCCAGCCGTGGGTTTCCAGATCGCCGCCTTGGTGCTCCAAGACTTCCAGGGCCTCGTCTTCAGCCAACACCGGTTCAAGCTCCACCATAGCCAGGTTGCAGCGTTTTTCGAAGTCACCTTTCTCATCCAGCACATAGGCGATGCCGCCCGACATGCCGGCTGCGAAGTTGCGCCCAGTCTCGCCCAGGACCACCACGATTCCACCGGTCATGTATTCACAGCCATGGTCGCCTACTCCCTCGACGACGGCGATAGCGCCGGAGTTGCGCACGGCGAAGCGTTCGCCCGCGACGCCACGGAAGAAGCATTCACCGCAGATAGCCCCGTACAAGACGGTGTTGCCGACGATAATGTTCTCCTCCGCCACGATCGGGGTTTGTTCCGGCGGATAGATGATGATGCGGCCACCGGACAGTCCTTTGCCGACATAGTCGTTGCCTTCACCTTCCAATTCCAGGGTTATTCCTTGCGCCAGCCAGGCGCCGAAACTTTGGCCGGCGGTCCCTTTGAGCTTGATGTGAATGGTGTTGTCTGGTAGCCCTTGATGTCCGTAACGTTTAGCTACCTCTCCAGAGAGCATCGCTCCGACCGAGCGGTCGGTGTTGCGCACCGGCATCTCGATCCGTACCGGCTTTTGTTCCTCCAAGGCCGGAAGAGCGGCAGCGATCAACTTATGGTCTAAAGCCCGGTCGATTTCATGGGGCTGGGGTTCACAGTTGTAAATCGCAACGCCCGGACCGGCTTTGGGTTTGGCTAAGAGCTTGCTAAAATCAAGCCCCTTGGCTTTCCAATGTTCGATGGCGTGGGCCTGATCCAGGCGGTCTGATTGCCCGATCATCTCGTTGAAAGTCCGATAACCCAGTTGGGCCATCAGCTGTCTGACTTCCTCGGCGACGAAGAAGAAGTAGTTGATCAGATACTCCGGCTTGCCTTTGAAGCGCTTGCGCAGTACCGGATCTTGGGTGGCAATCCCTACCGGGCAAGTGTTGAGATGGCACTTGCGCATCATGATGCAGCCAGACACGATGAGCGGGGCAGTGGCAAAGCCGAACTCGTCCGCCCCGAGGAGGGCGGCGATCACTACATCCCGGCCAGTGCGCAGTCCACCGTCCACTTGTACGCAGATGCGGCCACGCAGTTTGTTCAGCACCAGAGTTTGGTGGGTCTCAGCCAAGCCGATCTCCCACGGGAGTCCAGCGTGCTTGATGGAGGTCAAGGGGGAGGCACCGGTGCCACCTTCGTAGCCAGAAATGGTTACATGGTCTGCGTGGGCTTTGGCTACCCCAGCGGCGATTGTTCCAACCCCTAGGCCAGAGACCAGTTTGACGCTGATGCGCGCTTTGGGGTTGACGCACTTTAAGTCGTAGATCAACTGTTTTAAGTCTTCGATGGAGTAAATATCGTGGTGCGGCGGCGGCGAAATGAGCCCCACCCCTGGGGTAGAATGGCGCACTTTGGCGATGATCTGATCCACCTTGTGGCCCGGAAGCTGCCCGCCTTCTCCTGGCTTGGCTCCTTGGCAAATCTTGATCTGAATCTCGTCGGCGTTGACGAGGTATTCGGTGGTGACGCCGAACCGGCCAGAGGCTACCTGCTTGATCGCCGAACGCATCGAATCACCGTTTGGAAGGGGCCTATAGCGCTCCGGAAGCTCCCCCCCTTCGCCGGTATTGGATTTGCCACCAATGCGATTCATGGCGATGGCGAGGGTGGTATGGGCTTCGAAGGAGATAGAACCGAACGACATGGCCCCAGTGGCAAAGCGCCTGACGATGGAACTGGCCGGCTCGACTTCCTCCAACGGGACCGGAGGACGATCGAATTTGAAACGCATCAAGCCGCGCAGGGTGAATAAGCGTTCGTTTTGCGCGTTGATTAAGCGGGCGTATTCCTGATACGTTTCCCAGCTACCAGAGCGAGTAGCGTGCTGGAGCTTGGCAATGGTATCTGGGGTCCAGGCGTGCGCCTCACCGCGCTGGCGGTAAGCAAACTCGCCACCTACGTCTAAGGATTTACGCAACTCTAAAGAACCGCCGAAGGCGCGTTTGTGTCGCTTAAGTGTCTCGGCGGCGATTTCCTCAAGCCCTGCCCCTTCGATGGTGCTGGTGGTACCGGTGAAATAACGATCGAGGAAATCCTGATTCAACCCCAAGGCATTGAAGATTTGGGCACCGCAATAGGATTGATAGGTGGAGATACCCATCTTGGACATAACCTTGAGGATGCCTTTGGCAAGTGCCTTGATATAGCGTTTCTTGGCTTCTTCCGCGTTGATGGGGTCAGGCAACAAAAGGCACAGATGGGTGATGGCGTCGAAAGCCAGATAGGGGTTGATCGCTTCAGCACCGTAACCTCCCAGGACGCAGAAGTGATGCACCTCGCGCGCCTCCCCGGTTTCGACCACGAGTCCGGTCTCGGTCCTTAAGCCCTTGCGGATCAGATGATGGTGCACCGCAGAAGTGGCCAAGAGTGCAGGAATGGCCACATGGGTAGCGTCTACATCCCGGTCGGACAAAATCAGAATGTTATTGCCGTCGAGGACGGCTTGTTCGGCTTCCCGACACAGGCGCTCTAGCGCCT
>JBKBMR010000126.1:0-4918 GCA_046295755.1 Methylohalobius sp.
GTTGGTAGTACACCTTGGCGAATTTGAAGGCAAGCCGCTGCAATCAGTGGCGAAAGGGGAGTTGGATTTAGGGAAACTTACCGACGCAAACGAAGCCAAGGCCCACGAGCTGGTGGAACAGGCGTTTGCCGCTACTGTGGCCAAGGTCAAACAAATCCTGGGGGACAAGGTAAAAGAAGTAAAGCTCAGCCGGCGACTGACCGACTCGCCAGCGTGTTTGGTTTTAGATGCTTATGCCTTAAGCCGGCGTATGGAGAGCCTTCTCAAGGCGGCTGGGCAGGAGGGTTTCACCTTGGGCAAGCCAGTGCTCGAACTTAACCCGCACCACCTTTTGGTCAAGCGCCTGCAGGATGAATCGGACTCAAAGCGTTTTCAAGACCTAAGCTGGCTGCTGTACGATCAGGCTGTATTGGCAGAAGGTGGTCAATTGGACGATCCGGCCGCTTTCGTGCGCCGCTTCAACGATCTGCTGCTGGATACCCTGAAGGAAGCCGGGAAAAATTAACGCTGGAAGCGGAAGGGGGATAATAACTGCTGAGCAACCAGAGGAGGTAAACACAATGTTAAAACTACAACCCAACGTCGGACGCAAAGATCGCCTAATCCGAATCGCTGCTGGGGTAGTGATTGTTGCCCTAGGGCTCTTCTTCAAGAGTTGGTGGGGGCTAATCGGCCTGCTTCCCATCGCTACCGCGGTGGTGCGCTGGTGCCCTGCTTATGCCTCTTTGGGTACCAGTACCTGCGAAGCAGAGGAAGGGGGGAAAGCACAATAAAAATTCCTTGCAAGCTGGGATTAAATTCACAATAATAAATTTTTAGGCGCGTAGCTCAGTGGGAGAGCGCTGCCTTCACACGGCAGAGGTCGGCAGTTCAATCCTGCCCGCGCCTACCATCTTTTTTCTTTTAATTTCGGGCGCCTTCTCCAAGGGCAAGCAATCGACGGATTGATCCCATGGCAGACCGGTCTCAGATCCCAATCAAACCCTCTCCTTTGCGTAAATTGGTATGGTCTCTAATGATGCTGGGATTGCTGATTGGAACAGGGGCAGTCTTATGGCAGGCCTATCGGGTCAAGCAAGCTGCTGTCCTGGCAGAAGGGGAAACGCTCCAGCCGGTTCAGGAGGCACCTGCGGGAAGCTCTGCCGGCGCACCGCAGTCACCGATTGCGACGACCCCCGCTGAAGAGTTTGTCCATCGTGTCAATACTTCGGTCGATTTTCCTCCTCTTCCGGTTTCCTTAAGCGAAAGCGATAGCTGGTTACGGCAGGAATTGCCGGTGATCGATAAGAATCCGCAATTGACCCGGTGGTTGAACGAAACCCCAGACTTGCTGCGTAGATTTGTCGTATTGGTCAATGAAACTGCCCAGGGAAGGGTAGCTTTTAAGCTGTTTGATTTTTGGGCGCCGCAAGAATCGATCCGGATCGAGGAAATCGGAAGCGGGGAATATCTGCTTGATCCGGCCAGTTATCACCGCTACGATCAGCTAGCTTTGGCGGTGGAGGCGTTGGACGTAGAGCTTGCCTGGCGTCTGTATCAGCGCCTAAAGCCTTGGATAAATCAGGTCTATGGCGAGTTCGCTCAGCCAGGCGCTGACTTCGATCAGGTATTACTGCAAGCCATAGAACATCTGCTTCAAACTCCTCAGCCTCAGGGGGATATCCGCCTGATTAAACAGGCGGTGACGTATCGATATGCCGATCCGAAGCTTGAATCCTTGAGCGCGGCGCAAAAACAACTGCTGCGCATGGGGCCGGTGAACGCCGCTATCATAAAACACAAGCTAGGCCTGTTTCGTAGCTTCCTGTTAAGCCAAGGGTAAGTTTGATTCGTCCGGAATCTGGGCAAGCTGCGCCAACCAAGCGCTCGCTTCGCTGTCGCTGGGAGCCCGCCAGTCCCCGCGCGGAGACAATGACCCTCCCGAGCCGACTTTCGGGGCGTTGGGAAGGCAGCTGCGCTTGTACTGGCTGGATTGGAAAAACCGCTTTAAAAACACCGCAAGCCAACGCTTGATTTGGCCAAGATCGTACTCGCGTCGCTCAGCTTGCGGAATCTGCGGCCAGTTGCCTTGGTGTTTGTCGTGCCAGGCCGACCAGGCCAGAAAGGCGACTTTGGGGGGCGAATAGCCAAAGCGCAGCAGATAATAAAGGAAAAAGTCCTGCAGTTCGTAAGGACCGACGACTTCCTCCGAACGCTGAAGTGGTTGGATATCGCCTTGGCTGTCGCTAGGGATAAGCTCCGGGCTGATCTCGGTAGCTAAGATTTCCTCCAAAACCGAGCTTGCCTCAGCGCCGATCAGCTTAGTTTCAGCCACCCAACGGATCAGGTACTGAATCAGCGTCTTAGGGACGCTGGCGTTGACGTGGTAGTGGGCCATGTGGTCGCCTACGCCATAAGTGCACCAACCCAAGGCCAGTTCGCTCAAATCGCTGGTTCCGATCACCGGTGCCCCGTGGCGATTGGCCAGGCGGAACAGGTGGCTGGCGCGCTCGCCGGCTTGGACGTTCTCGAAGGTGAGGTCATAAACCGGTTGGCCTTCAGCATAGGGATGGCCTATGTCCTTAAACATCTGTAGGCAGCTGGGTCGGATGTCGATCTCGTGCGCTTGGCAGCCGATGGCCTCCATCAGGCGCTTAGCTTGGCTTAAGGTGCGCTGGCTAGTGGCAAAACCGGGCAGAGTGTAAGCCAGGATGTTCTTACGTGGCAGTCCCAGAAGGTCCATCGCCCGCGCGCACACGATGAGCGCCTGGGTGGAGTCTAAACCGCCGGATATGCCGATTACGACTTTGTCGGCGCCTATGCTGCGCAGCCTTTTGATCAAGCCGTGGACTTGGATCGCGTAAACCTCATGGCAGCGCTCGTCGCGGCGCTTAGGATCGCTGGGGACGAAAGGAAAGCGCTCGTATTGGCGCTCGAGCAGCACCGTTTCGCGCAGCGGCAGCTTAAGGTTAAAGCGGACGGTGCGAAACTGCTTAAGCACGGCTTGATGATTCCGGCGGGTTTGGCCGAAGCTGGTCTGGCGCAGCCGATCTTGAACTAGGCGGTCTAGGTCGATGTCGGCCAAGATCAGCTGCGGTTGTAAGGCAAAGCGCTCGCTTTCAGCAAGGAGCGTGCCGTTTTCGTAAATCATGCCGTGACCGTCCCAGGCCAAGTCGGTGGTGGATTCCCCAGGTCCAGCGGCGGTGTAAAGATAAGCCGCCAGGCAGCGGCCAGACTGGCTGGCGGCGAGCTGGCGGCGGTAATCGGCTTTGGCTACGGTGATATTGGAGGCGGATAGATTGACAAGCACCGTAGCCCCGGCGAGAGCCGCATACGAGGAAGGCGGGATGGGCACCCACAGGTCCTCGCAGATTTCGACGTGAAAGGTCCACAAGGGTTGGGTTTCGGCCTGGAACAGCAGTTGGTTGCCGAAAGGAACGTCCCGCTGATCTAAAAGGTCGATGGTATCTCTTAGTGCGTAGTCCGCAGGAGCAAACTGGCGCAGTTCGTAGAATTCCCGGTAGTTGGGGAGATAGGTTTTGGGAACCACGCCTAGGATGCGACCTCGATGCAGCACCGCCGCGCAGTTAAAAAGCAGTTGATCGAGCTTAAGCGGCAAGCCGACCACGGCGACTACAGGCAGCTCAAGCGTAGCTTTGCAAACCTCGGCCAAGGCTTCAAGGCAACCGTCAAGAAGAGCCTGCTGCTGAAACAAATCTTCGCACGAGTAAGCGGAAAGCCCAAGCTCTGGAAACACCACAAGGCAAGCCTTGCGCTCGGCTGCTTGGCGGAGGAGCGCTATGGTTTTCTGGGCGTTGAAGGCAGGGTCGGCTACCTTCAGTTCGGGGATGGCCACCGCGGCGCGGATGAAATTGTGGCGATAAAGATTGAAGAAAGCGTGATCCATGCGAGCGGGAAAATAATCTTAGCTTGAGGTATTTTATACCCTCTGTGAGATATGTTTTAGGTGGTTACATGCTTCCTTTTGCCAATCGAAGTGAAGCCGGAAAGTGCTTGGCGCAGGCTTTAAACGCCTATGCCGGACGTAAAGATATCTTGGTCCTGGCCCTGCCGCGCGGCGGGGTACCTGTGGCGCTGGAAATTGCTAAAGCTTTGGGTGCAGAATTGGATGTGATCGTCGTGCGAAAATTAGGCGTTCCGTATCAAGAAGAGCTGGCCATGGGCGCCATCGCTTCCGGCGGTGCCAAAGTGCTCAATGAGGACGTGATTTCAAGCCTAGGTTTATCTGAAGAAACCATTGAAGCGGTAGTTCGCAAAGAAGCTCAGGAGCTTAGCCGTCGCGAGCGCCTCTTTCGCGGCGAGCGTCCCTTTCCTGAGGTCAAAGGGCGTACCGTGATCTTAGTCGACGATGGGTTAGCGACCGGCGCTACCATGCGCGCGGCAGTGGCTGCGCTAAGGCAATTGCAGCCTGAGGCTATCGTGATCGCTGTACCGGTCGCTCCGATAGATACCGTCGCCAAGCTGCGCCAGGAGGTGGAGGATTTGGTCTGCTTGGCCACGCCGGAAAATTTCTACGCCGTAGGTCAGTGGTATGTGGATTTCAGCCAGCTCGGCGATGAGGAAGTAAGGCAGTTGCTCGCCAAGGCTTGGGAATGAAAAATTTTGACCAAACGGCAATCTTTCTCCTCCAAGTTCGGACCAAATCTTAAGGAAGGAGGACGACAGAGGTTCCCAAAACTCAGCGCAGAATCACGTCTTCCGGCATGTAGGAGGAATGGTGTTCGACGATCACCCAACAGGTGCCCGTCCACACATACACGAAGGTGTACCGCGCCCCGATCGTTTTACGGCCGCCGGTGCCATCGTTGACTTCGAACTTGTAGAGGCCGGAGTTCACGGCAACCCCGCCTAGCAGCCTGGTGAACGGTTTCACGACAGAGCCGACCGGGTTCAACGGCAGAAAAACCCTAGCGAAGTA
>JBKBMR010000127.1:0-4899 GCA_046295755.1 Methylohalobius sp.
GATTTGCCGCACGCGATCGCTATGGCACAGCTTTTGGCCTACGCCTGAGAGCTTGCAGCGCACGTCGAGGAACAAGGTATCTTCCTGGTCTTTGCCCTTGATTCGGGCGACCGTCAGCGCGATATCCTGATCCTGATGCGGATCTTCGGTATGGAGGAGGGTATCGCTGTCGATGAACAAAGGGGTGGTGGCATGCCTCTGGACATAAATCCTGGCCAATTGCCAGGCTTGGTTGCAATCAATCTCCTGCCGGCAGTGGATCAGGCTCAGGATAACTCTCTGTTTGTTCGACGGTTCCGAATCGGGGCGGGTGGTTGCAGTTTTGTTGATCCCTTCCTGAAGGCGGGCTTTGAGGTTTTGGAAACGCGCCAGGTCCTGAGCGAACTTGCGTTGTAATTCCTCCTTGGCCTTGATTTCACGGGCGATTTTAGACTGCTGCTGCTGGATCTGGTGGCGGATAGCTGCGATCGTATCGATCAAAGCTTGGGGAACCTTGCGCCCCTGTCGTTCGATCTCCGCCGCTTCTCGGATTTTGCTGTCCAATTGCGCCTGTTGGCGTTTGACGTTGGCCTCGAGCACCTTGATGCGGGTGTCGATGGTATCGAGCTGCCCTTTAAGGGCCAGCTGCAGGTCCTCCTCGTTGCGATAGCTGCGTAGCAATGCCTGATCTTGGGCGATCTGCTTTTCTAGCAGGCGCTTTGCCGCCTCGCGCAGTTCGGCCAAGCGCGCCTCGCGCGCTAATTCTTCGGCGGTTTTAGGTTTTTCCACTATTTCCAGCTTGCGCACTTGAGATTTGTCGAAGATCACCCGCTCGTGCTCGGCGGCCTCGGCCGGAATGGTATCGGAATAGTGCACCTTGCCTTGCTTGTCCACCCATTGGTACAGCTTGGCGGGCGGATTTTCACCGGCCAGGGGTCCTGGTAGAGCCAAGGCGAGGCAAACCAAAACAAGCGTGACCCAAAGCTTCATCTTGGTTTTAAGTATAGCCGCCACACGCTTAAGAACAAGCGCCAAAGCGGGTGCGATAGGTACGGATGGCTTTAAGTTCTTCCTGGAAACGGCCGCTTTCTTCCAGATAGGCGATCACGTTTGCCATGGTGGCGATAGCTCGGACCGGAATGGCATATTGCTGCTCTATCTCGCTGACAGCCGAGCGACCGTCAGGACCGATTTCCTGGCGGTCTAGGGCCAGCAGGACGGCACAAGGCGTGGCCCCAGCTTGGGTAATGAGGTCCACCGATTCTCGCACCGAGGTGCCGGCAGTGATCACGTCGTCTACGATCACAACCCGGCCTTGCAGCGGCGCGCCGACGATCAGTCCACCTTCGCCATGATCCTTGGCTTCCTTGCGGTTGAAGGCGTAACCGACGCTTTTGCCATAGCGGTTGGCTAAGGCGATGGCGGTGGCGCAGACCAGAGGAATGCCCTTGTAGGCTGGGCCATAGAGCATGTCATAGATAATCTGGCTTTGCTCCAGCGCGGCGGCATAGAAGTGCCCAAGCCGCAGCAGCCTATCACCGCTGTTGAACAGACCCGCGTTGAAAAAGTAAGGACTAGTGCGACCGGATTTTAAAGTGAAATTCCCGAAACTTAAGACACCTGACTGAATGGCGAACTCGATGAACTCTAGTTGATAAGAAAGCATGGTGACCTTGTAATTAAGATTGCAATGCTGTAACTCCCCACGCAGCTTCGCCAGAGGATGTCATTTCGACGAGCACTCGCGAGGAGAAATCTTAACGCGGATCTGAAGATTTCTCGCTTCGCTCGAAATGACAAGGCTTCGCTTGAGAAGCACGTTTTGGAATATCCCCAATCTCTGTGGATAAAAATGCGAAGAGGCTGCGAGAGAACAGAGCAATCATAGGATATCAAAAGGAATTTTTAAGATGGTCAAAGTTTGGTCAAAGGAGACGAAGCGCTCCAGTAGGGTATCGAGGAAGTTCCAGCCGTCAGGCGTACAGGCGATCCGACCCTGTTGGCGGTAAAGCAGACCTTCCCGGATCAATCCGTCCACAATAGGCTCTATTGAGGAAAATGGTAGGGCGGTCCGGCATTCAAATTGGCTTGGGCTGAATCCTTCCTTCAGGCGCAAGGTGTTCATCAGAAACTCCAAGGGCCTATCTGCCTCCCCGATCAAGGTCTTGCCACCGATCCGAGCGGGAGTTTGCGCCTTTTCCATATAGTGGATGGGGTGGCGGATTTTAAAGTAGCGCCAGATTTGCTTTTGCCGCGTATCGGTCAGTTTGCCGTGGGCGCCTGCGCCTATCCCCAAATAATCGCCAAACCGCCAATAGTTAAGATTGTGTCGGCATTGGTATCCTGCTTTGGCGTAGGCGGAGACTTCATAGCGGCAAAACCCAGCGAGCTCAAGCTTCTTCTGGCCAGCATCTCCCATCGCCCAAACGGTGTCCTCTGACGGCAAGGGCGGAGGATATTTGGCAAAGATCGTATTGGGTTCCAAAGTCAGCTGGTAAAGGGAAATATGCGTAGGAGCTTGGTCGATCGCGGTAGCGATGTCCTCTAAGGCATCGGCTAAGGTTTGCCCAGGCAGGCCGAACATCAAGTCTAAATTGAGGTTTAAAAACCCGGCCGATTTGGCCGTCTCGATCGCGGCCATGGCTTGGCGAGCAGTATGGATTCGTCCTAAAGCCCTGAGCTTGGCATCCTGAAACGACTGGATCCCAAGCGATAGGCGATTGATGCCCAAAGCCCGAAATTCCCTGAATTTGCCGCTTTCCACTGTGCCGGGATTGGCCTCGATGCTGATTTCGATGTCATCGTTCCAGGGAATAAGCCTGCGGATACCCGCAAGCAGCCTTGCCAGACTGTCCGGAGAGAACAAGCTGGGGGTGCCACCGCCTAGGAAGATACTATCCAGCCTCGCTCTTGTCCCCTCGAGCCAGGCAAGGTCTTGGGCCAGGTCCGCAAGCAGCGCATCTACGTAATCTTTCTCCGGTAAGCTTCCTGAAAGCGCGTGGGAATTGAAATCGCAATAAGGACACTTGCGTACGCACCAGGGCAAATGGACGTATAAGCTAAGCGGCGGTAGGGTCAGTTTCGGCATTTGCGCTCTGAACTGAGACGCAGGTAAAAACGATGGAGTTCCTCTACCTGCCGTTCCAAGTCGCTCAAGTTTCCGGCATTGTCGATCACTTCGTCGGCAATTGCGAGGCGCTCCTTGCGTGAGGCTTGGCTGGCCAGGATTTTCAGGATCAGATCTTCGGGAAGCCGGTCGCGGCGCTTGATTCGCTCGATCTGAAGCGCTTTGGGGCAGTCCACTACCAACACCCGATCCACCCGCTCCCTAGCGCCGGTTTCCACCAGCAAGGGAATGGCGAGGATGCAATAAGGTGTTTGACAGAGATCAACCCTGCGTGCCATTTCGGCGAAAATCTGCGGATGGAGGAGGGTTTCCAAGGCTAGTTTCGCCTTAGGGTCGGAAAAAACTATAGAGCGCAGTTTGGCTCGATCCAGCCGACCGCCAGGCTCGATGACTTCTGGGCCAAAGATCTCTCTGATCGCTTGGAGAGCCGGACGACCTGGTTCGACGAGTTCCCTAGCGATGCGGTCGGCGTCGATCACCGGGACTCCACGGCGTTCGAACAGCCGGGCCACGGTGCTTTTACCACTGCCGATGCCACCGGTCAGCCCGATTTTGAGCATGGCTTAAGCACCTTCAGCCGATTCCGCTCAGTTGCAAATAAAGCCGGTTCAGATCCTTACCCCATACCAGAGCGATCCAAGCGGCCAGAGCGAGATATGGTCCAAAAGGCAGCGGGATATTCTTGTCGCGGCCCAGAATCAAAGTCAAACTGAGTCCGATCACTGCCCCTGCCAGGGAGGAGAGGAGGACGATCAGAGGTAACATCTGCCATCCCAGCCAGGCACCTGCGGCCGCTAGCAGTTTGAAATCACCATACCCCATGCCTTCTTTGCCAGTGGCAAGTCGAAACAAATGATAAACGCTCCACAAGATTCCATAACCGGTGCTTGCTCCCAGGATGGCTGAAGTCGGGTCGGTGAATGCGCCGGATAGGCTCAAGAGCAAGCCAAGCCAGAGGAGAGGCAAGGTGATGGCGTCGGGCAGAAGTTGATGGTCGATGTCGATGTAGCTCAAAGCGATGAGGCTCCAGGTAAACACCAGTGCCCACAGGGTCTGGAGACTTACGCCGAATCTCAACGCCACGATCGCCGAGAGAATCGCTGTCAATCCCTCGATCAACGGGTAGCGAAGGGAAATTTCAGTGCCGCAAGCAGCGCAACGCCCCTTAAGAAGCAGATAACTCAGGATGGGAATATTCTCGATGGCGCGGATCCGATGACCGCAGCTTGGGCAGGTGGATGGAGGATATACGAGATCAAAGCGCTCGCTTGCTGATTCAGGCGGTTGGCCCAACATTTCCAAACAATCGCGTCGCCACCTTCGTTCAAGCATCTTCGGCAAGCGGTAGATCACCACGTTGAGGAAGCTTCCCATCAACAAGCCGAGGAGGACGCAGGTGGTCAAAAACAGCGCTCGGCTGTACGCCAGTGCTTCAAAAAGCTCCATTAGACCACCGATCCCAGTTTGAAGATCGGCAGATACATAGCGATCACCAGCCCCCCAACCACAATCCCCAAAAAGGCCATGATTGCAGGTTCCATCAGACTGCTCAAAGCGTCCACCGCGTTGTCCACTTCCTCCTCGTAAAAGTCGGCCACCTTGGCGAGCATGCTGTCAATGGCCCCGGATTCCTCGCCGATCGCGACCATCTGAATCACCATGTGGGGGAAAAGCCCAGTCTGGCGCATGGCCTGCTGAAGCTGCTGACCGGTGGCGACTTGCTCGCGCATTTCCAGGATGGCGTCGGCATAGACCGCATTGCCAGACGCTCCTGCGACCGAGGTCAAGGCTTC
>JBKBMR010000128.1:0-2198 GCA_046295755.1 Methylohalobius sp.
GCAAGCTGTCTGACCTTGGCGCCGGCTTCTTCCCAGGTTTCGCGAATGGCAGCTTCCTCTAAGCTCTCCCCCAACTCCATAAATCCCGCAGGCAGGGTCCACAGCCCATAACGCGGTTCGATGGCGCGCCGACACAATAAAATCTTGCCCTGCCAGAGAGGCAAGCAGCCGGCGATGATTTTCGGGTTCAGGTAGTGGATGGTGCCGCACGCCTCGCACACGAAGCGCTCGCGGTCCTCACCAGCGGGGATTTTGATCACCAGCCGGGCGCCGCAGTGAGAGCAGAATTTCATTACTTAGACAGTGAATCGATCAGTTGATCTTCCAGTTCTATCCTTTTGGCTAGGGCCTCGCCTAGTTTGGACAACTCGCGCGCTAGGACGACAGGGTCGGAGAGCTTTCCAGCTTCGTAAAGCTCGTTGAACTCGATGGCGACTTCGGTGGCTTCGGCGATTTCTGGATACAAAGTTTGGGCGGCTTGAATTGCCCGCTGACGGCGCTCAGTGCCGTTGATGATGCGATGATAAATGCCAAAATGGCCTAAGGAGATATAGTCGATCATGATTTGGCAAAATCTCGCCAAGGTTTGTGTTAGCGCTTCCTGGTGCTGGTCAAACGGCTTGAGTTTGGCCACCTCCCAATACGCAGCCCACATCTCTTTGCGCTCTGTAAGCAGTTCGTAGATCATGCGGTCGGTTTGTCTGCGACGCTCGACGCCAGGATAAGAGGTTTTGGTCATGACAGGCGTTTACTTCTGTGATAGCTTTTTCATACTTTATGCCATCTTTTAGCTTGCAGCAATGTTTAAGCGGTGAGCCAGGCAATCGCAAACGTCAACTTTTATGGATTCTAAAGAGTGATCAGGAGCATTTTATTTGGCTTGGGCTTGGGAGTTTTGGTGGCCTGCGCCACCTCGCCCACTGGGCGCTCTCAGTTGCTGCTCATGCCCGAGGCGCAGCTGGCCCAGATGGGATTTCAGGCCTTCGAACAGATCAAGCGCAAAGAGCGCCTCGAGACCGACCCTGCCGTCAATGCTTACGTCCGCTGCGTCGCCGACGAGTTAACCCGCACTCTGGGAGGGCGGTGGGAAGTGGCCGTCTTCAAATCGGATCAAGTCAACGCTTTTGCCCTACCGGGAGGCAAGCTCGGGGTCTATACCGGTTTGCTCAAGGCGGCCCGCAACCAGCACCAGTTGGCGGCTGTTTTAGGTCATGAGATCGGCCACGTTCTGGCGCGCCACAGCAACGAGCGGGTGTCGCAGGAGTTTGCTGTGGAACAGGCTTTAGGCCTGATTCAGGCCCTCGCCGTGCCGCAGTCGCCCACCGGCCGGTTGCTGATGGGCGCGTTAGGGGTAGGCGCTCAGGTCGGGGTGCTGATGCCTTTCAGCCGCATCCAGGAGGCCGAGGCCGACGTGATCGGTCTGGAGTTGATGGCGAGAGCCGGCTTTGACCCGCGCGAAGCAATCCGGCTTTGGCACAACATGGCTCAGGTCAGCCGTCGCGCTCCCCCGGAGTGGCTCTCCACCCACCCCTCGCATGCTGCCCGCATCCAGGAAATCGAGCGCCAACTGCCGCGGGTACTGCCCCTGCAAGAAGCCGCCCGCGATCAGGGGCGAATCCCAAATTGCAGTCTTGGAGCTACCTGAGCTTCTCAGCGATGCGTTCGGCCAGTCCATCTATGGTTTTACCCATGGCGCTGACGACGGCAGAATAACTTCTGTCCGGTAAGGGTTGCTCGATGGTCTGCCGTTGCCAGCTCAAGGTCTCGTTGCTGCGCCGCAGACGCCAAGTGACGGTGAGCACGCACCGATCAGAATCGGTGCGGAAATCCTGGACTTGGATTTCCACCGTTCGTGCGACGGGCAGCGGAGCGGGGAGTACGACGACGGCTTTACCCGGTAAGCGGGCATTCAAGCCTGCTGCCAATACCCGGCCAAAGCCAGCTGCCAGGGGTTCAGCCCAGCGATGAAACTCGGCCAGCGTCACCCGGCCGCCAGGTTCCACGGTCACGATTTGTGGCCGGTCCAGATAGCGCGGCAGGCTGATCGGGGCAAGGCCGATCGTCTCCTGAATGGCAGACGCCTGCGTGGCGACTGCAGCGCCGGGAAGAATATAGAACTGAGTGGGCGGGCTTTTGCCGGTGATGGCGCACCCGGTGGCGAATAACACAAAGCCTAGATGGATAAACTGGAATCTCAC
>JBKBMR010000128.1:2297-4823 GCA_046295755.1 Methylohalobius sp.
CGGCGGATCTCCTGTTTGCCGCGCAGCAGCGCTTCCGGTTGGGTCTGGAGCATCTCCGTCAAGACGCGCATATCGCGCCCTGCATCGCGTAGCTCCTCAAGGGTGGTGGAGAGGTTGTTGACGATGGGGGAGTTGAGGCCAAGCGTTTCGGTTAATTCGCTGAAAGCCCGTTCGGCTTGCTGCAAGGTGCCGCGCCCCTGTTGCAACAGCGGCGTCAATTCGCTGTCTAGCCGTTGGAAAACGCGCTGGGAAGCGATCAGATTTTGATCCAACCGGGCGCCGATCTGATCCAAGCGCGGGCCGAGCTGTTCAGTCAGGCGATTGAGGTTTTCCAGAACCTGGTCTAGCTTTTGGGCTGAGGTTTGCCACTGCGGTTGACTGACCACCGCTTCGAGATGGGACAGGGTGGAATTGACCGTGCGGATGGTTTCTTTAAGAGGAAGCTGGCGGATCTCGCGCACCAGTTCACCGATGGTGTTCTCGATCTCCTCCTGGCTGGAGGGGATAGAAGGGATTTCTTCCAGCCCCCGGTAAGTTCCCGCCAGCTGCAGCGGAGTTTCGGGGCGAAAGTCTAAGTCCACGTATAACTGGCCGGTGACTAAGCTTTGCAGTTTAAGCTGGGCGCGAAGCCCCTCCTCGATCAGCTCACCGATCCCTAGGCGTTGCCAGGGAAAACCGGGTTTGTCCTCGATCTTAAGCGGTTTTAGGTCGACTTCGATCACCACCGGAGTGGTCAGGGTGCGCGCTTTAGGTTGGTATTGGACCAGGATCTCGGTTACCTTACCTACCTGGACACCGCGCATCTTCACCGGTGCCCCCACGTTCAAGCCGTTGACCGATTCAGAGAAGTACACTACGTAGCGCTCGCGCTCCGACCACAGTTCACCACCGGCGAAGATCAGGAGGGCGGAGAACGCAATCGCCAGCGCCCCGAGCACGAATGCCCCGATTAGGGCAGGATTGACAGGTCTGCTCATAGGGTTCCTCCGCGGGTTAGAAATTCACGCACCTTGGGATTGGGACTGGATTCTAAGAGTTTACGGGGCGGCCCCTGGGCGATGGCGGTTTTGGTCTCAGGGTCGAGAAAAATGGAATCGGTGCCCAGCGCTAAGATGCTAGGCAGTTCGTGGGTGACCATAACTACGGTCGCGCCTAGGCTGGCGCGCAGTTCCAAGATCAAATCGTCTAGGCGCTTGGCACTCAAGGGATCCAGTCCCGCCGAAGGCTCATCGAAAAACAAAACTTCAGGATCCAACGCGATGGCGCGGGCGAGACCGGCGCGCTTCTGCATGCCGCCGCTGATTTCGTAGGGATAATAATCCTCAAAACCTGAAAGCCCTACCAAGGCCAGTTTGAGCGAGGCCAGTTCGCGGATTGTGCGGGTATCCAAATCGGTATATTCGGCAAGCGGCAAGCCGACGTTTTCGGCCAGGGTCATCGAGCTCCACAGCGCCCCACTCTGATATAGGACGCCGATCCGGCGCAGGATCTGCGAGCGGGTGTCCGGGTCGGCGCGCCATAAATCCACTTTCCCGCCGTAGAGCACTTGGCCCTTGGCCGGCTGCAAGAGGCCTACCAGATGGCGCAGCAGGGTGCTTTTGCCGCAGCCACTGCCGCCCATGATGATGAAGATCTCGCCTCGGCCGATGGTGAAATTCAAATCCTGCAGAATGACCCGCTCGCCGTAAGTCAGAGTCAGGTCGCGGACGACGAGGTGGGGTTCGGCCACGTGCTAAAAATCCAAGCGGGTAAACAGAATCGTCAGCAGCGCATCGGCCACGACGATGGCGACGATGCCAGTGACCACCGCCGAGGTGGCCGCCTCGCCCACGCTTTGCGCACTGCGCTGACATTGGATGCCGCGCAGGCAGCCAGAAGCCGCGATCAAGACACCGAACACCACGGCTTTGATCAAGCCCACGAGGGCATCGTGTAGCCCCAAAGCAGCGCGGGTTTGATGAACATACTCTAGGAAGGTGAGCTCGAAGACGCTGACTGCGGCAAGCGCCCCGCCTACGATACCGACCACATCCGCGTAGACGGTCAGGAGCGGCACCGTGAGGATCAGTGCCAGCATCCGCGGCAAAACCAGAAATTCCATAGGCGACAGCCCCAGAGTCTTCAAGGCGTCGATTTCATCGTTGACCTGCATGGTGCCGAGCTGGGCGGCGTAGGCGGCTCCTGTGCGGCCGGCCATGATCACCGCCGTCATCATCGCCCCCATCTCGCGCAACATGCCAAGTCCCACCAAATTGGCTACATATATTTGGGCGCCAAACAAGGACAATTGCACCGCGCCTACATAAGCCAAAATCAAGCCGACCAGGAGGGCGATGAGGGTAACGATGGGCAACGCGCTAGGGCCGCATTCTTGCAAAAGCCACCATAGGTCCTGGCTACGGTAGCGGGCTTTGCCGTACAGAAACCGCAGGAAGATCACCGTAGCTTCGCCGATGAAGTGGGTAAACTCATAGGTTTCCTGGGCAAGGTCCATCAGTCTCAGGCCAGTGCGCGCCAGGAAAGAGG
>JBKBMR010000129.1:0-4814 GCA_046295755.1 Methylohalobius sp.
AGGCATCTTGGCGTTTGGGGGAGAGCTCAAAAGCAGCTTTGCCCTAATCGCCCAAGGGCAGATCGTGCTCTCGCAGTATTTGGGCGATTTGGAACAAGCCGCAAGCTTTGCCCGCTACCTCAGGGAGCTTGAAGCGTATTTGGCGCTGTTTGCGTTCACGCCGCGCTGTCTGGCAGTGGATTTGCACCCAGAGTACCTGGCGACTAAGTTAGGGCGAAAGTGGGCTGAACAGAAAAAGCTCCCGCTGGTTGCGGTCCAACACCACCACGCGCATCTGGCGGCGGTTTTGGCCGAATACCGCCATCCGCGCGATGGCAAGCCGGTGCTCGGCCTGATTTTAGACGGATTGGGCTATGGCGTAGACGGAACGTTTTGGGGAGGAGAGCTTTTGTTTGGCGATTATCGAAGCTTTAAGCGCTTGGCGTGCCTTAAACCTTGCCCCTTGCTCGGCGGAACCAAGGCCATGCGCGAGCCTTGGCGCAATTTGGCAGCGCAATTGTGGCAAGCCGAAATTCCGCTGACCTATTTTCCAGAGCTTGAGAGAAAGCCTCTGGCTTTAGTACAAAAAATGCTCGAAAGCGGCTTAAATTCGCCGTTGGCTTCTTCGTGTGGGCGGCTGTTTGATGCGGTAGCGGCGGCTTTAGGGGTATGTTTTGAGAATCAGACCTACGAAGGCCAGGCGGCGGCAGAACTAGAATGCCTTGCCTGGCGCAGCGAGGACAAAAGAGCGTATTCTTTGGCCATCGTCTCAGGCGATCTGTGGCAGCTTGATCCTAAGCCGATGTGGTCGCAGCTTTTGGCGGATTTGGCGTGCAGTGTTCCTAAAGAAACCATCGCCCGCCGTTTTCATTTGGGCTTAGCTCAAGCTTGGAGCCAACTCATCGGCTGCTTTGCGGCAAAGCTAGACTGTGCTACGGTAGCTTTAAGCGGTGGAGTTTTTCAAAATCGCTTGCTGTTGGAAACCCTGACCGAGGCTTTGACTTGTCTTGGGCTTTCGGTGTGGATTCCCGAGCAGATTCCGATGAACGACGGCGGTTTGGCGGTAGGGCAAGCGCTCATTGCTGCAGCACAAGAGGGGTAGCTATCATGTGTTTAGGTGTTCCGGGAAAGATCGTCGCCATCTCCGATGCCGAGCGACAATTGGCCCAGGTGGACATAGGCGGTGTTCGGCGCGAGGTAAACCTGGCCTGCGTGATTGAGGAGGGAGAGCGCCTAGAGGACCTTATCGGCGTATGGGTAGTGGTACACGTAGGCTTTGCCTTAAGCCGCATCGATGAGGAAGCAGCCCGGTGGCTTGATGCGCTACCTGAGTGAGTTTCGAAGCCCAAGCTTAGCTCGCGCTTGGATAAAGAAAATCGAAAATCGCCTAGCGCGTTTTCCGGACGGTCCTTTGCCGATTATGGAATTCTGTGGTGGCCACACCCACGCCATTTTCCGCTATGGCCTTCATCAAGTTTTACCTTCGGCCATCGACTGGGTACACGGCCCTGGGTGCCCGGTGTGCGTGCTGCCGCGCGAGGCAATAGACTTTGCCTGCGCTTTGGCGCAAGACCCCAAAGTGATCTTGGCCAGCTTTGGCGATGCGGTGCGCGTTCCAGGAAGCTCAGGCAGCCTGCTTGCGGCCAAAGCCTGTGGGGCGGATGTGCGCATCGTCTATTCGCCTTTGGATGCCTTAACATTGGCGCGCCGCCACCCTGAGCGCGAGGTGGTGTTTTTCGCCATCGGCTTTGAGACCACCCAGCCGGCCACCGCTTTGACCATTCTCCAGGCCGAGCGCGAGGAGATCGCCAATTTCTCGGTGCTGTGCCGCCACATCACCACCGAGGCGGCGATACGCGCGGTTTTATCCGACCCTGAGCTCGGTTTGGCAGGCATCATCGCTCCTGGGCACGTGGCTACCGTAATTGGAGCAGAAAGCTTTGCTTTTATTCCGCGAGAATACGCGATCCCGACCGTGGTTTCCGGATTTGAACCCATCGATCTTCTCCAAGCGCTGTGGTTGCTTCTAAAGCAGCTTAACGAGGGGCGTTGTGCGCTGGAGAATCAATATCGGCGCAGCGTGCGCCCTTACGGCAATCCCATCGCCCAACAGGCCATCGCCCAGGTGTTCGAGGCTGTGCCGCAGGCGGAATGGCGGGGGTTGGGGAAGCTTCCTGCCTCAGGCGTGCGGATCAAAGAGCGCTATGCGCTTTTCGACGCCGAGCGCCGCTTTAGGATCACCATTCCTAAAACGGACGAAGAACCCCTTCCTTGCGGCCAAGTCTTAAGCGGCAAGCTCAAGCCCAACGCTTGCCCGCATTTTGGCGCGCGCTGCCGACCGGAAGCGCCTTTGGGGGCGCTGATGGTATCGAGCGAGGGAGCGTGTGCGGCTTGGTATCGTTACCGAAGGGAATCTTGATTTGTCATTTCGAGCGAGAAATCTTTAAGATTTCTCCTCGCTAACGCTCGTCGAAATGACATTCCATCGTCTTACCTATACGGCGATTATATGCCATGAGGGAAGCTTATATCACCTTGGCCCATGGCAGCGGTGGATTGGCGATGCATCGCTTGATCTGCGAGCTGTTTTTGGAGGTTTTTGCCGACCTGGAGCTTGCTCTCTTGGAGGATCAAGCGCGTTTGCCCAAACTCAGTGGGAAGCTCGCCTTTACTACCGATGCGTTTGTGGTCGACCCGATTTTCTTTGCCGGCGGCGACATTGGAAAGCTGGCTGTGTGCGGCACGGTCAACGATTTGGCCGTAGGCGGTGCCAAACCTTTGTATTTGAGCTGTGCTTTTATCCTAGAAGAAGGCTTGGCGCTGGCAGATTTACGCCGCGTTGCCTGCTCGATGCGGGAAGCGGCCGCAGAAGCTGGGGTGCGCATCGTCGCCGGCGACACCAAGGTGGTACCTAAAGGAGCGGCGGACAAAGTGTTCATCGCTACCTGTGGGGTAGGAGAGATTCCAGAAGACAGAGAGCTTGGGGCTGCGCACGTCCGTCCTGGCGACAAGATTTTAGTAAGCGGCCCGATCGGCGAGCACGGAGCAGCCATTTTGGCCGCGCGCGGCGAGTTGGGCATGGATTGTCCGGTGGCCAGCGACTGCCGACCTTTGAACCGCTTAGTCGAGCAGCTTCTTACCGCCTGCCCGCAAGGCGTTCGCGCCTTGCGCGATCCCACGCGCGGCGGGATAGCGGCGGTGGCCAACGAGTTCGCCTTGGCCTCTGGCTGCTGCTTACACTTGTTCGAGGCGCAGATCCCGGTGCGCGAGGAAGTGCGGGGATTGTGCGAGCTTTTAGGCATAGACCCTTGGCATCTTGTCTGCGAAGGGCAGTTTTTGGCCGTGGTGGCGCCCGAGGTGGCAGAAGAAGCGCTGGCGGCCTTGAAAGCGCATCCCGATGGCCAGGAAGCGGCCATCGTCGGCGTGGTGGAGGCGACCCCTTCTAAGACAGTGGTGTTGCACACTTTATTTGGCGGCCAGCGCCTGCTCGATTGGCCTGAAGGCGAGCCTTTGCCTAGGATTTGCTAAAAATGCTTGGCGCGCATTTCTCGCACATGCCGCTCCATGGTTTGCGCCAGCTGAGAGAGTTGGTAAAGCAGTTTCTCATAGCGCGTTCGTTTTTCACTGAGTTCCTGCTCGAGTTCCCACTCGCGGTGGGTCAGGTTGTCTTCCTCGGCCAGAATTTGGTCATAGGCTTCGCGCCGCTGCTCCAGTTCGTGCAGCGCCTTGGCCAATTCGCCTTCTAAGGCGTCGCGTTCTTGGCTTAAGCGCTGGTATTCGTGGGGGGCTAAGTGGGGGTCGATTTTGGCCAAAAGCAGGTTGTGTTTTTTGACTTTTTGCCTGAGTTCATTGACCTTGTGCTTTTGCGCGCGGATGGCGGAGGTGGCTTCAAGCCCTTTTTTTTCCACTTCGTTCAAGTAGGCGCGCAGCTTGTTGAGCTTAAGTTCTAGCTCGTTGAGCTCCCAACTTAAGTCCTTCAGCTGCTGGTTCAAAAAAGATTGAGTTTGGGTTTGAATGGCCTGCAAGGCAGTTTCGGCGTTTTCCATAAAAGCACTCTCCTTAGAGTTAGTTGCAAACTTTATATGAGGGCGAAAGAAAAGAAAATCCAGCTTCCTGCTTGTCGCGGATTCATCGCTCTGTGTCGGTCGGGATTTGAGCGCGAATTGGCCAAGGAGCTGGCGCGCTTTCCCTTGGGTACGGTTGAGGCCAAGGAGGGTCAAGGGTTTGTGGTGCTCGTTTCTGAGCAGCCTAGGCCGCTGGCTTGGGAACAAGCGCCCAACTGGCAAACTTTAATCTTTGCCCGCCAGGTGTGGCCGTGGTTTGCCCACCTAGAGGGATTGCCTAGCCATGACCGCTTGAGCCCTATCCTGGCCACCTTGGGGGAGCGCTGGGCTAAGCGCTATCGAACAATCGAGCTGGAATCTCCCGACAGTGAGATCGGTCGCCCTTTAGCGAAGCTTTGCCGAAGTTTTGCCAAACCTTTGACTGAGGCGTTAACCGCGCGCGGTTATTTGGCTGAAGGCGCTTTGCTGGAGCTGCGCCTACTGTTTACCACTTCCAACTCCGTCTGGCTCGGGGAAGTTCCCTGCGGTTTTGCCTGCCCTTGGCCGGGTGGCATCGTGCGCTTGAAGTTCCCCAAGCAAGCTCCTAGCCGCTCGGTGCTAAAGTTGGTTGAAGCCTGCAAAGTTCTTTTAAATGAAGAGGAACGCGCGCGATTTTTACAGCCTGGAATGACTGCCGTCGATTTGGGGGCGGCTCCGGGCGGCTGGAGTTGGCAGTTGGCGAATTGGGGCCTACGCGTGACCGCCGTCGATCGCGCCCGCCTGGCTGAGGCC
>JBKBMR010000130.1:0-2476 GCA_046295755.1 Methylohalobius sp.
CCAATCGATCAGCTCCTCCCAGTCAGGCGCTGAGAGTACATCGGCCAAATCTTGCTTATGGCGGTATTCTTGACCGTGCGCGACCGCAAGCAGGTGAAGATCGTGGTTGCCCAGCACGGTCACCGCTCGATTGCCCAAGTTTTTTACGAAACGTAAGGTTTCTAAGGAGTGAGGCCCCCGGTTGACCAGGTCACCGGTGAACCAAAGCAGGTCGGAAGCTGGATCGAAGTTGATCTTATCCAGCAGTTTCTGCAGCTCAAAGAAACAACCTTGGATATCGCCGATAGCATAATGGGCCATAGAACGCCCTCCCTGAAGGCTTGACTGTTGCCTGCAACGCGGACAATCTCTTAAAAAGAGGATTTGTTTTGTATTCTAACCCTACCCTTAATGCAAGTCTGCCGCGGCTGGCTGTCTATACTTTATCTAGGGAATGGCTTGTTAGTAAAAAATGAAGCTGCTGTTTTGTCTTTTTTTTGTGATGCTGATACCCTTGCTGGCGCAAGCTGGCGATCCTGCAGCTGAGTTGTTTGCTGCCGCCAGTCAGGGCAGGATCTCCCAACTCCAATCGATCCTGGCTCAGGGGGTGGACGTCGATGCAAGAACTGCCACTGGTCGCACTGCGCTGATGGGAGCGGCTTTCTTCGGCAATGAGCGCTGCGTGCGCTTGCTTTTGAGCTATGGCGCTGACGTCAATGCCGCCGACAACCGCGGTATCACTCCGCTGATGGACGCGGTCGTGGGTGGCTGGACTGAAGTGGTCGAGCTATTGGTGGCAGCCGGTGCCGACATAAACGCCCAAGACAAGGCAGGTCAGTCGGTTCTGGACAAAGCCAAACAAGCGGCTAATCCAGAAATTCTCAAACTGCTGACAGCTGCCGTAGGCCAGCCATCGCAGCCTTCCCAGAATCCGCCTCAGGCTGATGGACCTCCTGCTGACTCCCAAGGCAAGGGCGAACCGGAACCGGCCAGGGCAGAAGAAGACCCTACGCAATCACCTTGAAGGCGTGGCAGTTTGGATCCATCAGACAAGGCCCTGGCCTAGAGTAGGCTAGGATCAAAAAGAAGAAAAAATCATCCTCTTCTAGTACCATATTGGCATGCGCGTTCATATCCTCGGTATCTGCGGCACTTTTATGGGAGGACTGGCGATCCTCGCCCGCGAATTGGGATTTGAGGTTACCGGTTCTGACCGGGATGTCTATCCTCCCATGAGCACTCAGCTGGCGGCACTCGGTATTCAGCTCAATCATTACTCTCCTGCCAATCTCGACCCAGCACCCGATTTGGTGATCGTCGGCAATGCGCTGTCGCGGGGTAACCTGGAGGTGGAAGCGGTGCTGGAGCGTGGCTTGCCTTATACCTCCGGCCCACAGTGGCTCTTCGATGCGGTCCTCAAAGGTCGTTGGGTGCTCGCAGTCGCCGGTACTCACGGCAAAACCACCACTTCCTCCATGCTTGCCTGGATTTTGGAGAGGGCGGGGAAAAATCCTGGGTTTTTGATCGGCGGAATTCCCAAAAATTTCGCCCGCTCTGCCAGGCTTGGGGATCCCCCTTTTTTCGTGGTGGAAGCGGACGAGTACGATACCGCTTTTTTCGACAAGCGTTCCAAGTTCGTTCACTATCGCCCGCGCACCGCCATCCTCAATAACCTGGAATTCGATCATGCCGATATCTTCCCAAACCTTGCCGCCATTCAGCTTCAGTTCCACCACTTGGTGCGTACTGTGCCGGGCAACGGTCGTCTGATCGTCTCAGCCGGGGACCGCAATTTACAGGCAGTGCTTGCGCAGGGATGTTGGACGCCGGTCGAGCGTTTCGGGGTGGAGAACGCGCCAGCCGATTGGAATGCGTGCTTGCTCTCCGAAGACGGCAGCCGGTTTGAAGTTTTCCACGCCGGCAAGCCGATCGCTGTGGTCTCCTGGATGCTCAGCGGGCGCCACAATGTGGCCAATGCGTTGGCCGCCATCGCCGCCGCAAGCCATGCCGGCATTGACCCTAAGCGGGCGTGTTCCGCGTTGGAGGGCTTTGAAGGAGTCAAACGCCGGCTGGAGCTGCGCGGTGTAGCGGCCGGTGTTTCGGTTTATGACGATTTCGCCCATCACCCCACCGCGATCGCTGCTACCCTTAAAGGGATGCGCGCTCGGATCAAGGGCCGGCGCTTGATCGCCATCGTAGAACCCCGTTCCAACACTATGCGCATGGGGGTTCATACCTCCAGTTTGGCGCAGTCCCTGGTTGATGCCGACTTGGCTTTCATTTACGCCCCACCCGATCTGGGCTGGGATGCTAAAGCCTTGATGGCCGATTATCCGTCCCTTCGGGTTTGCCACGATCTGGAGGAGCTTCTTGCTGAATTGATGGTGCTCGCTCAACCCGGCGACCATTGGGTATTTATGAGCAATGGCAGTTTCGGCAACATCCACGCCCTTGCTCTGGAGAAGCTGGGCAGGCACCAGAGTTGAATTTCGATGTT
>JBKBMR010000130.1:2576-4454 GCA_046295755.1 Methylohalobius sp.
AGCAATGGCAGTTTCGGCAACATCCACGCCCTTGCTCTGGAGAAGCTGGGCAGGCACCAGAGTTGAATTTCGATGTTTCACGTGAAACATCGAAAGTCACACAGCAAGCAGCAAGGCTATGTTACTGGCCTTTTGATGGGGGACAATTCTAGATAAGTGCTTATGGAGAGCCTCGGCTTGAATGCTAGCTGCTTGGTTTTTTTGCCCTATCGCTGGAAAAAGTGGAGGTGGGTTTTGCTCCTGCTTGGGCTGTCGGCGGGTGTTTGCGCCTGGGCTGGTGCGCAAGATCGCCAGACTGCGGGCTGGTTGGAATGGGTTGTGCTCGAACCATGGGGAATCAAGCTTAAAGGAAAATTGGATACCGGTGCAAAGACCTCCTCCCTCCATGCCGTCGATATCGAATATTTCCAGCGCGATAATAAAGAATGGGTGCGCTTTAAAACCTTCGATCCGCGCCGAAAGACCAAGCCGGCGATCATCGAGCGGCCATTGCTTCGAGATGTGCGCATCAAGCGTCACACCGCGGCCTATCAGGAGCGGCCGGTGGTGGCGTTGGACGTGTGTCTTGGGGATAGGCTGGTCACCGCTGAATTCAGCCTGATCGACCGCAGGCGCTTCAATTATCCGGTGCTCCTGGGCCGAAGCCTTCTGAAGCAAGAACGGATTTTGGTCGATGCCACAACAACCTATACTTTCGACACCAGTCCCAAACGATGTAAGCGCCTGGTCGAATCGAGCTTAAGGTTCCAATAGCGTTTATACCTAATTTCAAGGAATTGGTTTGAAAAACCTGCATCTTAAGCTTTTGGCCTTGGCTTTGGTGGTCTTTGCCCTGGCCTTGGGGGGTTACAAAGTCATCCGGCTGGGGTTGCCGCTGTTACCCTCCGAGGAGATAGAAGTTTGGAGCGTGGAAGCTAGGTTGTTCTTTAAGGCGAAAGGCAAGCCGGTCAAGGTCCGCTTTGCCCTGCCCAAGGCGCCGCCTGGGTTTTTGATCCTCGACGAGGACTTTGTCTCTGGTCGTTATGGCTTGACCATTCACGAAGAGAAAACCAATCGCTTTGCCGAATGGGTAGTTCGCAGGGCCAAGGGGGAACAGACGCTTTATTATCACTTGCAGTTGACGCGCGCTCCTGCAGCGGAGACCCCGGGCGAGGTTACCAAACAAAAAACCAAGCGCGATCTTCCTGCTGCTCCAACTGTGCCTGAATACTCACCCGACATCGCCCCCGCGGTCACGGCGTTGTTGGATGAGGTGCGCCAGAAATCCGCCGATACCCTCACTTTCACCCGCGAGCTGTTGTTGCGTCTGAACGCCGCTTTGCCAGACGCCAACGTCCAGATCCTGCTGCGCGACGTCAAGACGCCGCAGGAAAAAATGGAACGAATCCGCCAGCTGCTTGCCGGGGCGCGGATTCCCTCGCGCCCTGTTCAGGTGTTGATCTTGCATGAAAAAATACGTCACGGGGAATTGCTGCCGTGGCTGCAGGTACATAACGGTGAAGAGTGGGTGACGTTCGATCCGGAGAGCGGGGGTAGCGGAATTCCTGAAAACGCGTTGGTTTGGGCGATTGGAAGCGAGCCGGTGGCGGTTATCGAAGGGGGAAACAGCATAAAACTCGAGCTTGCGGTCAGCCGCCATACCCAGGAGGCAGTTCGAGTCGCAGAACAGCGCGCCCGCAAACTGGATTCCGACATCATGGAGTTCTCCTTGTTCAGCCTGCCGATTCAGACTCAGCACGTTTATCGAGTGCTGTTGATGATTCCGGTGGGAGCATTCTTGATCGTGTTTTTGCGCAACGTAGTCGGGATCAAAACCTTTGGCACCTTCATGCCGATTCTCATTGCCTTGGCGTTCCGTGAAACCGAACTGCCTTGGGG
>JBKBMR010000130.1:4464-4728 GCA_046295755.1 Methylohalobius sp.
TCTTTAGTCGTGGCGCTGGGGCTTGGCTGCCGGTTTTATTTAGAATATCTGCAATTGCTCTTAGTGCCCAGACTGGCTTCGGTCTTGATCATCGTCATCATCTTGATGGTCCTGATCAGCCTCTTGAGCCACAAGCTTGGGCTGGAGAGGGGGCTTTCAGTGGCGCTTTTCCCGATGGTCATCTTAACCATGACGGTCGAACGCATGGCCCTCTTGTGGGAGGAACACGGAGCGGCAGAAGCCCTCAAGCAAGGCATTGGGAGT
>JBKBMR010000131.1:0-4722 GCA_046295755.1 Methylohalobius sp.
CAATATCCTCAGTGGCCTCTATAGCCTTGGCGGTTTGCCGGACAGCGCGCTGATCGAACGCCGCATCGATTTCGACCCCGTGTTCCAGAACGTCAGCTATCAAGGCGTCCCCGACATTCGTACCATTGTTTTTCGCGGGGTTCCAGTTATGGCGATGATCAGGCTGCCTACCCGGCTCTCGGACGGCAGGGCTAATCTGCATCAGGGAGCAGTCGGGGTGGGCATTGACCTGGTCAGCGGTCGTACCCTGATGGGTACCTGGAAAGAGACCTTGCTCGAACAGCATCCGGACACTGGAGGCAAGATCGTAGAGCTTATGATTCCTCACTGGGAGACCATCCTGCGTTTGAGTGCCGCGTGCGCCGATCTGGTAGGGCTGGGCTATATCGGCGTGGACGTGGTTTTGGACCGCGATCTTGGTCCGCTCATGCTGGAGATGAACGCCCGCCCGGGTCTGGCCATTCAGATCGCCAATCGAGCCGGGCTTTTCCAGCGCCTCAAAAAAATCGAGGAGATGGCTGAGATTCCATCTTCCCTAGAAGCCAGGATTGCTCTCGCCAAAGACTTGGCCGAAGCGCACAAAATTTTTGGAATATAAAAATGAAAACTTATTCTTTTTTGTTATTTGAGGTTTTTTTATACTTTGCCGACCGGTCCAGCTTGAGAGAACGCGCGCATGAGCGGATTGTCCCACTCGCCTTTGACCCCTGAACAAATCGAGTTGCTCGAACGGCTGCTCGCCAGCTTATCCCACGATCAGCGGCTATGGGTAAGCGGCTATCTGGCCGGTTTGGCGCGCGAGCCTGCTCTCCAGACGCCGGCCAAAACTCCTTGGGTCACCGTGCTCTACGGCACCGAGACCGGGCATTCCCAAGCCCTGGCCGAAACCTTAAGGCAAAAGCTCATCGACCAGGGCCTTCGGGCCAAGGCGGTGGATATGGCCGATTATGATCTGCGCCAACTCAAACAGGAAAAATTCTTGCTGGTCATCACCAGCACGCACGGCGAAGGCGATCCGCCTGCTCCGGCAGAGAGGTTTTTCGAGTTGCTGCATTCGCTCAAAGCTCCCAAGCTCGATGGGCTTAAGTTTTCCGTCCTGGCGCTGGGGGATTCGAGCTATGAATTTTTCTGCCAAGCCGGTAAGGTTATCGATGCGCGCTTGGAGGCTTTGGGGGGGGAGCGTTTCCAACCACGCTGCGATTGCGACGTGGACTACGAACAACCGGCCGCAGAGTGGATGACCGCGGTAGTGACGAAGTTGGCCGAGCTGCTCGACCACCAGCCGAGGCTTAAGATCGAGCCCCAAGCTTCGCCCATCCCTGCCGCCCGCTATGACCGCCACCATCCCTATTTGGCTCTGGTGTTCGAAAACGTCAATCTCAACGGTCGCGGCTCTGACAAAAAAACCCACCATTTGGAGCTCTCCATCGAGGATTCAGGGCTGAGCTACGAGCCTGGGGATGCGGTAGCGGTCATTCCGACTAACGCCCTCGAGTGGGTAGAAGAGTTGATCGAAGCTTTAGGATTGTCCGCCGATGAGCTGACCGAAACTCCTAAGGGAACCCTCCCTTTGAGCGAAGCTTTGCAGCGTTGCTATGAAATCACCCAACTGACGCCGCTGTTTGTAGAGCGATACGCCCACTTCAACCAGGACCCCAAACTGAAACGCTTAAGTCTTCCGGAAAATCGCCGCGAACTGATGGAATTCACTCGCGGGCGCTGGATTGTCGATCTGGTACGCGAGTTTCCGGCACCCGGCCTTCACGCCCAGGAGCTGCTCTATTGTCTTAGGCCGATGCAGCCTCGGCTGTATTCTATCGCCTCCAGCCAAGCGGCTTATCCCGATGAGCTCCATCTGCTGGTGGCGGTGGTCGAGTACCAGATCGACGGCAGGCGGCGTCAGGGAACCGCTTCAAGCTACCTTGCCGAGCGCGTCAAGATGGGAGACCGAATTCCCATTTACGTTGAAACCAACAAGCATTTCCGTTTGCCCAAAGACCCCGATGCCCCTATCATCATGGTCGGACCGGGCACGGGGATAGCGCCTTTCCGTGCCTTTATGCAGGAACGCGAAGCGTGCGCGGCCAAGGGGAAAAACTGGCTGTTTTTCGGCGAGCGGCGCTTTCGCACCGATTTCCTGTATCAGATAGAATGGCAGAAGTGGCTAAAAACTGGGCTTTTGACGCGTATGGAAGTGGCCTTTTCCCGTGACGGGCCTAAGAAGACTTATGTCCAACACCGGATGCTCGAACACGCGCGCGAGCTTTACGCCTGGCTGGAGGAAGGCGCCTATTTCTACGTCTGTGGCGACGCCAGCCGGATGGCGCCGGATGTACATAGAGCCTTGGTCGAGGTGGTGCAAAAGGAAGGAAGGTATACCCGCGACCAGGCCGAGGAGTATGTCAAGAGGCTCCAACAGGAAAAGCGCTATCTCAAAGACGTGTATTGATATGCTAAAACGCGACGCCGACCTTTCCCAACCCTTGGATAAGCTCCATCCCAACGAGAGGATCAAGCACGAAAGCAAAGGACTTAGGGGCACCATCGCCAAAGGGCTTGAGGATCGGATCACCGCAGGCCTGCCTGAGGAAGCCGACCGCCAGCTTTTGAAATTCCACGGCATTTATCAAGAAGAAGACCGGGACCTGCGCCAGGAACGCCGCCAGAAGCGTTTGGAGCCGGCCTATGAATTCATGGTCCGCCTGCGGCTTCCCGGCGGGGTTTGCACTCCCAAACAATGGCTTAAGCTCGATGAATTGGCCCGCTGCTACGGCAACGGCACTTTGCGCGTGACGACTCGCCAGACCTTCCAGTTCCACGGGGTGCTAAAGTGGAACCTAAAACCCCTGATCCAAGGGCTGCGCCAGATCGGGCTAGACAGCATCGCCGCCTGCGGAGACGTCAATCGCAACGTCATCGCCACGGCCAACCCCTTTCGTTCGTCCGTGCACCAAAAGGTCTGGCAACTGGCTAAAGATATAAGCGCCCATCTTTTGCCTAAGACCCGGGCTTATTTCGAAATCTGGTTGAACGGCGAGAAGTTGGCTGAAGGGCCGAAAGGTGAAGAAGAACCGCTTTACGGGCGCACTTACCTGCCGCGGAAATTCAAGATTGCCTTAGCCGTTCCTCCAGATAACGACGTGGATGTATTTGCCCACGATTTGGGCTTCATCGCTGTCGTCGAGGCTGGCAGGCTGATGGGTTTCAACGTTTCGGTGGGCGGCGGCATGGGCCGGACCGATGGCGACCCCGCCACTTATCCCAGGCTCGGCGAGGTGATCGGGTTTTGCCTGCCGGAGCAAGTGGTCCAGGTCGCAGAGACGGTGGTAGCAGTCCAGCGCGACTTCGGCAACCGCCAAAACCGCTCGCGCGCCCGCCTCAAATATACCCTAGATGTCCACGGGAGCGAATGGTTTTCCGAAGAACTGGAAAAGCGCCTCGGATGGGAGCTGGAGGTCCCTCGCCCGATCGTCTTTACCCGCCGAACAGACCCTTTCGGTTGGGTCCAAGGGGAAGACGGCAAGTGGCATTATGGGCTTTACATCGAATGCGGCCGGGTCAAGGGGGAGCTGATGCACGCCCTGCGCATCGTCGCCCAGGAATTAAGCGGCTATCTTTGCCTGACTTGCAACCAGAATCTGATTCTGGCCGGGATCGAGGAAGGAGACCTTCCCCGCATGGAGCGATTGCTCGATGAGCTTGGGCTTACCGAGAAGCATTCCTCCTCGCGCTGCGCTTCGCTGGCCTGTGTGGCGCTTCCCACCTGCAATCTGGCGATGGCAGAAGCAGAACGCTATTTCCCGCGTTTCATGGAGCGCTTCGAACAACTTTTAAAGTCCTATGGTCTTGGGGACGAAACGATCACCGTCCGCATCAGCGGCTGTCCCAACGGCTGTGCCCGTCCTTATCTGGCCGAAATCGGTTTGAGCGGCAGGGCACCTGGTAAATACAATCTATATCTTGGTGGCAGCCCCCGGGGTGACCGGCTTGCCGCCCTATATCTGGAGAATATCGACGAAACCCGAATTTTTGGCGTACTCTCCCGGTGCTTGCAGCAATATGCCGGCGAACGCCAAAGCGGGGAGAGTTTGGGGGATTTTTTGGCTCGGATCGGATGGCACGAATCGAAAGCCGGTTTTATTCCAAATGACGGTAATGCATAATAACGCTTAAAGCTTAAGTCATCCCGCGAAGATAGACGATGGCCAAATACTTTATGACCTGCCGAATCGAGTCCAGGCTGTTGGCGTTTCCGGCAGCACTGGGCGAACTGGGTCGCAAGGTTCGGCATAAACTTCAAACTCTCACCCCCGGTGTTGCCGTCGAAAGCGGCTATGCTTTGCTCGGCCCTTATGACCTGCTTTATCTTTTGGAGGCTCCCGACAACGCCACGGCCATGAAGGCGGCGCTGATCGTGCGTTCGCTGGGGATTGCCCACACCGAAATCTGGCCGGCGATGGAAGCTGCGGCCTTCGAGGCTTTGGCTGAGGAGTTTTCTGCTTCCAGCCAAGAAGACGAGCGTAAGATCGATGAAGCTTTGGAGGAGAGTTTTCCGGCAAGCGATTCCCCTGCCTGGACCGGCACCACGATCGGCTAATTGCCGCCAATTAGGCTAGGGCGCTGAAGTTTTCTGCCTAGGTCTTTGGGCCTGTTAGTCAACTACCCCCGACTAAAGTCAGAGGCTTGTAACTAGGTGTGCACGAATGCCACTCACCCGCTACC
>JBKBMR010000132.1:0-4679 GCA_046295755.1 Methylohalobius sp.
ATGGGCTTGTCTTGGTTAAGCCGCTCCAGGAAACGCATGGCTTGAAATTCGTCTAATTACGACCTGACCAATGGTAGCATATCGGCACCTGGCCACGCCTTCCGCCCATGTCTGACAACAAGCGCGAGCATATCCTGTTTCTCACCGGCAAGCTGGCAGAAAAGCAGCTTCGTCAAACGCTTGCGGCCATGCAGCCGGATTTTGACTACACCGTCCACCAACTGGGGCTGACGGTGGCCGCGCTGATGACCGCCGACATGATCCGCCGAAGGCTCAAGGATACCTTCGGCGCCACCAGGATTGTGGTCCCTGGTCGCTGCACCGGGGACCTGGAAGCCCTGTCGCACGAGCTTGGCCTTCCGGTCGAACGCGGCCCCAACGAGATCAAAGACTTGCCGGCGTTTTTTGGACAAAAAACCCAAAAACCCGACCTCTCCGGTTACGACATCCGCATTTTTGCCGAAATCACCGACGCGCCCAAGCTGAGCTTAGCGCAGATCATCAGCCAGGCTGACTGGTACCGGCGCCATGGAGCAGACGTGATCGACTTAGGATTTCTGCCGAATGCCGAATTTCCGCACCTGGAAGAAGCGATCCAGGCCCTCAAAGCCCAAGGGTATCTGGTCAGCGTGGATTCGTTAAACCCAGAGGACCTATTGCGCGGCGGGCGGGCAGGAGCCGATTATCTTTTAAGCTTACACCTTGACACCTTGTGGATCGCCGAAGAAGTGGAAAGCTGCCCCATCCTCATTCCCCAACCCCCTACGGCTCTAGAGACCCTGGATGCGGCGGTGGAAATCCTAGAGCGCCAAAACCGACCCTTTATTCTCGATCCGATCCTAGAACCCATCCACTTCGGCTTTACCGCCTCGATCGTGCGCTACTACGAAACCCGAAGGCGCTACCCTAAAGCCGAGATGCTGATGGGGGTAGGCAACCTCACTGAGCTTACCCACGCCGACACCGCAGGCATCAACGCTATGCTGCTGGGAATCTGCTCGGAGCTTCACGTCCACAACATCTTGACCACCCAGGTCAGCGGCCACTGTCGGCGCGCCGTGCCCGAGGCCGACTTGGCCCGGCGCATTCTCTTTTACGCGCGCGAGCACCACACTTTGCCCAAACACATCCATCCTGGCCTGATGAGCCTGCACGAGCCTAAGCCTTTGGCGTATAATTTGGAGGAAGTCAAAGAGCTTAAAAGCATGATCCGAGATCCCAGCTTTCGCATCCAAATTACCGAAGAGGGCATCCATATCTTCAACCGCGACGGCCTTTGGTCGGCTACTGACCCATTCGAATTGTTCCCGCATTTGGGGGTAGAACACGACGGTGGGCACGCTTTTTATCTGGGCGCCGAGCTCACCAAGGCGCAAATCGCTTGGCAACTGGGCAAGCGCTATGAACAGGACGAACCCTTGGAATGGGGCTGCGCCGCAGAACCGGTCCAAACCGAGACCAACCTCCACGCTTACAAACCTGCCGGGACGACCTTGCAGAAAAAGCCTTAAATGATCCTAGAAACCATCGTGACCACCCAAGACAAGGCGGGTAAGCCCCATATTGCCCCGATGGGCGTGCACGCTTGGCGGGAGGGATGGGCGATCCTGCCTTTCCGCCCTTCCCAAACGCTGGACAATCTCCTGGCCACCGGCGTGGCCGTGATGAACGCTACCGACGATGTGCGCATCTTCGCCGGCTGCCTGACGGGGCACCTCGAATGGCCATTGGCGCTGGCCGAGCGCATTGCTTGCCCCAGGCTGCGCGACGCCCTCTCGCACACCGAACTGAAACTCGTCCACGTCGAAGACAATCCGATCCGTCCTAAGCTGTTTTGTCACCCCGTGCACCAGGTCAACCACGCCCCGTTTTTGGGCTTCAATCGCGCCCAATTTGCGGTACTCGAGGCAGCGATCCTAGTCAGCCGCTTAAACCTTCTGCCGCTTGAAAAAATCGAGAAAGAACTCACCCATTTGCAAACCGTTCTGGACAAAACTGCCGGCTCAAGAGAAATCGAAGCTTGGCAATGGTTGATGGCGCAAATCGAAAGCTTCAAACAACAGAAAACCTTATGACTCGACTGCTCATCAGCGTAACCGATCTTGAAGAGGCCCGCCTGGCCGCCTGTGCTGACCTGATCGATCTTAAACACCCAGCCCAAGGGGCGTTGGGTGCCCTGCCGGTGAGCGTGATCCAAACCATCCGGCAAGCGCTGCCTGCGCATATCCTAAGCGCAACTATCGGGGATCTGCCGCTTTTGCCTGAGGCAGTGGCCGACGCTGCCTGGCAGGTGGCCGCCACCGGCGTTGACTATGTCAAGATTGGTTTGTTCGAAGGCGAGCTTTCAGCCACTTTAAAGGCGCTTGCTCCGCTGGCCAGGCAAACCAAACTGGTCGGGGTGATCTTTGCCGATCGCAAAGTGGATTTTATCGTCCTGGAAGAGTTGGCCAAAGCGGGCTTTACCGGCGCTATGCTGGATACAGCCGACAAACGCCTTAGGCTGACCGAACTGCGTTCTGCTACGTGGCTTAAAGGTTTTGTGGAGCGCGCTAAAGCGCAAGGGCTGCTCGTCGGATTGGCAGGCTCCTTGCGCCTTGAAGACGTCTTGCCCCTGCGCGCTCTCGACCCGGATTACCTCGGGTTTCGCGGCGCTGTCTGCCAAAACAGGCAACGCACCAGCCGGCTAGAACCTAAGCGGCTTTATCAACTGCATCGAGCCATCCGTGGACCTTTATTCGCTCATCCGCCCGCTTTTGTTTCGGCTCGATCCTGAAACCGCCCATCGTCTTACGCTTGGCGCTTTGGACCTAGCCGCCCGGCTTGGAGCACGCAATCCGCTTAAAAACCGGGCGTGCCATCTCCCGACGGAGGTTTTCGGGCTGCGTTTCCCCAATCCCGTGGGACTGGCGGCGGGCTTGGACAAAAACGGCGACCATATCTTGGGGCTGGCCAGTTTAGGGTTCGGCTTTATCGAAGTCGGCACCGTCACCCCCCGCCCGCAGGCCGGCAACCCCAAACCGCGCCTGTTTCGCCTTCCTGAAGCTTGCGCCCTGATCAACCGCATGGGGTTCAACAACTTAGGGATAGAGCACCTGGTCGAAAACTTAAAGCGCTTCAAGCAGCGGGATTTTATTTTGGGGGTAAACCTAGGAAAAAACCGCGCCACCCCTAACGAGCAAGCGGTAAAAGATTATCTCCAAGGCTTAGAACGCGTGTATGAGCTGGCTGACTACGTCAGCATCAACTTATCTTCCCCAAACACGCCAGGGCTGCGCGAACTGCAGCACGGTGAGTTGCTAGAGGCGCTTTTGGCTGAGTTGAGAGCGGCCCGGAAGCGCCTGCATCGGCGGACCGGAAAATTTCTACCGCTTGCGGTCAAAATCGCTCCCGATCTCACCCACGAGCAGCTTAAAGCGCAGGCCGACGCCTTCCTGCGCCATGGGGTAGATGCGGTCATCGCCACTAACACCACTTTGGATCATTCGCAGATCGCCCACCTTTCCCACGGTCAGGAACCGGGGGGAGTGAGCGGCAAGCCGCTGTTTGCCAAGTCCACTGCCGTTGTCCGGGAGCTTCATGCCTTACTTGAAGGCCAAATCCCCATCATCGCCTGCGGCGGGATTTTGAGCGCAAAAGACGCCCTGGCCAAGTTCGAGGCCGGCGCTAGCCTGATCCAGCTTTACACCGGCCTGATCTACCGCGGTCCCAAGTTGATCGAGGAAATCCTAAAGCGCCTGCTTGAAACCAAGGATGGTTTGGCCGCGTCTGTGTGAAGCGCTGTGTTAGGAATCTCTATAGCAGCCTGCGGAATTGCTCATTGGTCAGTCCTAAGTCGCGGACGATGTTACCCATCGTAATTGCATTCACTGGATTATGTCGAGGAATCGTCACAACTCGGCCACCATCCGTCATCACGATGTGCTTGCCCTGACGGGCAATCCAAAATCCCAACTTTTCCAGGGCGCGAACGGCATCGAGGTGATTTACGCCGGGCAACTTGGGCAAGGCTATACCTCAACTTCACGAGTCACTTTGTTGCGACTCAATTCCTCAATAACTTCCAGGTACTCGCGAATAGCATCGACGATGTTCTCCAAAGCTTCTGATTCGGTTGCTCCTTGGGAGTGGCAGCCCGGAAGACCAAGAACAGAAACAGCGAATCCTTCGTCGGATTCTTGCAAAACGACTTTGTATTTCATCTGGTGTCTCCTCACACGCTAAAGCGACAGTGGTTACGTATCGAACGATTATATAGACAACCGGCCTGATCTACCGCGGTCCCAAGTTGATCGAGGAAATCCTAAAGCGCCTGCTTGAAGGAAGGGAAGATCACCTCCCTGTGACCTAGACGCCGGCAATCCATGCTAACGGATAGTACCCTCAGGAAAACTAACCTTAGCCGAGTCGATCCAAGATGTCCCGATAATAAGTCTCAGCGTCTTGATGATACCCTTCTTTTGGCCTGGGCAATTCGGTCTGCTGAATGGCGACCGTTTCGACGACAAGGTGGATGTTATCTACCGCTCCTAAGCGCTGCAAGATGCCTCGCCATTCGTCCTTGAGCTTATCGATAAGCGCTTGTTGCTCCTTATCCTGAAGTTCCCACCACTGACTTTCTTGCTCAAGTGCAGATAAGCCAGGGCGAGCTAGCCAATCGCCAAGGTGAATCTGCCCAAAGG
>JBKBMR010000133.1:0-4662 GCA_046295755.1 Methylohalobius sp.
CTGCTACCGAGGTCCCGCTGGCTTGTGCTAGACTGTGCGCCGAAGTCATCGAACTGTGCTGGATCGCTGCCGACCAGGGCAATCAGAACGCCATCACCGACGCCGGCGTAGGGGCGCTGGCTGCGCAGGCCGCCTTGCAGAGCTGCGCCTTAAACGTTACCGCCAACCTGGACGCTATCCAAGATCAGGAGTTTGCGCGCGCGTGCCGGGCTGAACTGGACCGGCTTCTTGCCGCCCAGCACCATAAGGTCGAGGCGATCCTCCAAGCGATTACGACTAGGCTTGCCCGATGAGCGCCAAATCCATGCTCCTCCGGCTAGTTGTGCTGATTAGCTTTTGGCTTACCCCGGTTCTTGCCACCTCGGTGCGCGAAGTCAGCCTGCCGGAGATGCTAGAACGCGCCGAACTCGTCTTCGAAGGCGAGGTCATCCACGTCGCAGTTCAGGAAACACTAGACCACCGCCCGTTTACCCGCATCCGCTTTCGGGTTTTGGACGTGATCAAGGGCAGTTTCGAGCAATCGACCCTTACCTTAGATTTCCTTGGTGGGGAAAGAGGCGCAAGCCGCCTCCAGGTAGCCGAGATGGATTACCCTGAGCTTGGAGAACATGGAATCTACTTCGTCGAAACCCTTAAATCCCGCCTGATAAACCCGCTCTACGGCTGGTCTCAGGGGCGGTTCATAGAGTGTTCGGCGCGGAAACCCTGCCCTTTAGAGCAGGGAGAAAGCGCCGCTCCGTTGACTTCGCCTGACTATGTGGTAGGTTATCGACATGATCGTTACACAGACGGTTCGGCTTAAGCTCGAAGTGAGCGCCGAGCAGGAAGGACGACTTGCCGAAACCGTCCGTCAGTATGCCAAGGCGTTCAACGCCGTCACTGAGACAGGATGGGCTCTCAAAACTACCAACGGCGTCAAGCTCCACCACCAGACCTATCGCGCCCTGCGGGACGAACTCGACCTGCCGAGCCAGCTTGTGATCTCCGCCCGCATGAAGGCGGTCGAGGCCCTCAAATCCGTTCGGAAACGAAGGAAGGTCCGCTGTCCCCGAACGGACAGGCCCGCCGTTCGATTCGACGCCCGTTCCTTTCGGCTTGAATGGAGCGGAATGGCTCAGCTTACAGTGATCGGCGGAAGGATCAAAGTGCCTGTTGTCTTCGACCGTCACTCCGAAACATTCAAGGGTCTTAAGACGTGTTCCGCCGACCTTGTCAGGAAGCCGAAGGGGTGGTTCTTGCACGTCGTCGTCGAGAAGGAGGTTCCTAATCATGGCTATAATGGAAAGACCGTCGGCGTGGATCGTGGCGTCAAACGTCCCGCCGTGATGAGCAACGGAAAATTTGTCGGTAACCCTCGTTGGCGGGCCATCGAAGAACGTATCCTTGCGCTTCGCCGCAGGCTCCAAGGCAAAGGCACCAGATCGGCGCGTCGGCATCTTAGGCGACTCGGCGACCGTCTGGCACGTTTCCGCCGCGACTGCGACCACGTCCTCTCCAAGAGGCTGGTCCAGTCGGTGGGCCCCGGCGACACCCTCGTCTTCGAGGATCTGAGCGGCATCCGCGACAATGCCAAGGCTCGTGGAAGGGCAAACCGCAGGCGGCTCCACTCGTGGAGCTTTTCCCGCATCGGGGCGTTTGTGTCCTACAAAGCCGCGCTTTGCGGCGTCAAAATCGCCCATGTCGATCCGACCGACACGAGCCGAAGATGCCCGGCCTGTGGCGTGATCGACAAGAAGAATCGAAGGACGCAGAACACGTTCCGCTGCGTCCGGTGCGGATATACACGGAACGCAGACCCTGTGGCATCCTGGAACATTCGGGACGCGCACGAGGGCCTCTGGAGCCCCGTCTCCAGAGCGCCGGGCCGAGTCAACGGCCCGAATGCGAATAGCGTAGCTATTTGCAAGCCCCGCGCTTCAGCGCGGGGTAGTTGACTTCCTTCAGGACCCGGTTGGTTGGCATTGGAAACTCGAGCAAGTGTTTGAGCGCAATTAATCTGGATAACCGTCTGGATTTTGGCTCTGCCAACGCCAGGCGTCGCGTACCATGTCTTCGATTCCCCTCTCTGCCCGCCAACCCAATTCTTCAGCGGCCCTGGAAGGGTCGGCATACACTTCGGCGACATCTCCGGGCCGGCGCCCGACGATGCGGTAAGGGATCCGGCACCCTGTGACTTTCTCGAATGCCCGCACCACCTCCAGAACGCTGTATCCGGTTCCAGTCCCTAAGTTGTAGGTAAACACCCCACCTGCTGGAGAAGCGAGCTGTTTTTCCAAAGCCTTGACATGCGCTTTGGCCAAATCCACCACGTGGATGTAATCGCGCACGCCAGTGCCATCGCGGGTAGGCCAGTCGCCACCGAATACCTTAAGCTCCGGTAACTTCCCAACCGCGACCTGGGTGATGTAAGGCATGAGATTGTTCGGGATTCCTCTCGGGTCCTCCCCGATCAGGCCGCTTACATGGGCGCCGACGGGATTAAAATAACGCAGCAAAGTCACCGTCCAGGGAGGCTCGGTTTTGGTCAATCGATCCGCAGCCACCAAATCGCGTAGGATTTCTTCGATGAACAGCTTGCTGCGGCCATAAGGGTTGCTGGCTTGTAAAGGAAAATCCTCACGGATGGGCACAATGGCCGGATCGCCATAGACGGTGGCAGAAGAACTGAACACCATCCGTTTGACTCCAACTGCCGCCATCGCCTCGCACAAGCTTAAGGTACCGCCGACATTGTTGCGGTAATAGGCCAAAGGCTGCTCGCACGACTCCCCGACGGCTTTGAAACCGGCAAAGTGGATCACCACGGCGACCCTAGCGCGTGTGAAAACCCGAATCATTTCTTCGCGGTCGCCGATATCTGCCTCGACGAAATCCAGCTTACAGCCGGTGATTTTTTCCACCCGCCGGATCACCTCGTACTTGCTGTTGGAGAGGTTGTCTACCACGGTCACTTCAAAACCGGCTGCCATCAGCTCAACGCAAGTGTGGCTGCCGATATACCCCGCTCCACCGGTGACCAGGATCCGAGTTCCCATCGTTCGGAGGTCTCTTTGTGGTTGCAATGAATTTATTCTAGTTCATCCGCGAGGATGAAACCGCGCGTGTAGCTCCTGCAGGCGGGCCTGGGCGATGTGGGTGTAGATCTGGGTCGTAGAAAGGCTGCTGTGGCCCAATAGCATCTGCACCGCGCGCAGGTTCGCACCGTGGTTAAGCAGGTGAGTGGCAAATGCATGGCGCAAGGTATGGGGCGAGATGGGTTTAACGATCCCCGCCTGGCGGGCGTAGCGCTTGATCACATACCAGAACGCCTGGCGGGTCATAGGGCCGCCGCGCTGGGTGACGAATAAAAACACCGATTGCCTAGTGCCCAAAAGCACGGGGCGCGATTTCCTAAGATAGTCCTCCAGCCACGCCAGCGCCTCTTCCCCCAACGGCACCAATCGCTCCTTGCTCCCCTTGCCCCAGATGCGGGCTACGCCCAGTCTCCTATCCACCTGATCGCCCTTCAATCCTACCAATTCCGAAACCCGCATCCCGGTGGCATACAGGACTTCGATCATGCAACGGTCCCTAAGGCCCAAAGGCTGCTGTGGATCAGGGGCATTGAGCAGGGATTCGACTTCGGCTTCGCTCAGGGTATCTGGGAGACTGCGCCCCAGATAAGGGGATTCGATCCCAGCGCTTACGTCGGTTGCGATCAAACCCTCGCGTACCAGGTAACGATAAAACTTGCGCAGGGAAGATAAAAGCCTTGCGCTGCTTCTGGCGCTGACACCCGCGCGGAAACGATGGCCTAGATAAAGCGCCAGGTCTTCTGCGGTCGCTTCAGTAAGGGGCTTTTTAAGCCAGGCAGAAAACAGTTTCAAATCTGCGCCATACGCTTGCAGGGTATTTTGGCTTAAACCCTCTTCCAGCCACAGGGCGTCGGTAAAGCGCCGGATCAAGGGATCATCCATGCCAGCCTTCGTGGCGCAATAACCAGCGCTTGATGGCCAAGGCAGCGCCTTGAGACTGTCCGCAGTAGCCGCCCAATCCGGTCCTGGCTACTACCCGGTGACAGGGAACGATGATCGGATAGGGATTGGCCCGGCAGGCGGCCGCCACGGCCCGGGGGGAAGTCTCAAGCTGCTGCGCCAGCTCGCCGTAGGTACGCACCTGCCCAGGCGGAATCTCCAAGAGAGCTTGCCAGACTCGCCGGCAGAAGGCCGTTCCCGATTCGGCCAACCAACACTCAAAAGCGGCAAAGGGATTAAGGAAATAGGCCACCAGTTGCTCCCACGCGGCGCTCATCCCCCCGCCCATCTCCGCTTCCTGTCCAGTTTCTAGCTGCCAGGACAGGCCAGTCAGCGTTTCCCCCCGAGCTGTGACCTCCAACAGCCCGCAGGGGACGCGCAGCACTCGCCGAACCGAGGGATCCGCTGCGGTGTAGGATCGCCACCGGACCGCCACGCTTAAATCTTTTCTTTGATCCGCGCCGCCTTGCCGCGCAGCTCGCGCAGATAGTACAGCTTGGCCCGGCGTACCTTGCCGCGGCGCTTGACCGTGATTTCGTGCACCATCGGGCTATATAACGGGAACACCCGCTCCACCCCCTCGCCATGGGAGACCTTGCGCACCGTAAAGGAAGAATTTAAGCCGCGGTTACGCTTGGCGATCACGATC
>JBKBMR010000134.1:0-4563 GCA_046295755.1 Methylohalobius sp.
GGATGATTTGGTTGACGATGCCGCGCCCTGCCACGTGCGGGTCAAAGATCAGAACCGGGATCCGATTGCTCTGCTCGCCGATGACGCTGTTGCCTTGCCCCCAGGTGCCGTGTTCGAACAGCTCCATGCCGTGGTCAGAAAAGATCACCACGATTGTGTTGCGGTCAAGACCCAAGCGTTTTAAATGGTGGAAGATCGCTCGCACTTCATCGTCGAAACAGCGTACGCAGCCGTCATAAAGGTCGATGATTTGGTCTAAGTCAAAAGCTTCGCGAGGCTCGCGTTGGCTGCGGATGATTTCGAACGAATCGGTCAGGCGCGCCATGGCAAACAGCGATGCGCCGCGATAATTGGGATCGGCATACAGGCGGTAATAAGGATATTCACTGCCGAAGGGCGGGTGGCAGGTGCCGAAAAAGGCGGTCAAGCAAAACGGCTGTTTTCCTACCAGGGCGGAAAGACGGCGTCTGGTCAAACGACCAAGCTGGGAAGTCAGGGGAATCCCGGCTAGGAAATACAGCTCCGGCAGAAATACGCGCCCGAAGCGGTTGTGGGTGAACAAACTCAAAAACAGGCGCAGCTCTTTCGGCCCCTGGCGGATCAAATAGCGGAAATTCCACTGGTCTTTGGGCATCGATTTTTTTTGAAAACCGAAGGAAAATTTGCCTAGATCGCTCCCTGACCAGTCGGAGATCGCCTCAGTGTGATAACCGAAGCTCGCCAGGATCTCTGGGAGAGCCTTGACTTTAAGCTTTGTCTGATCGTCGCCGATGTAGTTGTCGAAGACGCCGTGGGTGTTAGGATCGGTGCCGGTCAGCAAAGTGACAAGACTAGGAGCCGTTCGGGCAATAGGGGTATAACAGCGAGCAAACAGAGTGCCCTTGGCGCTGAGCGCTTTCAGGAAAGGCGCCACTTCGCGCGGATAGTCCAGCAACCGATCGGCACGCAAGGTGTCGCAGCCGATGAGGAGTAAGTTAAAAGGAGCGTTGTTGGGTTTTGAGCTACGGCGTGTCCAGGCGGGAAACTCGATCGTCGCCAGCAGCCAGGGCAGGGTCCATAGCAGCAAGGCTGCGCTCAAAAGAGCGCGCTGTGGTTTCGGACTGTGCGCTAAGCCGTTCCCCACAAGGCCGAAGTAGCCGGCCGCAAGGAGCACCATGATCCAGCGCAGGCGCGTGACGGTCAATTTTCGCCACCAGGGATGGAGCCTTCGGATGTCATAGGGAAAAGACATCATCAGACCCGCGGGAAAGTGGAGTAGATGGCGCGAGAACTGAAGCCAGCAGAGGGTTAAGGTGGCTCCTGTGCCGGCCAGGAGCGAACCTAAAAGGGAAAATGGCAAGTTTTCAGCAAAGACCCAGGATAGATAAAGGATCTGACCGAAACCTGCCAGCCAAAACAAGATCAAGAAGGCCCATAGCGTCTGGCGCAACAAGCAGAGGGCAGTGTACAAGCGGAAATGGCGGGCGATTTCCGCGCGTATCTTAGGTCCCGTGCGGCTGAAGTTTAGCAGGGAAAGCACAAGCAAAATCAAAGCCCCTGCCAGCCCCAAAAAGGCATCTGCCATTAGGACTTTTCCCAATGCCTGGATCATGGCAAATAGGCGCTAAGTTCCCCCAAAGCGGCGGCCGTCCGTACCAGCCAGTAGCGCTTCTCTGGCCAATAAAGGGAGAAAAGGGCTTTTAGGCTGTGTTCGGCCACTTTACGGTAGAGATAGCGCGGTGGAAATCGCTCTTTTTCGCGATAGCGCACTACCGTTTGCGAGCGCTTGTAGGCTTTTTTCATAAGGTACCACAAAGCCAGGCGTTTGAGGTCCACGTGGTGGTGCTGAAGCATTTCCGGGGCGTAGCGCAGGCGAAAACCGGCTTTTAAGGCTCGCAACACAAATTCGCTGTCCTCGCTGCCGCCCAGATCGTGGCCCTTAGGCCCAAGTTCCGGGGAGAAACCGCCGACAGCTTCGAATACCGGTTTGCGGATCGCCAGATTGCCGCCGCCGGGAAGCGGCCCCTCAAGGCCAATCCAGCGCGCCTGCGCGCCCTGGTCGTAGCGCGGCACCGGCAGAGGATAAATAGGAAAAAAGGTCTCGTTGTGGACCCAGGCTGGTTCTGCCCCGGTCCAGTCGGGAAGAATCCGGCCGCAGACCAAGCTCGCCTCTGGAGAGTTGGCAAACGCCTCCCAAACCGCCAAAGGGTAATTGGGATCGACTCGGTGGTCGTCGTCCACAAAAGCGACGATGCCGCCTTCCACTGCCGCAAGGCCAGTGTTTAAAGCGTGCGATTTGCCTGGCCTTGGTTCTTCCAGGAAATCCAAAGACACCCGCATTTTCCCCCGATAGCGCTGCAGGACAGCAAGGGTGTCGTCCCGACAAGCGTTCGCCACCACTAAGACGTGAGATGGAGCACCGGCTGGAAAGCAGGCCGCATTTAAGGAATCTAAAGTACGCGCCAGCAGCTGAGAGCGGTTGTGGGTGCAGATCAGGATGGTAAACTGCGCCATGTGCGGATTTTGCTCAGCCACGCGTTGTGGAGTCTAAAAGCCAATCGTACCGGAAGCGGCAGTGGGCGAGCGCTGGTGCTCAGCTCGTAGCCGTTGACGTACAGCAGGTTTCCTACTGCTCCCTCGAAGAGGCGGCGCTGCCACCAAGACATCCGGCTGCGCCATTTGTAGAGATTGTCGGGCCGAAGGTCCTGCTGCAAAAGCGGGGTTTTGCCCGCTTCGCCCGATTTTCTAAAGTGGATGACCGAGGCATCAAACGGTTCGTCTAGAAAGGCAAGGATTCGGCGCAAGGTAGGCTCGGCTTGGCAGACTAAGTCTTCATAGCGCACTTCAAGGTACGTTTCAGGCCCTAAGCGTTTTCCCCAATGCTGGCCAGCGGCTACGTAGTGCTCCCAAAACCTTGCCCCAAAGTAGCTGTTGTAGACGCCAAAATCGTCGCAGCGGCCAAACAATGACAAAAGCACGTCTCGCCCGTCGCGAATTAAGTGAATGAACTTGGCCCCAGGAAACATCTCCAGCAACAAAGGCATGTGCCGCACGTAGTACGGGGTTTTTTCTCCCCAGCGCCGTTTGCCTTCGCCTTGAGCGTTTTTTTCGTATAGCCCAGAAAGAATAAGAGGAATCGTGTTTCTGCCTTCGGCGTGGAATTCTTGGCTTAAGCGCTCGATGTCAAAGCGCACCCCGTGCAGGTCGGTGGCTAAAAAATCGGCGCTTTGCCGGTACATCGCCTCGAGCACTCTGCGGATGTTTTCCTTTTGGTTTAAGTCGCCAAATTGGGCGCGGTTGTGGTACAAAGGGACGAAAAAGTGCGACTCGCCGGTCGGCAAAGACAGATTCGGATGCGAGCGCAGCATGTATTGCAAAAGCGTTGTGCCCGAGCGCGGCGCACCGACGATGAAAAACGGATTAGGGGATACCTTAAGCTTTGGCACGGCCATAGTATCCGTAGATCATGCCGGTAAAATAGGCGACGTTCATCAACTGGCGAAAGCTAAAGTTTAACCCGCGCGTTGCCGTCTGGCTAAGATAGCGCAGGATCGCGCGCAGCCACTGGAAATACAAGAATCGAGGAACCCCCAAGATTTTTTTTGGATAGTCTTGAGCGTCGTATCGCGCTTTTTGCAAGCCCGCATTGTAGTGCAAGGTCAAAAAATAGCGCCGCGTGAGCTGATGCGGCAGCACCAGGTGGTAGACTAAGGCGTTGGGCTGGTACCAGATCACTCCTCCTGCGCGCGCCAGCCGATGAAAGAATTCGGTCTCTCCGCCTTTAAACAGCTCATGCCGGCGCTTGCCTTCGCCTTTTCTTCCAAGTCTTGGGTCAAAGTAGCCGCAGCGCTCGAAGGCTTGCCGCCGAATCGCCATATTGCCGCCAAAAGGGTATTCGCGCACGCCGTCCAATCGGTAAGGTTGTTCGCCGAAGTCGCGAAAACCTAAAAAGCCGTACATTTCAGGGTTGATCCATCTGGGCAATTTGGCTAGCGGCACGCTTAAGTGAATTCTGCCGCCTACGGCGTCGCACTGGTGGGTTTTAAAAGTTTCTACGATGGCAGCTAGCCACCCTGGGCTGACGCGGATGTCGTCGTCGATGAACAGCAAGTATCGACCCTGGGCGGTACGAATCCCGTGGTTGCGGGCGCAAGACAAGCCTTGCTCGGGGCAAAAGGCATAGCGCAGCGTAAGCGGGGTACCTTCGGCGTACTGGCTTATCCAGGCGCGCGTGCCGTCGGTGGAGTTATTGTCCACTAAGACGACCTCCCAGGATACATCTGCCACCCCTTCCTGCCGTTCCAAAGCGGCCAGGCACTCAGGCAGATTGTGGCAGCGGTTGTAGGTGCAAACGATGACCGAAGCTTCCATTTATCTTTTTAAAATTTTGGTCTTGAGCCTTTGGGTATAATAGCGCAGCGGCAAAGCTAAATTGGCTTCGTGGCTGGCAAAGATCAGCTTTTGTTTAAGCTGCCAAAGGCGGTCGGTGCCTTTGACCTCAATTCTATGCAGCACAAGTAAGTCGCGCCCTAAATGGTTAAATCCCGAGCGGGTCGAGCAGGCCAGGGTAAATCCTGCCTCGGC
>JBKBMR010000135.1:0-4489 GCA_046295755.1 Methylohalobius sp.
AAGCTAATCGAGGCATTTCTAAATTCCAACAACCGGCCGGAGTGGATGATTCTGACCGTGCTGCCGGTATTGCCGCCTGACCTCAGACCACTGGTTCCTCTGGACGGTGGGCGGTTTGCTACCTCCGATCTCAATGACTTGTATCGGCGCGTCATCAATCGCAACAACCGCCTGCGCCGGCTGCTGGAGCTCAATGCTCCGGACATCATCGTGCGCAACGAGCGCCGTATGTTGCAAGAGGCGGTGGATGCGCTTTTGGATAATGGCCGCCGTGGCCGCGCCATCACTGGCACCAACAAGCGCCCGCTCAAATCCCTGGCGGACATGATCAAAGGGAAACAAGGGCGGTTCCGCCAGAATCTCCTAGGCAAACGGGTAGACTACTCCGGCCGTTCGGTGATCGTGGTAGGCCCGACTTTAAGGCTATATCAGTGTGGTCTGCCGAAAAAGATGGCGCTTGAGCTGTTTAAACCGTTTATTTTTGGCAAGCTGCAGGCGCGTGGGATCGCCACCACGATCAAAGCGGCCAAACGCATGGTCGAACGTGAAGAAGCCGAGGTCTGGGATGTTTTGGACGAGGTAATCCGCGAGCATCCAGTCTTGCTGAACCGGGCGCCGACCCTGCATCGCTTGGGGATCCAGGCCTTCGAACCGGTGCTTATCGAAGGCAAAGCGATCCAACTGCATCCTTTGGTTTGTACCGCATTTAATGCCGACTTCGACGGCGATCAGATGGCAGTGCACGTGCCTTTATCCTTGGAGGCGCAGATCGAGGCGCGGGCGCTGATGATGTCTTCTAACAATATCTTATCACCAGCCAACGGCGAACCCATCATCCATCCGACCCAGGACATCGTGCTCGGTCTCTACTACATGAGCCGAGAGCGGATCAATGCCCGGGGCGAAGGCATGGTGTTTGCCGACGTAGATGAAGTGCAGCGGGCTTTGGATCACAAAGCGGTCGATCTGCACGCCAGGATTAAGCTGCGCGTCGTCGAAAAGCTTTTGGGGGAGGATGGTAATTTCACAGAACAGCGGCGAATCGTCGAGACGACCGCAGGTCGCGCCTTGATTTGGGATATCGTACCGGAAGGTTTGCCGTTCGACCTCATCAATCAAGATATGACCAAGAAAGCCATCTCCAATGTGATCAACGTCTGCTACCGCAACCTGGGACTTAAAACCACGGTAGTGTTTGCCGATCAGCTCATGTATCTCGGCTTTTCCTATGCTACCCGCGCGGCAGTCTCGTTCGGTATCGAGGACATGGTCATTCCGGCGGAGAAGGAGCAGATCATCCGAGCCGCCGAGCAGGAGGTCATGGAAATCCAGCGCCAGTATGAACAAGGACTGGTGACCGACGGCGAACGCTACAACAAAGTGGTGGACATCTGGTCGCACGCTAACGAGCAGGTGGCCAAGGCTATGATGAAAGCGTTGGGCGAAGAGGAGGTCGTCTTGGCTTCGGGCGAACGCGTCAAACAGAAGTCATTCAACTCCATTTTTATGATGGCCGACTCCGGGGCTCGGGGCTCGGCGGCCCAGATTCGTCAGCTGGCCGGGATGCGCGGGCTGATGGCCAAGCCGGACGGCTCTATCATTGAAACCCCGATCACCGCCAACTTCCGCGAAGGTCTGAACGTGCTTCAGTATTTCATTTCTACCCATGGAGCGCGCAAAGGGTTGGCGGATACCGCGCTGAAGACCGCCAACTCCGGTTATTTGACCCGCCGCCTGGTGGACGTTGGCCAGGATTTGGTGGTCGTTGAGCACGATTGTGGCACTGAGAACGGCATCACCATGGCGCCGATCATAGAGGGTGGCGATGTGGTGGAACCTTTGTCCGAGCGAGTGCTCGGCAGGGTAGTGGCCAAGGACGTCTTGGACCCGAACACCAAAGAAGTCATAGTGCCGGCGGGTACGCTGTTGGATGAGCGCTATGTAAAGGTTCTGGAGCAGTATGGTATCGAGCAAGTTCAAGTACGCTCGGTGATCACCTGTGAGACGCGCTTTGGGGTATGCGCCAAGTGCTATGGCCGAGACCTTGGGCGCGGGCATCTGGTCAGCGTCGGCGAGGCGGTCGGGGTGATTGCTGCCCAGTCGATCGGTGAGCCGGGAACCCAGTTGACCATGCGGACTTTCCACATCGGGGGGGCGGCCTCTCGTTCAGCGGCGATCAGCAGTATCGAGGTTAAGTCTTCGGGCACCATTCGCTTGACCAACCTGAAGACGGTGCGTAACAAGGAAGGGAAGCTGGTGGCCGTGTCGCGCTCAGGCGAAGTCAGCGTCATTGACGAGTATGGACGCGAGCGTGAACGCTATAAGATCCCCTACGGGGCAGTTCTCAGCGTAGAGGATGGTTCCCAAGTCAAGCTGGGCGATGTGGTCGCCAACTGGGATCCGCATACGCACCCGGTGATCACCGAAGTAAGTGGAATCGCCAGGTTGGAGAACTTCATCGAAGGTCTGACGGTGCGCGAGCAGTCGGATGAAGTCACCGGCTTAAGTTCGATGGTAATCATCGATCCGAAACTGCGCCCTGCTTCCGGGCGCGATTTGCGCCCCATGATCAAGCTGGTGGATGAAAGTGGGAACGATGTATATATTCCCGGGACTGAAATCCCTGCTCAATACTTCTTACCTGGAGGTGCGATCGTCAACATTCGGGACGGCGATCAGGTGGCGGTAGGGGACATCTTAGCTCGGATTCCGCAGGAATCCACCAAAACCCGTGATATCACCGGTGGTTTGCCGCGGGTGGCAGATCTCTTCGAGGCGCGCAAGACCAAGGATCCTGCGATTCTCGCAGAGGTGAGTGGAACGGTCAGCTTCGGTAAAGAAACTAAGGGCAAACGCCGCCTGATCATCACCGACGACGATGGCAATCAGCACGAAACCTTGATCCCGAAATGGCGCCATATTACTGTTTTCGAGGGCGAACGGGTGGAACAGGGAGAGACCATCGCCGAAGGGGATCTCACTCCGCACGACATTCTGCGTCTGCGCGGCGTCGAGGAGCTTGCTGCTTATTTGGTGAAGGAAATTCAGGACGTCTATCGCTTGCAGGGAGTGAAAATCAACGACAAGCACATCGAGGTGATCATCCGCCAGATGTTGCGTAAAGTCGAAATCACCGATCCGGGCGATACTCAGTACCTAGTAGGTGAAGAAGTGGAACGCTCAAGGATTCTAGAGGAGAACGAGGCGCTTGAGAGGGAGGGTAAACGACCAGCCATTTTCCAGCCAGTGCTCTTAGGTATTACTAAAGCTTCTTTGGCGACCGAGTCGTTTATCTCCGCAGCTTCTTTCCAGGAAACCACGCGGGTATTGACGGAAGCGGCGGTGCGCGGCTTGCGTGATGATCTTCACGGCTTAAAGGAAAACGTGATCGTAGGACGTTTGATTCCCGCCGGTACCGGTTTAGCCTACCATCGTGAGCGCAAACGCAAGCGTGCCATGGCTCAACCTTTAGAAGAGCGAGAGATCAAAGCGATTGATACCGAAAAGGTGGAAGAGGCGTTGAAAAAGGCGCTGAACCCTTGAACGATTGATTGATGTTGGCCGGCTTTGTTGACAGCCGGCTTTTCCCTATCTAAAATACTCGGCTTTCAGCTAGAAGCCGTTGGCCCATCTAACTTTTTGATTTGTTTGAATAGTAAGGCAAGGACGCTTCTATGCTTTATCCAGAATGCCGTTCGAAGCTTGGAGGAAATTTTAAGGTATGGCCACGATTAACCAGTTGGTTAGAAAACCTCGGGTAAGCAAGAGGGAAAAAAGCAATGTGCCTGCGCTAGGTGGTTGTCCACAGAAGCGCGGAGTTTGTACGCGGGTATATACCACTACTCCGAAGAAGCCCAACTCCGCGCTGCGAAAAGTGGCTCGCGTGCGGCTGACGAACGGCGCTGAGGTAACCACTTATATAGGTGGTGAAGGACACAACCTGCAAGAACACTCGGTTGTTCTGATCCGCGGCGGTCGGGTTAAGGATCTGCCCGGGGTGCGTTATCACGTGGTACGCGGTGCGCTCGATTGTGCCGGGGTAAATAATCGTAAGCAAGGTCGCTCCAAGTATGGGGCCAAAAAACCCAAAACTTAACAGATAAAACGATGCGAAGAAGGTCAGCAGAAAAGCGGCAGATCTTGCCGGATCCAAGGTTTAACAGTGAAACCGTAGCCAAGTTCATCAACATGGTTATGGTCAATGGTAAGAAATCGTTGGCCGAGCGAATCGTTTATGGCGCCTTGGATATAGTCCAGAACAAAGGCCACGAGGATTTATTGGGTGTGCTTGAGAAGGCGCTGGAAAACGTACAGCCTCTGGTCGAAGTTAAATCTCGGCGGGTAGGTGGGGCGACCTACCAGGTTCCGGTCGAGGTTCGCCCGGATCGACGTCGTTCCTTGGGGATGCGCTGGTTGATCGAAGCGGCGCGCAAGCGGGGTGAGAAAACCATGCCCCAGCGCTTAGCGAGTGAACTGTTAGATGCCATGG
>JBKBMR010000136.1:0-4445 GCA_046295755.1 Methylohalobius sp.
GCCGACGCCGTCGTTGTCGAGATAAAGGCGGTCGAAGTCATTGTTCCCATACACGAAGCCCAGTTGCTGACGTATCTCAAATTGGGCGGGTGGAAGATCGGACTGCTCATCAACTTCAACGTCGCTGTTCTCAAAGACGGCATTCGCCGGAGGATACTATGATCCCTGTCATTCTCCGTGTCCTCTGTGCCTCTGTGGTGAGAAAGGATTGACCGATGGAAGCCTGGTACAGAGTAGCCACGCCGCGTAAAGAGGTCCGGGAAGGAAGGTCCTTCAACCCGGACGAGTTCGCCATCGCTCTTGAACAGGTCGTGGCTGGCACCGCGCCGGAGGATTATCGCGACCCCAAGCAGTTCTTCGCCCGCACCTGCTTCACCAGGGCGCTCCGCGAGCACGCCGGCATGGTACTTCGACGGCTCTCAGGCAGGACCGATAACACCGCGCCCGTTCTGACCCTGATCACCCAGTTCGGCGGCGGCAAGACGCACACGCTGACCGCCCTCTACCACCTCGCCACGAGCGGCGAGAAGGCGGCAGGCTACTCGGGAGTGCCCGAGCTGCTGCAGGATGCTGGCCTGTCGGCGGTTCCCAAAGCGCGTGTGGGTGTGTTCGTGGGGAACGCCTGGGACCCGCAGGAGGGGCGCGAGACCCCGTGGATCGACCTGGCGCGCCAGCTTGCGGGCGATGCGGGGGTAGCGGCGCTGGGGATAGCGGCAAAGACGATTCCGCCAGGCACCGAGACGCTCACGCGCGTCTTTCGGGCTGCCGACGGGCCGGTGCTCTTCCTCTTCGATGAGGTGCTCAACTTCCTCAACCGCCATCGCGGCATGGCCGAGGCGTTCCATGCCTTCATCCAGAACCTGACGGTGGCCACCACAGGCACGCCTCAGGCGGTGGCGGTGATCAGCCTTCCGCGCAGCCAAGTCGAGATGACCGACTGGGACATCGAGTGGCAGGACAAGATCACCAAAGTCGTCCGGCGCGTGGCCAAGGACCTCATCGCCAACGACGAAACCGAGATCAGCGAGGTCGTTCGGCGGCGGCTCTTCGAGGACTTAGGAAGCGAGCGTGCAAGGAAAAAGGTGGCCAAAGCCTTTGCCGACTGGTGCTTTGAACGACGGGCGCAACTTCCGCCGGAATGGACGGCCGTAGACACGGCGGCGACGGAGGCGAAGGCGCGGGAGTTCCTCCTCCGGCGATTCGAGGCCTGCTACCCCTTCCACCCGGCCACGCTTTCGGTCTTCCAGCGCAAGTGGCAGGCATTGCCCCAATATCAGCAAACGCGCGGGACGCTGGCAATGCTGGCGCAGTGGATCGCCTGGACGTACCGCGAGGGCTTTACCACGGCGCGGCGCGAACCTTTGATCACGCTGGGCTCGGCCCCTCTGCACGACCTCGGCTTCCGAAGCACGATCCTCGGCCAACTGGGCGAATCCCGTCTCGTCGCGGCCATCGATGCGGATATCGCCGGCGAGCAGGCCCACGCGAAGGCGCTGGACGCCGACACCAAGGGGCCGCTGCGCGACATCCACCGCCGCGTCGGAGCGGCGATCCTGTTTGAGTCTTCGGGCGGTCAGACCGACAAAGTCGCGCACCTGCCAGAACTGCGCTTCGCCCTCGGCGAACCGGAGGTGGACACGACCTCGGTGGACAACGCCGCCTTTGCGCTGGAGAACAAGTCCTACTTCATCCGCAAGGTGGGCGCGGATGGGTTCAAGATCGGCCACCAGCCCACGCTGAAAAAGGTGGTCAGCGACCGGCGGGCGTCGCTGGACGAGGAGACCGAGATCAAGCCGGCGGTGCGTAAGCTTGTTGAGGACGAGTTCCGCCGGGGCGCCAGCATTCCCGTCGTGCCGTTCCCGCGCGATGGCACAGAGGTGCCAGATACGCCCAAGCTCACGTTGGTGATCGTGGATCCGGAAACCGAGTGGAGCGGCAGCGACCCTCACCCTCAAGAAGGCGGGGTGAGAGCAAAGATCGCGGAATGGACCAGGCAGCGCGGCAAATCGCCCCGCCTCTACCCGGCAACCTTAGTCTGGTGCCTCAAAAAGCCGGGCCGGGACCTTCGGGAAAAGGTCGAGCTGTGGCTGGCTTGGAAACGGGTGGCCCAAGAGGTAGAGGCTGGCACGCTGGGGGGCGATTTCGACCGAACAGAACGCGCTGACCTTCAGTCGCAGGTCAAAGCCGCTGAAGAAGCTGCCAAGGACGAGGTCTGGGGTGGCTATCGGTTCGCGGTGATCGCCGACCGCCGAGAAGCCGATGGATTGAAGGTCATCGACCTTGGGGCCGGCCATTCCTCGAGCGGCGAGACTTTATGCGGCCGGGTGATCGCGGCGCTGAGATCTGAGGCGCTGCTCAACGAATCGGTAGGCGCAGGATACATAGAACGCAACTGGCCGCCGGCCCTCAAGGAATCAGGAGCCTGGCCGCTTCAGAGCCTGCGCCAGAGCTTTCTCAACGGCGCGCTCACCCGGCTTATCGATCCTGATGCGATCCTGCGGGCAAAGATCGTCGAGTGGGTCAGCAGGGGCGATTTCGGCCTGGCCTCCGGTCAAAAGTCCGACGGCACTTACGAGCGGGCCTGGTTCCAGGAGCCCGTCGCTGCGGATGAGGTTGCCTTCGAGCCACAGGTCTTTCTGCTCACCAAGGCCAAGGCGCAGGCGATCAAGACAGGCACCCTTACGCCTGCCCTGCCTGCTGCGCCGGAACCGCAACTTCCTCAGCTGCCTGGTGCTGAACCCGTGCCTGACCCGGCGAGCTGTGCGGTTCAGACGAAGACCATTCGCTTGAGTGGGGAGATCCCATCGGAACAATGGAATCGGCTGGGGACAAGGCTTTTGCCGAAGCTCAGATCCAGCTTGGACCTGAAGGTGAGCGCGGATTTCGCAGTCACGGTCAATTGCGAGCTAGCAGCTAGCCTAATCTCGGACCTGCGCCGAATCCTAGACGAGCTAGGGCTTGCAGACAAAATGCAGATCATCACCGGTAAAACTTCTTCCTAAAGCTTTACCCAAACCAGCCAGCTCCACAGACAAATCGCGGCAAAAGCAAGCGCATCCAAAGCCAACCCAAAGCGCACCATCTGCCCTACCGTCACCAGTCCCGTGCTGTAGGCGATAGCGTTCGGGGGAGTAGACACCGGCAACACAAACGCCATGCTGGCCGCCAAAGCGGCCGCCATCACTGCGGGCGTCGCAGGTATTCCCAAGGCCTCAGCCATCCCTGAGACCACCGGCAGCACAACAGCTACGGCCGCGGTGTTGGACATAAATTCAGTCAAGACCAAAGCCAAAACCGCCGACAAGGCGATCAGGCCCAAGGAAGACTCTATTCCTGTAGCAGCCAGCAGTTTCTGACCTAGCCAGAAACTCAAGCCGGTCTTGCTCGCCAGAGAACCTAGCGACAAGCCGCCACCGAATAGCAAAAGAGTCCCCCAGTCGATTCGCTGCAAAGCCCTTTGGGTCAAGATCGGGCGGAAAGGCGAGTACCTTGCGGGCAGGATAAACAACGCCACCGCTCCAGCTAGAGCGACGCTGCTTTCCGGCAAGCGGGCCAGGCTATGACTTGGCTCTCCCCACAAGGCGCTAAAGCCCGGAGCCAGCCAGCCGAGGAGCATCAGAGCAAATACTCCCACCATCCAGCGCTCGCCGGATTGCCAAGGTAAGGGCGGGGCAGGCGCCAAAGCCAAACGAACCCGGTTTTGCCAGACAAGCACCAGCCAGGCCCCTAACAGCACCACCAGCAAGGGGAAAACTGACGCGATCCAAACGGCAAAGGAAAGATCGGTTCCAGCGCGCCGCAAAAACCCCAAAGCGATAAGGTTAACCGGCGTGCCGATGGGGGTAGCGATCCCGCCTAAGCTGGCCGCATACGCCACCGTCAGCACCGCTTGGGCTTTAAAGCGCTGTGAGAGCTGAGCCTCAGACAGCGCTGCCTGCACCAACGGCATCACGAGAGCTGCCGCCACCGTATTGCTCATCCACATGGACAAAAACGCAGTGCCCGCAGCCGCAAGAGCCAAAAAGCGCCCTCCTAAGACGATCGTCTTTCCCCCTAGGGCGTATCTCACCAAACGCGCGTCCAAACCGGTAGCGATCAGTCCCTCGCTCACCAGCAACGACCCAAGCAGGAGGAAAATCACCGGATCGGCATAAGGAGCAAACACCTCTTGCACCGGAGCAACGCCAAGCAGTATGGCCAGCACGCTGCCCAAAAGCGCCGTCACGGCGAGCGGCAAGGCTTCGGTCAACCACAGCACCACCATCAAAGCGATCACCGCTGCCAAGCGGTGCGCCTCCCTTTCAAGAGGAATTTCCGCCGCCAGCACCAAAAGGAAGCTTAGCGGCCCAGCGATAAGGCCTATCTTTTGCCCCGACCTCATGAGCGCACAAGAAAAAACCCGCTCTCGCGCGGGCTATTATGGCGTCCCCAACGGGATTCGAACC
>JBKBMR010000137.1:0-4431 GCA_046295755.1 Methylohalobius sp.
CCCAAGGAAAAACCCAGGGCGACCTCCTTCCTTTCGGTATCCGCCAGTTTAATACTTGCCCTAAAGTTGTCAAGAGGCTCTGTCAAACCTCAATTTTCCGACTTCCGTCGCTGATATACTAAGTCGTCTGCCTACAAAAATACCAGAGGGATAATCTGCTTTTCAGGCGGGACTGTAAGTTAGAGTATCTATAAGGTCGATCATGAATTCGGTCTCTTCTGGCTCGACCGCCTCCCATCCAGCCAGACCCAGTTGGCTCAGGATCGTTTGTCCTTTGGCATCCTGGCTTAGGTTAAGCAAAGCCTTAGTCAAAGGAGCGATCTGATCAGCCAACCGCGGCCCGGCCATCATCAAATGATGGATCACCTGAATATCACTTCGCACCAACGGCTTAAGCTGGCACCGGACCGGACGACTCAGTTCGTCAAAAGCTCTGGCCAAAAAGATCCCCACATCGCACTCACCTTGCAGCAGTTTTTTGGCCACCAACACGTAGTTGCCGGCGATCTCCAACTGGACATTGCCCAGATGCAAACCGGCCGGCTCGAGCAGGATCATCCCGATCAAGTGCACGTCGGGATCGTCGGTACTGGCGATGCGTATCCCCGGCTGCAAATCTTCCACAGCTTGGGCAGCGCTTACAGAAGGCACAGCGATGACCACCTCATCGGCTCCGCCTTTGGGCTTTACCAGCGCGGTAAAACCTTTTTCGCGCACCAGCACAGCGGCGTCATAGGGATTGGCATAAATCAGATCGATTTGGTCAGATGCGATCGCCTGGTGGAGCGCTTGAAAATCTTCCAGCAATTCAAAATGGAAACGGCAGTCCAAGGTCCGCTGCAGCCAGGTATTGAACGTGAACCAGCCCGCTAGATAATCCGGGCGAAAATCGGGGCTTACGGTGAAAACGTAAGTCATCTTCCCACCTCCTTTTCCCGGGCGAGCATTTTGGCATACAAAGCGCTGCACTCTTCCACCTTGCGGCGGTTAGGTTTGCGCCGCACCGAGGTGTAGCCGACGATGCGGCCTGCGCGCACGTTGGGGATTACCGTAGCTTTGACCCAGTAGAAACGGCCGTCTTTACGCAGGTTTTTAACATGACCCTGCCAGATCTCCCCGCGCTGAATCGTATCCCACAGGTCCTTGAAAGCGGCCTTGGGCATATCAGGATGGCGCAAGATAGAATGCGGCGCGCCGATCAGCTCGTCCTTGGTATAGCCTGACATCTTGACAAAAGAGTCGTTGGCGTGGGTAATGACGCCGGAAAGATCGGTGCGCGAGACGATCAGCCGCCCTTCGGGATAGGGCACCTCCTCGTCTACTATCAAGACTTTCCGCCGGCCCACTCCATAGAGTTCCAGTTCCTCTTCCCGATAAACCCCGACGACGTCTTCAGGTCGCATATCGGCGAGCATGTTTACCTCCTAGGGATAAAGCAGTTTTCAAAATAGCCCTCGGCGATCAACCCGGCCACTACAGTGCGCTTGAAGGCTGCATACAAGGCTTTTGCTTGCTCTGCTGGCAACTCGTCAAGACAACGCTCTAAAAACAGTTGCTGAACGCGGCTCATCATCCCCAGCTGAAGACGTTTCAGATTAGCTCGGCGATGCTTTCTGCCGCCCGCTTGACATCCAAAAAGATTAGCCCCAGCTTGGCTTGGGGTTTGGCCAAAACGGTCAAGACCGCCTCTTTGCCAGCGTGGGTCATCAATACATAGCCGCGGCTGCCCTTGATCAATACCTGCTCCAATTCTCCGCGGGCCAGTTCTTGAGCGGTGCGGTCGCCTAAAGACAACATCGCCGCGCTCATCGCTCCGACCCGGTCCTCGTCCATCGTTTGCGGCAGAACCGCAGCCATCATTAAGCCATCGGTGGATATTACCCCCGAGGCCTCAATGTCGGCAGAAGTGCCGTTGAGTTCAGACAAAATGGACGTCAACATATCAGCGCGCATGGATTACCTCCTTAAATCAACATAGAAGGGGAATAACGAGTCATCAAAATCCAAACTAAATGAACAAAATCGGGATGGTTAAAGTGCGGAATGCCGGTCATGACCAAAGCAAAGCGGTTTCTGCCAATATGCAGCGGCCAGATACCCAGCCGGCTGTTGCCGGCCGCGTCGATCACCCCCCAAGCTTGACTGCCCAGATTGAGGTTGCCTGCAAGTAATCCCGCATGCCTGGCTTGCAGGCTCAACAAATCGGCGCTCAACGCGGCCAATTCTTCAGCCGTCTCATGGGGAAAGCCGCAAGAAGCTAAATAAAACCCCTGCTGGTCGGCGAGTAAAGCTTCCCCGTCCTCGACCAGGTGGGATAAAAGCTCAGGCAGGATATTCTCCAAAGGCTTATCCGACACAGCCAGCGGCGCTTTAAGTCCCTGCACCCAGCGCAGAGGCTGAACTCTGCGCAGCATGGCCAAAGAGTACTCTAAGGATCCACCCAACTGCTCTAGGTTGCTTTGGGTCAGACGTGGGGTCTCCTGGCAACGCAAAAGGTTAGTGAGCCACTTGCGCGGCGGAGTGGCTTCTGCTTCGGCCACCGCATAATAAGCTCCCGCTGGGGTAGGCAATAAAAACAAATCCTCGCGCAACTTAGTCTTCGCCATCGCTCGCATCCACTTTCAAGCCGGGATCCAAAGTAAACAAGAGCGCCTGAACCAGAAGGGAAACGTCCGCCCGCACGCGCGCATCGACTTCAAACAGCGGAGCGCGCGCCCCAAGCTCGCCAAGAAAGCGGTGATATTCCTCAAGACCCGGATCGGCCTTAAGGTCCATTTGCGTGACACCAATCACCAAGGCAGTCGAACAGATAAACGGCGCAAAGCGCTGGTAAAAAAACTTAAGGTCTTGCAAAGGATGGGAGCGGGCATTGCTGATGAGCAAAATCAGGCCAATACCCCCGGTGGTTAAAATCTCCCACATGAAATCAAAGCGCTCCTGACCTGGAGTCCCGTACAAATGGAGCTTCTCTCCCCCAGGAAGACGCATGACCCCGTAATCTAAAGCCACCGTGGTCTCCGGTTTGAGCTTATGCGTCATATCGCTAGCGACTGCATCGGTTTTGATTGGCGGCTCATCGCTTAAAGTGGCAATCGCTGTGGTCTTGCCTGCTCCCACCGGACCGGTGAACAAAAGTTTGTACTGTCCCATATCGCCGCTATCCTTTTACCAAACGTTGCAAAATCCGCCGCAGAAATCCTAGGTTTTTTGCAGGTGGCGGAGGTTCAGCGCGAGACAGAGTAGACGCTGTGACCTGTTCGACCAGCCCCAAAGCGCCCGCGGCGCTTAAAAAAGCAAACACTTCCCCTGGGGTAAGCCCTAAAAGTTCTGCTGCTTTATACGGAGCCAGTGCTTTCTGATGAAACAGCGCGCACAGCCGTACCGCATAAGGTGGGCATAAATAGCGGGTCAAATTGGGCCAGCGGGTAAGGCGTAGCGGCCGATCTGGCGCAAAGCCAAAAGGCAACCGCCCGCCTGAACTCCACCAGGCTACCTTCCACAAAAACGCATCCATAGGCTGCAAAGGCCTAGGCGGCTCTATAAACGCCGCCTCCGGCTCTGGTTTGATGGCGACCTCAACCGAATTGCCGTTAAGGCGAGCAAAGGTTTTAAGCGGTACCCGGCAGAAGGCATGAAGTTTTTTGTCATTTCCATTGGTCCAGACTTTCTTAAGCTTAGGAAACACCAAAATTGGCTCCCAGCCAGTCTCCAGACGCACAACGATGCCCGTCAGCGTCGCTTGGCGATAGGCTTTGGTAAGCTGCCCTTGCAAATAATCGGCTGGGTTATAGTGGCTATTTGAATCCTCTGCCCAATTGTGGCGAACGTGGAGGATTTCATTCTTGTCCTTTTTGGCCACACCGATAGCGGCACTATGCACAGAACCGCTTTCTTCTTTCTGGATCACCAGCTTGGTCTTAGGGGCGCATACGCGCTGTAAGATTTGGGCCAAATCCTCAGCAGTAAAAGGCTTTTTTACCCAAATGACTCCTTTATCTTCAGGATCGCGCAAGGACAAGGCGATTACCGGCTGCTCCGGATGACGCTGGCGCCAGTCGGCAAGCTGCTTGTGTGCTCCATACGCATCTAGGTCAACGATCCCCACTTCCGCCTGCTCGTTCTCTACCAACGCTCCCTCGCCATAAGTTTTGCGGACAAAGGCGCGCACGATTTCCACAAATCTACCTGACCCTAACACTGCAATCTTCGCCATAGCCTAGACCTTCCTCCCAAATTGCTGGCTTACCGCCCGCCAGCTTTCATCCAGGCAACCGCAAGCCTCAAGCCAAAGATAGCTTTGCCTGAAGCCTTCAGCATTCTGAGTTGCAAGATAAATCTCAAGCAGCGCTTGCTTGACCTCATGGCAATCCGGTTTCGCCTTAAGCTGCCCGGTCAAGATTTCCTGAGCTTGGTCGAGCTGGCCCAACTCTA
>JBKBMR010000138.1:0-4418 GCA_046295755.1 Methylohalobius sp.
CTTGTCAACGAACCGTCACGAAGTTGACGCATACCTGTCACAGGGCGGTTTTATCCTCAACGCAGCGACAATTTTGAGGAAAGATTTATGGAGGATTTTTCCACAGTACGCTTGTTCGCCTCGGGATCGCGCCGCTATGAGGCCTTCGTAGCCATGAACGAGGCCACGGTCAACGAGGCGCTTGCGCTCAGATATCGGGTTTTCGCTGAGGAGATGGGGGCCAAGCTCAAAGGCGAAGCTGGCCTTGACCGGGACCGGTTCGATGCTTTCTGCGACCATCTGGTAGTGCGCGATCACCTAAGCGGCAAGATCGTAGGTTGCACGCGTTTGCTCAGCGAGCAAGGAGCTATGCGCGCCGGCGGGTTTTACTCGGAACAGGAGTTTGACCTGGGCGCGGTTAGACAGCTTCCAGGACGCTTGCTGGAAGTAGGCCGCACTTGTATCGACCGGGAAAGCCGCGGGGGGATTGTTTTGACCCTCTTGTGGTCCGCTCTAAGCCGTTACGCCGCAAAGCGCGGCTTTTCTTATCTTATGGGCTGCGCCAGCATTCCGCCAGGACCCAGTGGATTTGCCGTAGAGGCGTTTTATCGCCGCTTGCGTCTAGAGCAATTAGGTCCTAGCTGGATCGGAGTGAGTTCGCACCGGCCCATACCCAAGGAACTGCATTGTACGCGCGATGAGTGCGGAGTTCCGCCGCTGCTTGAGAGTTATCTGCGCCTAGGGGCGTGGGTGTGTGGCGACCCTTATTGGGATGAGGATTTCAACTGCATGGACGTGTTCGTCCTTTTGCCTTTGGCCAATCTCCAAGACCGATACTTGCGGCGTTTCTTCGATGCGCGAAAAGATCGTAGCCTGGCCGAAAGTCGGGCTTAAGAGTACAGCTGTCCTGGTCTGGCTGCTCGGTGGAGCAGGGGTGCTGATCGCCGTTTTCCCGTGGCTTAAGCCTGCCGCCTGCGGTCGGATCCAGCAGAGGTGGTTCCAGGGGTTGGCTAAGATTTTGGGGCTGCGCCTTATGGTTAGGGGAAGGCCGGTCGGGGAAGCAGCCCTGGTAGTCAGCAACCACATCTCCTGGCTGGATGTGGTGGTCTTGGGTGCCCAGGCGCCTTTTACCTTCGTCGCCAAGTCTGAGGTGGCGAACTGGCCGCTCATCGGCTTTTTGGCCAGGCGCAGCGGGACCTTGTTCGTGGCGCGAGCAAGCTTGCGCGCCGCATCAGACTTGGTGCAGGCAGTCGGTGCGCAACTTAAGGCAGGCAAGCGCGTGGTCGTCTTTCCGGAAGGCACTACCACCTGTGGCGAGACCGTATTGCCCTTCAGCCATGCGGTGTTCCAAGCAGTCAGCGGATCCGGTTTCCCTATTCAGCCGGTGGCTCTGACCTATTTAGGCCAAGCCGCCTGCTTTGCGCCGTTCCTCGGCGAGGAGGCTTTCGTCCCTCACTTGATCCGGCTACTTGGAATCGATCGCATAGAAGTGGCCGTATTCTGGGCCGCACCGCTTCCCTCCTCCGAACGGCGCGAAGTTCTGGCTAATCGAACTTACGCTGCTATCCTGGACGGGATATGCGCGTTCAAAGCGGGAAAGTCAAATCAAGCGGCAGGGGCGTTTTGAACCGCATCGAAATTGCGCAGCTCCAGATGCTCGTCCCCCAAAGTCAAAGCATAAATTTTAAGCGCGCTCAACTGGGCGGTGATTTCCTCGGTCAGATGAAGGGCAGCAAATAAAGGCAGCAGCCGGTTTCCTCGATATTCGGGGAAGAACTCAAAGAACGTCCCGGCAGCGAGAAAGTCTGCCATATCGCTTACGTGGTTTGGGCGAACGCTCGATTTGACCTCCACCCAAAGCACTTGCTCTGAGCAGACGGCGATGAGGTCAAACTCGCGCCGCTGGGAGGGGTCTTTCGGATGTTTGCGCCGTCTGCGGACGAAAAAATCCTCAAACTCGGCGCAGCCGAAATAGCGGCGGGCGATTTCGGGTAGGCCCGGGGCAAAAATGTCTTCAACCAGGGTGCCGAATTTGTTGGCCAACTCTCCCCAGCGTCGATTCATCTCTGCCCGCTCGCGCCGGTTTTCTTCTTTGAATTCCAACATTTCGTCCTTGAAAGCGCGCATTTCTTGCTTGAACTCGCGCATTTCTTGCTTGAACTCGCGCATCTCCTGGCTTAGGCGCTCCAGCTCCATTTCCGTGCGCCTGGCCTGATAAGCCAGCTGCATCATGTAGTTTTCTAGCGCATCGACGCGCTGCTCTAACGCTACACTCATGGTTTGAACCCAAACGATTAAAGTTTAAGTATATCAGCAAGCATCGGTTCTGCCTCCTTTCAAAATCCTTCAAAGGGGGAAAGTGCGCTGTGGTCGAGGTCCAGTATCGCCTGCTCACGAAGATTTGATCCCGGCGCTGACCAAAAAAGGTATCCGGTTTCTGCGCCGCGCCCATTGGAACGACGACCAGCGTGCCTGGCTGAGCGATTACGTACAGTCGCAGGTACTGGCGACGGTCACCCCGCTGAGCATCGATCCGGCCCATCCTTTTCCTCGGGTCGCCAACAAGAATCTGCATTTCATAGTCTGCCTCCACGGCAAGGACGCCTTTGGCCACCGCTGCGCGCTGGTGCCGAACCCACACTCCCTGCCCAGGCTGGTGCGGCTGCCGCTAAAGGATACCGCCAGGAAGTTAGCAGTCCTTTTCGGCTCAAGCTTGCCTGTTTGGCCAACTGCCACCTAAGGAAGGTATTCAGATCGAGCCGCCTATCTCCCCGGTGGTACTCACCCACAGGTGGGGAAGCCCTAACTTCTCAAGCCATGCAGGCCCCTCTTTTTCCTTAAGGCAAGCGATGGTGGCGGCACTGCCGGCGACCACGCAGAGTTCCCCGAGCACCGTGACGGCGGCTAAGTGCTGCACCGGCCAGCCGGTTTTAGGATTTAAAATATGGCCGAAGCGCCGGCCGTCTATGACCAGGCAGCGCTCGTAGTCGCCGCTAGAGGCCACCGCGCCTTCGTGGACCAAAAGGGTAGTGAGCAGACCTGGCTGGCGCGGATGGCGGATGCCTACTCGCCAAGGGCGGCCGTCGGGGCGCGGGCCGATGATCTTGATGTCTCCCCCTAGGTTGACCATTCCGGAACGTACCCCCGCTTGGATCGCCAAGGCTGCTGCTCGATCTACGGCATACTCCTTGACGATGCCGCCCAAATCAAGCTCCATGCCTGCAATTGGGAAGGCCAGGTGCGGGGGTTGCCAGATGACCTTGTCCCAGCCGATTTTAGCGCTAATGGCCTCAATCTGCTCGAAAGTAGGCGCTTGTCCCAAGTCAAAGCGCCAGACGCGGCGCAGAATGCCTGAAGTGATGTCGAATAAACCCGCGCTTTGGGCATAACAGGTCTGCGCATAGTCGAGCAGGCTTTGGGTCTCCGGGTCCACTTCGATTTTCCCGCCGTGCGCCGCAACGCGGTTGATTTCAGACAATAGGCTATTGGGGCGGTAGCGCGAGTAGCGCTTTTCTAAGCGCGCAACTTCGGCGAGGATAGCCGCTAAGGCCGATCTGGCTTGTAAAGGTGCGGCAAACAATTCCACCTCGCACACCGTGCCCATCGCCATGAAACTGTGCCGCAGGCGAATTATTGGCACCAAGGCTTCGTCTTTATTACCATATTGCCGGAACAATAATAACAGTGAAGGAAGATGCTGACCCGTAGAAGCCTCCTTAAAGGGATTTTAGCGTTAGCGGCTCTTGGACTTTTCCCCCAATACGCTACCGCCAAACGCACAGCGACCTCAGGCAAAGCTTTTAGCTATGATTGGCTAAAAGAGCGAGCAAGAAATTTGGCTTTGCACCCTTTTGTTCCGGCCTCGGAGCAACTTCCAGCTTGGCTGGTTGGAATCGACTGGGATGCCTACCAGTCGATTCGCTTTCGTCCAGAACACGCTTTGTGGCGCGAGCAGGGGCTTCCTTTTCAGGTGCGCCTGTTTCATTTGGGCCTGTTCTTTAAGCATCCGGTCCACCTTTACGAAGTTGTAGAAGGGCAGGCGCGGCCTATCCCCTATCGCGCCGCTTGGTTTGAGTTTGGCCCGAAGATCCAAGTTCCGCCAAAAGTACCGGATTTGGGTTACGCCGGCTTTCGCGTCCACGCGCGACCAGATTTCGAACGCGATGTGTTCGCTTTTCTAGGGGCCAGCTACTTCCGCGCCGTAGGAGAAAGCAAGCAATACGGCATGTCTGCCCGGGGGTTGGCGATCAATACCGGTTTTGACGAGGAATTTCCCGAGTTTCGCGAATTCTATTTAGAGCGCCCCGGTTCAGAGGACGAGACGATCTTCATCTATGCCTTGCTGGCTGGACCGAGCGTCAGTGGCGCTTACCGGTTTGTGGTCACTCCAGGCGAGCCCACAGTAATGGACATCGAGGCCAACCTTTATCCGCGCCGGT
>JBKBMR010000139.1:0-4407 GCA_046295755.1 Methylohalobius sp.
GGAGATGAGCGGCATGATGTTGTGCAGGAAGGCGCCGCGCGCTTTGACCGCACGGTTGACCTCGATCAGGTGGCGATCGTTGATGCCGGGGATCATGACCGAGTTGACCTTGCACAGAATGCCGCGCTCGGTGAGCATCTCCAGGCCCTCGAGCTGGCGTTCGCTCAAGATTTTGGCAGCCTCCTTGCCCTTGTAGCGCTTGTGCCGGTAGAACACCCAAGGATAGATCTCCGCCCCCACTTCCGGATCGATCATGTTGATGGTGATGGTGACGTGATCGATGTTGAAGCTTTTGATCGTCTCCACATAATCGGGAAGGGCCAAGCCGTTGGTCGACAAGCACAGTTTGATGTCTGGCGCGGCCTTGGCCACCAGTTCGAAGGTCTTGAAAGTCTTGTCCGGGTTGGCGAGCGGGTCGCCGGGGCCAGCGATGCCGAGCACGGTCATCTGCGGGATGGCCGAAGCGACCGCCAGCACTTTTTTCGCCGCTTGCTCGGGGGTGAGCCTTTCGCTTACCACGCCGGGCCGACTCTCGTTGGCGCAGTCGTATTTGCGGTTGCAGTAGTTGCACTGGATGTTGCAAGCCGGCGCCACCGCCACGTGCATGCGCGCGTAATGGTGGTGGGCTTCTTCGCTGTAACAGGGGTGGTTTTTGACCTTTTCCCAGATCTCTTTGGGCAGATCGCCCGCTCCGGCTTTGGAGCCGCAGCCGGTTTGGCCGGAAGTGCTGCAGCCTTTGTGCTTGGCGATTGTTTGCATCAGTTCGTCCAGCCTGATCGTGTAGTTGGCCGGGTTTGCGTTTGGCATCGGTTGCTCCTTATCTCTCTAGCATCACGTCTGTCGCCTTGACCACCGCCACTACGGTTTCTCCTGGCTTGAGCCCCAGTTCTTCAGCAGACTTTCTGGTGATGACCGCGGCGATTTCCTTGCCGCCTATGTCCACCACCACTTCGGCCACCACGGTCCCAACCAAAACCTCCTTGACCTTTCCGGTAAGCCGGTTGCGTGCGCTAAGCTGCATGATCCTTCCTCGGGGCGATTGCTTTTGCTGGCTGTTTAGCAAGCTTTGTGCCATATGAATTGGCGCGCTTCTTCAAGCGCCTTGGCTGTGGCAAATGGCACAAATCGAACAGAGGCCAAAGCAAGTTTGTGGCAAACCAGACAATTAGGTCGCCGCGCTTGCCTAGACGAAACGCGTTTCAAATATGGCGCGATCTTTGCCTTCAATAACTTAGGCGAATTACGGAGGTCTAACTCGTGAGTCGAAAAACTGCACCGCTTCATAAGGAACAAAAACCCCACCGCGAAGCTGGAGAGGCCAATACCCTCCTTTTGGAACCGGAGGCGGAGCGACCGAAGGTCCGCATTCCTCCTCCGCCGATTCCAGGGCGCACTTTCTGGAGCCTGGCGCCGCTTCCGGAATGAGCCTGTGGGCGCAGTGGCAAGACGATTGGACCTTGCCCGCTCTTTGAACCCTGTGCCTTACTGCACCTCTTCGATCCAGGCCATCTGGATGGCTTCTAGAAGCTTCTCGTTGCCCCTTTGGGGGAGGTCGTCAAAGCCCTCCAGGGCCAAGACCCAGGCGTAAAGATCGGTAAAACGCAAGGTCCTAGGATCTACGTCTGGATGGGTCTGGCTCAAGGCGCAGGCGATGGCGTAAGCGTCGGTCCACTTCATACCGTTTTTATGGGATAGGTTTTGAACAAATGCTCCAACCATAGGTTAGAGAGCTTCTCCAAAGTCGAATTCTGGCGCAGCCTGGCGGCCAGGTGGGAAAAATCGACCCGGTCCAGGTCTTGGTCCTGGTTGTAGCAGGTGTAGGTAAAGCTCTCCTGGCCTGTTTCGGGATCGATTTGTTTGCACAGGCACTGCGCGCAGACTCCCTTCATCATGCACTGCATGGGCGAGTTGATCGAGCCGATCGCCACGTGCTCTTTAAAATAGGATTTCAGCTCCCCAAGCCGCGCCGCCTTGACTGCAGCCATCATCCGATCCGAGCCGATGGCGATGATGCGGTCGATCTCGCTTAGGCGGATGGAAACCTCTCCCAGCGCTCCTTTGGCGTAGGCCGAGATGGCCTGAACGATGTTGCCGACGAAGGTTTTGTCCTGGGGCCTGGCAGGAGCGATGATTCCCGCCTCGGCCCGATCGACCGACCAGACGACGACATCGCAAGCAGCCTCGATTTCCCGGCGCTTGAAGAGGTCGCGGGCGGTGCGGTAGCCGGCAAAGTACAGGACCCGGTTGCCGGCTTGGCGCATGGCCTTGCCGATGGAAAACAGCACCGCGTTGCCCAATCCCCCGCCCAAAAGCAGTACCGTCTCCTTTGCCGGGATCTCAGTCGGCGCCCCGGTCGGCCCCATGAGGATCACCGGATCGCCCGGCTGCAAGGTGGACAACAGGCGCGTGGAGGCGCCCACCTCCAAGGCGATGACCCCGACTAACCCCTTTTTCCGATCGACCCAGGCGCCGGTCAGGGCGATGCCTTCGCTGACCAGACGGGTGTTGCCTAAGGTTGGGGCAAAGGACTCGAAGTTCTGCACCCGGAAAAACTGCCCCGGCCGGAACCGCTTTGCGGCCATAGGGGCGCGCACGACGACCTCGACGATGTTTGGGGTCAACTGCTCCACCTTCACCACCCTGGGGCAGAAAAGCTCGTCCAGCTTGGCCTGGAACGCTTTGAGTTCAGCGTCCCGCGCCGCCTGTTGGGCGGCGTCCAAGCTACTGAGCTGGCGGGAAAACAGGCGGACGATGTGCGGATAGCCGTCCTTAGCGCTGGCCATGGCCTTGACCACGTTGCCGGCGTACACCGGATGGCAGTCGCCATAAAAGCTGATGTATCTGCCATCCTTCGCATAGGAAGTAAAAGGCGCTGGCGGAAGCTCCTTGGGGTAAGCGGAGCCTTGCTGGGGGACGAGCTTGGGCACATCTTCCCCGTTCCAGCGCGCTTCAAAGCGCATAAAGAAGCTTCCCTCCAAAGCGAAGCTTCCCGGATATTCGTTCTCGTAGATCGTATTCGGCGAAGTGCCGGCGGCCACCAATAAGGTGCGCAGCGAGACGATTGGCCGCTCGCCCGAATCCACCCACCTGCCGTCGTCGCGCTTTACCTGCTTTTCGAACCGCACCGCCTGAAGGTGGCCGAATTCGTCGCAGATCGCTTCAACCGGATTCATCCCCTCGGCGAACACCAGCCCCTCCTCCATGGCCTTGATGATCTCTTCGTGGTTTTGCCGATAGGCTGGGGAATCGTTCATGCCTTTGCGGTAGAACAAAGTCACCCCACCCCAGCGGCGCAGCAAAGGCTCGAAGTCCGGAATCTCCCCGGCGTTCTCGGCGCGCTGCCGCTCGGCCCGAACAGCGCGGCCGTGGGCTAAGAACTCGTCCAGGATCAAAAGCTCCTCCCGGTCAAAGCGCGCCCGGATATTGGCCTCGCCGTAGCGGGCGACGAGCTGCTCGTAGCGCTCTAAGGTTTTTTCCACCTGCACCGGGTAGTAAGCCAGAATCTCGGTCACCGCGTCGATGGCAGTCAATCCCCCGCCGATCACGCCGGCTGGAAGCCGAACCTGCAGATTGGCTAGGGAGGATTTTTTGGCCGCACCGGAAAGCTGCAACGCCATCAGGAAGTCCGAGGCCTTGCGGATCCCTCGGGCGAGGTTGTTCTTAAGCCCGATCAAGGTGGGCCGGCCGGCGCCGGTGGCGAGAGCGATGTGGTCAAAGCCCATCTCCCAAGCGTCTTCGACGCTTAAGGTACTGCCCAGGCGCACGCCGCCGTAGAGGCGGAAATTCCGGCACCGGGCGAGGGTGAGGTAGATGAGCTTTAAAAAATTTTTGTCCCAACGCACGGTGATGCCGTATTCGGCCACGCCGCCGAAACCCAGCACCAGGCGTTGGTCTAAGCGTTCGTACAAGGCCTTGACGTCCCGCACCGCTTGCGGAAGCCCACCGTCGGCGCCGGTCAGTTCGGAGGGAAGGGGTTCTATTTTCAAAGCGTCGATGCCCACCACCCCGAAGCCCTCGTTCAAAAGGTAATGCGCTAGGGTGTAACCGGCCGGCCCCATCCCGACCACCAACACCTTCTTGCCGTTGTAGGGAAGCGCATAAGGGCGTTTGAAGTTGAGCGGATTCCAGCGGGTCAAGAGGCTGTAGATCTCAAACCCGTAAGGCAAATCCAGAACCGAGGTGAGGATGTTGGTTTCGGCTTGCGGGATATTGACCGGCTCGGTCACGCGCTGGAACACGCAGGCTTTCATGCACTCGTTGCAGATCCGGTGGCCGGTTCCTGGAACCAAGGGGTTGTCGATCATCATCACCGCCAGGGCAGCGAGGTTGTCCCCTTGCCGCCGCAGGGCGAAAGCTTCCGAAATCCGCTCGTTCAGAGGACAGCCGATCTGGGCTATCCCTAAAGGG
>JBKBMR010000140.1:0-4368 GCA_046295755.1 Methylohalobius sp.
CATCCGACGCATTATCTTTATGCCGAACAGGGCGGGGAAATCGTAGGGGTTTTACCTTTGGGCCAGATCAAGAGCCGCCTGTTTGGCAATGCCTTGATTTCTACGCCGTTCTGCGTCTACGGAGGAGCGTTGGCCGCTAGCCCCGAAGTCCGCGCCGCCTTGGAGCAAGCCGCTTGCGATCTGGCACACAAGCTTCAGGTCGACTGGCTGGAGCTGCGTAATCTTTTGCCTTCAGGCGCTGGGCGTCCTACCAAAGAGCTGTATGTCACCTTCCGCAAGGCCCTAGCTCCCGATCCTGAAGCTAACTTCAAGGCCATCCCCAGAAAGCAGCGGGCGATGGTGCGCAAGGGCATGGAGGCCGGGCTGGTGAGCGTGATTGAGGACGGAATCGACCGTTTCTATGAGGTCTATGCCGAAAGCGTGCGCAATTTGGGTACGCCGGTATTCCCCAAGCGTTATTTTCAAATTCTCAAGCAAACCTTCGGCGAAGCGTGCGATATCCTAGTGGTAGAACACCAAGGTCAACCGGTAGCTGGCGTGATGAGTTTCTATTTCCGCGACGAGGTGTTGCCTTATTACGGCGGTGGAACGGCTGCAGCGCGCGAGTTACACGCCAATGACTTCATGTACTGGGAGGTGATGCGGCGGGCAGTGGCAAAAGGCGTCAAGTGGTTCGATTATGGCCGCAGCAAGCAGGGCAGCGGCAGCTTCCGCTTCAAGACCCATTGGGGGTTTACGCCAAGTCCCCTCCATTACGAGTATGAGCTAGTCAAAGCTAAAAAACCGCCCGAAGTCAACCCGCTAAATCCCAAATATCGTCTGTTCATTAAGGCCTGGCGAAGATTGCCTTTGCCGGTCGCCAAGCTGATCGGGCCTTGGCTGGCTAGGAGCTTAGGATAAATGGCCAATCTTCTTTATCTTGTCCACCGCATCCCCTATCCACCCAATAAAGGGGACAAGATCCGCTCGTTTCACTTCCTCAAGCACTTTTCCCAAAGACACCGGGTTTTTTTAGGTACTTTCGTCGATGACCCAAGCGACTTAGAACACGCCGAGACAATCCGGAGATACACCGAGGGATCTTTGGCTTTGCCTCTGTCGCGCCGCCTTTTTGCTTTTAAAGGGCTGTTGGGGCTAGTACGAGGTCAGCCGCTGACGCAAGCTTTATATGCTGACCGCCGGCTTGTCGCCTGGTGCCGCAAGCAAGTCGAGGCGGGCAGGATCGATGCCGTATTCGTATTTTCTTCGGCCATGGCCCAGTTCGTCGACCCACGCTGGCCGATTCCTAAGATCGTCGATTTTGTCGATGTAGATTCGGACAAATGGCAGCAATACGCCGGCAAAAAACCGTTTTGGAGCCGCTGGATTTACCGGCGCGAAGCCACCAAGCTCTTAAGATACGACCGCAAGGTGGCAAGAACGTTTGATCTTTGCCTGTTTGTTTCGCCGCAAGAAGCGGAGTTGTTCAAGGCACTGGCGCCTGAGGTGGCGCCTAAAGTGGATTGCGTCGAAAACGGGGTAGATACGGGCTATTTTAAGCCCGGGCGTGAATTTCCTTCTCCCTATCGTCCAGGGGAAGAAGTCCTGGTCTTCACCGGCGCGATGGACTACTGGGCCAACGTCGATGCGGTGCGCTGGTTTGCCGATCAGGTATTCCCTAAGGTATTGCAATATCACGTGGAAGCTAGGTTTTACATCGTCGGGGCGCGCCCAAGCGCAGCGGTCAAACTGCTTGGGCGGCGCGAAGGGGTAGTGGTGACTGGCGCAGTCGAGGATATTCGCCCCTACCTGATCCACGCCCGCCTGGCGGTGGCGCCGCTTAGGATCGCGCGCGGGGTTCAGAACAAGGTTTTAGAGGCGCTGGCTATGGGAAAATCGGTACTGGCTACCTCGATGGCGGTAGATGGGCTTAAGCTTCCTTTCGGTTTAGACGTCCGCATTGCCGATACGCCTCAGGCGATGGCCGATTTTGTTGTCCAAGCCCTGCGCGAGCGCGATTTTTTGCCTCGTTATTCGGCGGTCAACCGGAACTTCGTGGAAATGCGCTATAGTTGGAATAAACATCTTGAGCGTTTAGACGCCCTATTGGACGCGTTATGAGCACCAAATTCCACGCCGCCGAAGCGGGAGCACGTTCGGTTGTCTTCCGTCCCTGGCCGCTTGCTTTAGGAAGCTTGGGGGTTGGGCTTTTGGTTTTGTTTGCCAGTTACTTTCCAACGTTCCTTTCCATGGTCCAGATCTGGCAGCGCTCGGAGACCTTTACCCACGGCTATTTGATTTTCCCCATCAGCTTAGGGTTAATTTGGCGGCGCCGTCACTATCTTTTAAAGCATCAGCCCAAGCCTGACTGGCGGGGGATTCTGGTTCTAGCTGGCCTAGGATTGGTTTGGTTGTTGGCCAACGTCGTAGACGTCTTAGTGATCCAACAGCTCGCCTTCATCGCCCAGATTTTAGCCTTGGTGTGGACAGTGATGGGCTGGCAGATAGTCAAGGAAATCGCTTTCCCGTTAGGGTTTTTGTTCTTCGCCGTTCCAGTGGGCGAGTTTTTAATTCCGCCGTTGATGAATTTCACCGCCGATTTTACCGTGGCGATGATCGAGCTCACCGGCATTCCGGTTTACCGCGAAGGGACGTTTTTCAGCCTCCCTTCTGGGGACTGGTCGGTAGTGGAGGGGTGCAGCGGCTTAAGGTATCTCATCGCCTCGATTACTTTAGGCTGTTTATACGCTTACTTGAGCTATCGCTCGCTGTGGCGGCGGCTGGCCTTCATCGCTTTGGCGACTTTTTTCCCCATTATCGCCAACGGCCTGCGCGCCTATATGATTGTGATGATCGCCCATTTTTCCGACATGAAGCTGGCGCTTGGGGTGGATCATTACATCTACGGCTGGGTGTTCTTTGGGATCGTGATGCTGATCTTGTTCTGGATCGGCTCGTTCTGGCAGGAGGGAAAATTTGAGTCTGAGTTTCAGATTCCAAGCAACGGCACGGCGTGCCGTGCCCCTACTATAGGTGCCTGGCTTTCATCGACGATAACGGCGCTGGCGGTTCTTGCCGTTTGGCCAGCGTATGCTGACCATCTACGCGGTTTGGCACAGGCCAAGTTAGCACCGGTGACTTTGACCTTGCCGCAAAGCGCGCAGGGCTGGCAAAAAAGCAAAGCCGAGTTAACTTCTTGGAAACCACATTATTTGTTTCCGGATGCCGAGGCTGAGGCCAGCTACACCGATGGCAAACGGCAGGCGAAGCTGTACGTACTCTATTACCGCACGCAGGCTCAAGGCAAAGAATTGGTCAACTCCCAAAACGTCTTGATTCCGCAAAAGCATCCGGTCTGGCAGATGCCGTGGGAAAAACCTAAAAAAGTGACGCTGGCCGGGCAAATCCTCAAAATACGCGAGGGCTTGCTGAAATCTTCTGACCAAACACTTCTGGTCTGGCGCTGGAATTGGGTGTCGGATACGTTCACCGCGAGCGATCCTTGGGCCAAGCTCCTAGAAGCCAAAGACAAGCTGGTCGGCAAACCCAAAGATGCTGCCGGCATCGTCGTAGCGGTCGAGTGTGAGGATGATTGCAAACAGGCAAGCGATACTTTGCTTGCTTTCACCCAGGCGATGTTGCCTCATGTGCGGCAGATGCTCGAGCGCGCAGCGATGGAACGATATAAATGACCGTCCCCTTGATCGCGCACGTGATCTATCGCTTAGGGATAGGTGGCCTGGAAAACGGCCTGGTCAACCTGATCAACCACCTTCCAGAAGACAAATACCGCCACGCTGTCGTCTGCTTAACCGAAGCGACCGAGTTCAAACAGCGCCTTAGCTTTAAAGTGCCGATCTACGAACTTGGCAAAAAAGAAGGCCACGACTTTGGGCTTTACTTGCGCCTGTGGAGACTGTTTCGGGAAATAGAGCCTGCCATCGTTCACACCCGCAACTTGGCTGCTTTGGAATGCCAACTGCCGGCGTATCTTGCTGGCGTGCCGATTCGGATCCACAGCGAGCACGGCTGGGATGTATTCGATCCGCAAGGGCGCAATCGCAAATACTTGTGGCTTCGTCGCGTGTTTCGCCCGTTTATTCATCGCTATGTGCCGCTTTCTAGAGAAATTGAAGATTACTTAATCTATCGAGTTAAAGTACCGCCTGCTAAGATAGTGCGGATTTGCAACGGCGTGGACACCGAGCTCTTTCATCCTCCGACGAACGGCAGGGAACCGATTCCCGGCTGCCCTTTTACCGATTCCGAGTTGGTTTTGATCGGCACCATAGGCAGGATGCACGGGGTCAAGGATCAGCCGACTTTGGTGCGGGCGTTCATCGCGCTGCTAGAAGGTTGGCCAGAGCTGAAGGCCAAAGCCCGCCTGAT
>JBKBMR010000141.1:0-4317 GCA_046295755.1 Methylohalobius sp.
ATGAAACAGACAGCAGAAGCGCTGATTGACGAAACAGGACAGGTGCGTTTACTAGAGCCCCTTAAAGTCCAAGGGGTTTGCCGCGCCCTGGTAATCGTGTTAGACGAAATTAAAGGAGCCGAAACGGTTGTGCTGGCCGAAAAGAGCCTAGAAGACTGGCTCAGACCCGAAGAGGACGAAGCGTGGTCGCACCTGCAGTAGGGGCAGTGGTGTTGGTGCCGTTTCCTTTTTCTGATCTCTCCACCGCCAAACTGCGGCCAGCATTGGTTCTGGCTGCTGCTGGGCACGGTGATTGGATTTGCTTGCAAATTACCAGCAACTCTTATGGAGACCCATTAGCCGTCTCTTTGCAAAGAATAAGCTTTATTCGCCCAGCCAAGCTATTTACCGCACACAGTAGCCTGTTTCAACGCCAGGTTGGGGAAATCAGCCCAGCCAAGTTAGAACAGGTTCGCCAAGCGGTTATTGAACTCATCCGCTCTGGCGGCATTGGCCAAATACCTTTTCGTCCCCCGTAGCACCCGGCGCGCCAATTGTTGACGTGCATACCCAAAAAAAAGCAACCCTGGCCAATTTGACAATCGGGATGATCGTTTGCGAAAGCTGAGCTTTTACGCCAGCGCCAGATTCGCATACCCCACAACCAGCCATTTAACCCCGACGCGGTCAAAGCTCACCTTAAGGCGCGCGCTTTGGCCTTCACCTTCGCAGGCAAGAACGACGCCTTCGCCGAAGGCAGGATGCCGGACCCGCTTCCCCAGCCAACTTGCTAAATGAGACTCCTTAGCTTGAAGCGGCAAAGCCAAGCGAGCGCTAGGCCGAACTTCTTCCAGGTGCTGCGGCGGGATCTCGCGCACAAAGCGCGACGGCTTAGGATACACTTCGCGCCCGTAGAGCCTTCGGCATTCGGCATAGCTGAGATACAGCATCTCCATCGCTCGGGTCAGGCCCACGTAACACAGGCGCCGCTCTTCTTCTAAACGGGCGGGGTTTTCCAAAGACTGCAAAGAGGGAAACAAGCCTTCCTCCATCCCCACGATAAACACCAGCGGAAACTCCAACCCCTTAGCGGCGTGTAAAGTCATAAGTTGAACGCAATCGGCCTCAGGCCCGGCCTGGGCCTCGCCCGCTTCTAAAGCCGCCTGGGTCAAAAACGCCGCAAGCGAGGCCTCCTCTCCGGCAAACAGGGCAAACTGACGGGCAGCGCTGACCAGCTCTTTGAGGTTCTCTACCCGAATTTCCCCCGCTTCGCCTTTTTCTTTGGCGTAGTGTTCAAGCAGTCCGCTTTGCTCAATTACCCGCCTGACCTGATCGGCTAAAGAAAGACCTAGCACAGCTTGAGCTAAATCCTCGATCAATTGCCCAAATTGGCGCAAAGAAGAAACCGATCGCGCTGCCAGCGCCTGGCTTTGGCCCAGATCTAAAGCTGCATCCCACAGCGAAATCCCCAAACGGCGCGCGTGCTCGCGGATGGCCTCCAAGCTGCGCGCGCCGATGCCGCGCGCTGGCAGGTTCACTACTCGCTCAAAAGAGGGGTCGTCGTGGCGGTTGACGATAAGGCGCAAATAAGCCAAAGCGCTTTTGACCTCGGCGCGCTCGAAAAAGCGCAGCCCGCCGTAGACCCGGTAAGGGATACCAGCTGCGATCAATTGTTCCTCGAACAGGCGCGACTGGGCATTGGAGCGGTACAGAACGGCCACCTCGCTTCCGCGCCTTCCCTGCGCTAGCCAATGTTGGATGCGGTCGACTACGAATCGGGCCTCGTCTATATCGTTGAAAGCGGCATAGACCCGGATCGGCTCGCCGCGCGGACCTGCTGTCCACAGCTTTTTGCCCAAGCGGCCTAAGTTGTTTGCGATCAAGGCGTTGGCGGCTTCCAAGATATGGCCGGTGGAGCGGTAGTTTTGCTCCAAGCGGATCAGAAGATGGTTGGGAAAGTCGCGCGCAAAACGCGTGAGATTTTCTACTTTCGCCCCGCGCCAGCCGTAGATGGACTGATCGTCGTCGCCGACTACGAACAGGTTGTCGCGGTCTTGGGTTAAAAGGTGCAAAAAAGCATATTGAATAGTGTTGGTGTCTTGAAACTCGTCCACTAACACGTGAGCAAATCGCCGCCGGTAGTGTTCAAGCAGACTTGGACGGTTGCGCAAAAGCTCATACACACCGAGCAAAAGTTCGGCAAAATCGACCAGCCCAAGGCGTCTTCGGCGCTGTTCGTAAGCTTGATAAATCATCGACATCTGCTGCTCGAACAGATCGCCTGGCACGATTTGTTCAGGGCGGTAGCCTTCGTCTTTGCGCGCATTGATATACCACTGCACTTGGCGCGGCGGAAAGCGCCCCTCGTCCAGTTTCAGCTCGCGCAGCACGACCCGGATCAGGCGTTGCTGGTCGTCCTCGTCGAGCACCTGAAAACCCTCAGGCAGTCCGACCTCTTCCCCATGCCGACGCAGCATCCTGTGGGCCAGGCCGTGGAAGGTACCCAGCCACAAGGGTTGAGCGTCGATCTTAAGCAGGCTTTCTACCCGCGCGCGGATTTCGCGGGCGGCCTTGTTGGTGAAAGTCACGGCCATCAGGGCATGGGGGGACATGCGTTCTGCTTGCATCAGCCAGGCTAAGCGATGGACCAGAACCCGGGTTTTGCCGCTTCCGGCCCCGGCCAGGACCAAAACGGCCTGCAAAGGGGCGCTGACCGCTTGGCGTTGGGCTTCGTTTAAAGGTTCCAGAATCGAGCTTGGGAGCATTTTGCTGGCTTACGGTTTGCAGTGTTTAGGATATACTAAGCTTAAATTTTAAGCAGGAGGTGCTTTATGCAATTTGATTTCAAACGCATGCTCAAATACGAGTACAACGTCGGCGACAAGGACCAAAAAATCCGCTACGGCGTCGGCAGCTTCGCTATTTTAGTCTCTATGTTCCTAGGCAGCGTGCCTTTGCTTTTATTGGGGATCGCTTTGCTTGTCTCAGGTTATACCCACTTTTGCCCGATTTACGCCGGCTTGGGAAGAACTACCGTTTGCCCTGGCCACGACCAAGCTGAAAAGGCCTGCTGCGCTGGCAAAACGGAGGAAAAACCTGAAAGCCACTCTTGCGGTGGCGGTCACGAACACGAGACGCATTCTTAACGAACGGCTGGGCAAGCGCAAGGAGGCGCTCTCTTTTAATCTTTGCGCCAGAACTCTCCTTCTATCGTGCGCGGTCCTTTAATCTGCTGGATCAACCACCTATTGAGCACATAACGGGCAATCTTGCGCCGCGTAGCCGGCAGCAGACACAAAAGCCCCAGGAAATCGGTGAAAAATCCCGGGGTCAAAAGCAGCGCCCCACCCACCAACAGGATCGGCCCCTCCACGATCTCCAACGCTGGAATCTTGCCTTGGGCCAAGCATTGCTGGAGCCTGTACCAAGTAGCCAGTCCCTCGATCCTGAGCAGCCAGGCACCCAGAACCGCCGTAAACACTACCAGGGCGATGGTCGGCAGGGGACCGATAAGGCTACCCACGATCAGAAGAAGATAGATTTCGATCAGTGGGACAATAACAAAGAGCAAAAACAACAGCCTGAAAGCACGCATGGATTTGGGTATGATGAATAAAGCCTGTCCCATTATGTCACTTTTGCCATGAGCACGCCGTACCGAATCGTTTTGTGCACCTGCCCCGATTCTGAGAGTGCCTCGCGCTTGGCCCAAGGTTTGGTGGAAAACCGCTTGGCTGCTTGTGTCAACCAACTGCCCGGCCTGACTTCGATTTACCCCTGGCAAGGGAGGATCGAGACGGCGAGCGAGGTGTTGCTCATCATCAAGACCCGAGCTGACCGCTTGGCCGAACTTGAAGCTTTTATCCAGGCCCATCATCCTTACGAACTTCCCGAGATCGTGGCGGTCTCTGTGGAACAAGGCAGTAAGGCTTACCTCGATTGGATAAGCGCATGGCTCGATTCCTCTTGTTAGTTTTTGGCTTGAGCTTGATCCTGAGCTGGCCGGTCTCCGGCCGGGATCCGCTCGAGGCTTTGACCGGTTCAGCCAAGACGTTGGGCTTGAATCTGTTTCAAGACGAACTCCTGCCGGCCGATCAAGCCTTCCGCTTCTCCGCTGAAGTCGAAAACCCCACTACAGTACGCCTGAACTGGCAGATCGCGAGCGGCTACTACCTTTACCGCAATCAGTTCAAAGTAGAAAAGCTCGGCGGCGACGTGCAGCTGGGTCAGCTCCAGCTGCCGCCTGGTGAGCAAAAAGAGGATCCAGAATTCGGCCCGACCGAAGTCTACCACCGCAGCCTCGTCGCCACCTTGCCGGTCGATCGCGCCGGCGTCGAG
>JBKBMR010000142.1:0-4262 GCA_046295755.1 Methylohalobius sp.
ACCTGCACGAGATGAATACCTGTGGATCATCGACCCATTGGATGGTACCACCAATTTCCTGCACGGCTTTCCCCATTTTGCCGTCTCCATCGCCTTAAAGCACCGCGGTCAACTCGAACAAGCGGTGGTTTATGACCCCTTACGCCAAGAGATGTTCACCGCCAGCCGCGGCCAGGGAGCTGCCCTTAACAACCGCCGGATTCGGGTCTCCCGCCAGTCCACCTTGGAAGGAGCTTTATTGGGAACCGGCTTTCCTTTCAAACACCAAGAACACTTATCCGCTTATCTGGGCATGTTCCAGGCTTTGTTCAAAGTTTGTTCGGACATCCGCCGGGCCGGGGCGGCGTCCCTGGATCTAGCCTATGTCGCCTGCGGCCGGCTCGATGGCTTCTGGGAGATCGGTCTTAAGCCCTGGGACATGGCCGCTGGCGCCCTACTGATCCAGGAAGCCGGTGGGATCGTCAGCGATTTCACCGGCGGCAACCGCTACTTAGAGACTGGCAACATCGTTGCCGGCACACCCAAAGTACAGCAGGCGATTTGCCACATCATCGAGCCTTTCCTCACAGAAAGCCTGCGCGGCTAAGCTTATAGCCGTTCTACGTCTATCGCCTCTTTCTCCGGCAGGAGGAGGTGTTCTCGTTTGACTTTAAGCAACAGCAATAAAGTACTGGCGATATAAATGGAGGAATACGTCCCCACGATAATTCCCAAGATCAGCGCAATAGAAAAATTACGAATCGTCTCTCCTCCCAAAAGAGCCAAGGCCATTACGACCAAAAGGGTGCTTAATGAAGTCAGGAGCGTGCGGCTCAAAGTCTGGTTAATCGAGGCGTTGATGATTGCTAAGGCTTCTCCCCGCCTCATGCGGCGGAAATTCTCACGGATACGGTCGAAAACCACCACCGTGTCGTTGAGCGAATAACCGATGATCGTCAGCACGGCCGCCAATACGGTTAAATCGAATTCCAATTGGGTTAAGGAAAAAAAACCAAGCGTAACCAGCACGTCGTGGATGGTGGCGATCACAGCGCCTGCGGCAAACCGATGCTCGAATCGCCAGGCGACATAGATCAAGATTCCGATCAGCGAGAACAGTACCGCAAGCCCCCCTTTTTCGACCAAATCTTCCCCAACCTGGGGACCGACGAACTCAACTCGCCTAAGGCTAGGTTCTGCGCCAGGCACAGAACGCAAAACCGCCATCATTTTGGTGCTCAACCCAGCGCCGCTCATCTCTGCCTCAGGAGGCAAGCGGATTAAGACCTCGCGAACAGTACCGAAATGCTGAACCAAAGCGTTTTCAAATCCATTCTGGATCAATAAAGTGCGTATCTGGTTGGGGTCCACCGGGGCGGAATAGCTCACTTCCACCAAAGTCCCACCGGTGAAATCCAACCCTAATTTCAGACCTTGCCCAACCAATGAAACAAGCGACAAGACGCTCAAGATCCCCGATAGAGCAAGCGCAAGATACCGCTTGCCCATAAAATCAAAATTAAACGCGCGATGTTTTGCCATGCTCATCCTGATTAGATAGACAGACGGGCGACGCGGCGGCTCCCATAAAGCCAGTTAATGACCATGCGGGTAACCAAAATAGCCGTAAACATAGAAGTTAAGATTCCCAACGAAAGCGTAACTGCAAACCCCTTGATCGGGCCGCTCCCTAGGCCAAACAGCACTAGGGCAGCGATCAAGGTGGTGATATTGGAATCTAGGATGGTCGCAAAGGCGCGCTCATATCCAGCATAAATACTGGCCTGCGGGCTGTTACCATTGCGCAACTCCTCCTTGATGCGCTCATTGATCAGCACATTAGCGTCCACCGCCATTCCTACCGTCAGCACAATTCCTGCGATTCCAGGCAAAGTCAAAGTCGCCTGCAACATGGACATCAAGGCGATCAACAAGACCACGTTCAAAGCCAGTGCAAGATCCGCCACCAATCCGAAGAGTTTGTAGTACCAGGCAGTAAACCCCAACACCAAGCTGAACCCCAAAACAGTTGCCAAGAAACCGCGGCGGATATTTTCCTGGCCGAGGCTTGGACCTACGGTGCGCTCCTCGATGATGTCCATCGGCGCTGCCAAGGCTCCAGCGCGCAACAACAGAGCCAGGTTACGGGCTTCCTCGGTGGAATCCAAGCCGGTGATCTGGAAACGCTTGCCGAAACGCCCGCGGATGGTGGCGACGTTGATCACCTCCTCGACCCGCTTGCGCGTCCTCACCGTTTGACCGTCTACTGTCTTGGTCTCGACCCGGTTTTCGATAAATACCACCGCCATCGGCTTGCCGATGTTTTCTTTGGTCACCTGATCCATTTTCTTGGCGCCGACGCTGTCTAGAGTCACGAAGACCGCAGGAGTCCCAGAATCTTGATCGAACCCTGCGGCCGCATCTATGATCTGATCACCCGAAACGATGATCTGTCGTTTGAGCAAGACCGGCTTGCCGCTGCGATCATAATAGAGCTTGGCGCCGATGGGGGGATGTCCTTTGATCGCCGATTCCAAATCGTGTTCGACATCCACTAGCCGAAATTCTAAGGTTGCAGTCGCCCCTAGGATCTCCTTGGCGCGAACGGTATCCTGGACCCCAGGGAGCTGCACTACAATGCGGTCCTCCCCTTGTTGCTGGATCACCGGTTCGGCCACTCCCAGTTCGTTAACGCGGTTGCGCAGGGTAGTCAGGTTCTGTTTCAAAGCAAAGCGTTTGATCTCTTGCTTTTCCGCATCCGACAGGCGGACCTTTAGAATCAGTTCGGCTTCGTCTTTGCTCACTACCAATTGGCGAAAGGCTCGGTTCAGTTCGGATTCTGCCCGGATCAAATCCTCGCGATCATCGAACTTGATCTTGATCGTCTCCCCCTCTCGGGCAACGGCAAGATAACGGATCTTGGCTTCGCGCAGAACGGTACGGGTATCGCTCAGATAGCGCTCCACAGCCTGATTGATGGCTGCTTCCATGTCCACGTGCAGAAGAAAGTGCACACCACCGCGCAAATCCAAGCCCAGATACATGGGCTTTCCCCCGATCGCTTGCAACCACTTTGGGGTAACCGGCGCAAGATTGAGCGCTACTATGTAGTCTCCCCCTAAGGCTTCCCGCAACACGTCTGCGGCTTTTAGCTGGGTTTCTGTGGTATCGAAGCGCAGCAGCAACTTACCTTCCTGGGTCTCGATTCGCTTGGGGGCCAAGCCGGTCTCGTTAACGATTTTTTCCGCTTTAATTTTCAGGCTCTCATCCACCCCGGCACCGCGTTGGGATGAAATCTGCACCGCAGGGTCCTCGCCAAATAGATTGGGCAGTGCGTAAAGAAGCCCAAGTACCAATACGAGAACGATCAGCGCGTTTTTCCAGAGCGGGAAACGATTCTGCATGACTGTCCCTTTTATTGCTTTTCTGCCTGGGCGATCTTTTTCCTGACTGCCTTGAATGTCCCCTTCGGCAAGACGCTGGCGATGGCATTACGCTGCACCTGAATGTAGACCCCATCTGAGACTTCAAGTACCGCAAAATTCTCATCCAGATCGACGACCCGGCCCAGGATACCTCCATTCGTGACCACTTCTGCCCCTTTGCCGAGGGACGCCACCATTTTTTTGTGTTCCTTGGCGCGGCGCTGCTGGGGCCAGATGAACAGAAAATAAAAAAACGCAAAGATCGCAAGGGGCAGAATCAACCCCGCCCAACCCGGCTGCTGCTGCGCCTGGGGCGCAGCCTGCGCAAACGCATCGGCAATAAAAAATCCCATAAGCTCCAAACCTGACGAATTAAAAAGTAAAATTATGCCACAAGCGGTGCTGTTTTGCCGCGCTCGCGATAAAAATTATCAACGAAGCTTTCCAGCTGACGCGCCGCGATCGCACTGCGCAATTTAGCCATAAGCTCCTGATAATAATAAAGATTGTGGATAGTGTTCAAGCGTGCCCCTAGGATTTCCCCACACCGATCCAGATGGTGCAAGTAAGCCCGGGTAAAATTGCGGCAAGTGTAGCATCCGCATGCCTCATCGAGGGGGCGGGTATCCGTCCGGTACCGGCTATTGCGGATCTTGACCACACCAAAGCGGGTGAACAGATATCCATTTCGGGCATTGCGCGTGGGCATAACGCAATCGAACATATCCACCCCCCGGCGCACAGCTTCTACAATGTCTTCCGGGGTGCCGACCCCCATCAGATAACGGGGTTTGTCGGCAGGCATCTGCGGCAACAAAGCGTCCAATATTCGATACCGATCCTCTTTCGGCTCCCCCA
>JBKBMR010000143.1:0-4244 GCA_046295755.1 Methylohalobius sp.
ACCGCCCCGGCAAAAAACGGCTGCGAGCGAAAGCCGTGGGTGATGTCGAGCACAACGTGCTCTGCCTCGGTCTGAGTCAGCAGGTCGACCAGGCGGTCAAAGTTGGTCCAAAGCTCAGTCTGGGATTTGCCGTCAAGAATGCTCACCCATTGGGGCGGATTTTTGCCTAACCTAGTCAATTCCTGAACCAACGCCTCGCCATGGGTCTCTTCGGCCTGCTCGGTGGCAAGCACTACCACCTCTTCTGCCGGCAGAAGGCAGGCCAACGCCGCTGCAACGTAAGGCGTCTTGCAGCATTTATCGGCTTTAAGGTAGTAATCTACGGGCTGGTAGTTGCCCGTGCCTAAAAAGCTGATCAACCGCATTCTGCCAATCCCAAAAGCTCAATCATATTGCCTTGCTTCCGAACCCGCACCGAAATGCCTGAGAGCGATTTTTTCTTCTTCAGGCGATCCCGTTGCTCTGGTTGAAGCTGGTTTAAGATCGCCTGCGCCAAATCGACCTTGACAGGAGCGGTTCTTTGCCCCTGGAAACAAGCACTGATTTCACCGGTGTTGGGTTTGAACTCCAAGCTAGCCTGAGGCCAAATCGTTTCATCGCCCCTGGGTTCGGCACTCTCTGCCGAAACCTGCTTCGAACCATTTTTCTGCGGCCGCATCGTCCCATATCCTACGGCCGTTTTGGCACCAAAGCCGAGCCATTCAAAGGCGTGCTCGAAGGCGGCCTCGGTGAGCTTTTTCCAGCGATCATCGGCGAGCAGGTTGGGCGCGCCATCGAGCTTTTCGCGCGTGAGCCGCGCAAGGTGCTGCGTGTCGCAGACGACGTAGAAGGTAAAGCCCGAGCCAGGCGGCACCGTGAGGAAACTGATCGGGTTAGGCTGGCCGGAGTCGTGAGGCGAGGTACTGTCGCCACTCTTGCGGTCACGCTTTTGCTGGTAATAGTGGCTCTGGTGCGGCGTCATGATCTCGACCATGAGGCTGTCGCCCTTGATCTGCGGGATCACGTCCCAAAACGAAAGCGTCCCGCGCACGGCGTTGGGATCGCCTTCGGGCGGCTCGCGGCCAAAGAGCACATCGAGCACGGAAAGTTCGAGCCGGTTCTTGCCGCTGCCGTATTCGATGCGGTAGTGGGGTTGATCGAGCTTCTTCCAGCCGCGGTCGTCTTCCCACATCCCTTGCGCCAGTTCCTGCGCGGCGCGACGCACCACGCCCTTGACCCCGCTGCCGGGCAAGTAGGGCAAGCCGTAAGGCCAAAGGAAGGCAAAGCCGTTCTCGAGCGGGTGCTCGTTGCCAAGGCCTGTGGTGAAGGGAGCGATGGCGGTGGCCTCGAGCGAGAGGATGTTCGGTCTTCCTTGGGCGTGGGTCCGCTGGCGTTCCACCAAGGCCGTCATCCGCTCTTTATCCCTAGGCTTCAGCTCGCTGACCCCGGCCCACGCCGACCGAGCGGCGAAGTCGTTCTTGTCCCAGAGACCAGGGAGTGGATTTCGTTGTCTCTCGCGAAGCATACGAATCGTGGCCTCCATCCCTTGCCGCTGAAGCATGTCGGCAATTTCCCGGCCTTCTCGACTTTTCGCTTTGGCGCGCTTGCGAACTTCTTCTTCCTGATCGGACCTTGTAGTCCAGATCGACAACAACATCCCAAACCGTAGCCCCGGTGAGGCGTCTTTGAAATCCTGTCCGAGATACTTTGGTATGGCTGCAATAGGCATAGCGTGTTATCCTGTATTACGTTGTATTACAGAGGCGATGTTATGTCCATTCTGACGATCCGTATCGACGACAAACTCGATGCCGAACTGAACCGTCTAGCCCAAGAAACCCATCGCACGAAAAGCGAACTGGTGCGCAGCTTCATCCGCCGGCAGGTCGCACTCGAGATGCTCAAGCGAACCCAAAGGGAGCTTCGCCCCCTGGCCGAGAAAGCAGGGTATCTGACCGACGAGGACTTCTTCCGGGATTTTTCGTGAGGGTCTTCGTCGATACGAATGTCTGGCTGAGTGCGCTCATGGGGCGCGGCCTGTGCGCAGACTTGGTGGCAGCATGGGTAGAATCCGGCACGGAGCTTTTGCTCGATGAGCGGGTGCGGATGGAGTTCTTCCGCATTGCTGAGACGAGATTCCTGGCTCATGCGCAACAGATTGCCATGGCTGCGGATTTCTTCGACCAAGCCTGCGTCGTAGTGCCTGCGGCTAAAACCCCATCCGATCGGATTTCCGATCCAGACGACGCCTGGATCATTGCAGCGGCGCTGGCCGCCGGCGCAGAACTGTTCGTCACCGGCGACAAGGCCTTGCTCGATCTGGGTGAGGTCGCAGGTTTGCCCATCGTAAGTCCGCGTACCGCTTATCTGCGCCTGCGTGGTCTTAAGTAAGCCGCTGACGCTTTGCATCACCCTTGCCTTGCGCTGGCCATCTGCCTGAGCCACTTGAGCCAGGCAAAAGCTTCGGCGGTGTACATCTGATAAGTGCGCGGGTCAGCGTCCATCAACGACTGCATGAACGGCTCGAAGCCGGGATCGCGGTCGATGCCGTTGAAACGCTTGTTGAGCCAACAGCGCAGATCGGTGGCGACGGCTTCATAGTGACGGCCAGATTCCTTTTGTCCCTTCTCATGGCAGAACGCTAGTACTTGCATCAAACCCGAGTTCATGATCAACGCGGGCATGGCCTTAGCCGCATTCACGTACTTTTCAAAGTCTTTCATTTGCTCTTTGGCTCGACCGGCTCGATCCCACGCATCCTGCGCCCGCTGTTGTTCCAGAGTCAGGCGCGCCGGCTGGCTAGCATTGGATTGTGCGTTCACCTTACCCCTCCACGACTTTGGCGACCACAAGACCTCGGCCGGTAGTGGCATCGCCGCCGATCTGCAACAGCTGGTTATCGATGACGTTCTTGATCTTGGCCATGACGCCCACGGCGTCTTCCCACTCTTCTTTCTTGCCTGTGCGCGTCTGGCTTGCCAGCAAAGGAGCCACAAGCAGCGATTCCGGCGGCAGGTTTTCGGTGTAGAAAAGCCCACCTTCCTCGGCCGTCCCTGTTTTATCGTTGATGCGCACGTGGGGTTCGATCAGCGTAGCGTGCTCGCTGAAGTAGGCAAAATCGGTGTCGGACAACACCACAAGATCGCTTCTTAGTTTGCCGCGGAAGTAATCGTAACCCTCGCCTGGGGGAAGGGCGTTGTCCGCAAGCCAAGCCGCGATGGTTTTGACAGCTTTGTTTTCCTTATCTTTTGCGGTGTACTCAAAAACCTCAAGATGCAGCTTGTCGCCCGAAAGCAACTCCAGGTTAGCGAGCAGGCATTCGCCTTCTTTGACCTCCGGGAGCGGAGGCCAATTCACGCTCACCGCGATCAGCCCCAGCAGCCGCTTTGCCCTCGAGACCGCCTGCGGGCAAGTAGCGTAAACATAGGCGCGTTTGAGGCTGCGCACTGGCAAGACCACGAGCTGAGCGTCGCCAAAGCTTACGGCGCCAGCGTGCAGGTTGTCACCACCAGCATCGGGACCGAACAGGCGGTCAAGCAGGGTCTTGTCACCGCCCAGCGCCTCCCAGGCATGGCGTACTGCGCCTTTAATTCCAGAGCCGGCAAAACAGGGATGCCCGGTGTGGCGCTCGCGCTGGATGGGGTTGTCGATGACGCCGATGGCCTGGCCCGCGCCCATGTGAACAGGGCTGACGGCGTAAAGAAAAAGGGTTGCTCGTTTTTCAAACATCGTCTGCGCTCCTTGACTTGACCAGGTTTATGACCTATTCTCAGACCATGTCCAAGCTTTTCAATCTCCATGAGGCGAAAGCCCGCCTCTCCGAGCTGCTCGATCGGGTCGAGGCCGGAGAAACCGTCGTGATCTGCCGCCGCAACAAACCGGTAGCCGAGCTAAAGCCGGTTCCCCCTTCAGTCGTGGCCGAACCACGCCCGATTGGCTTAGCCAAAGGGGATGGCCATGTACTGCCCTCGTTTTTCGAGCCGCTAGATGAAGAGCTGCTTGCGTTGTTCGAGGGGCGAAGTGCCTCGTGAGGCTGCTCCTTGATAGTTGTACTTTCCTGTGGCTGATTTGGGACGAGCCGGAGTTGTCGCAGAAGGCCCGCGCTCACATCGCCAACCCAGTTAACGAGGTATATCTGAGTCCGATTTCCCTTTGGGAAATCCTGCTCAAACACCAAGCTGGCCGGCTGGCCTTGTCCAGGGCGGTTGATCCCGAGCGGTATTACATCGAACAACGCGAAGCTCATCGCATTGCGCCCCTTCCCC
>JBKBMR010000144.1:0-4212 GCA_046295755.1 Methylohalobius sp.
CGGCTCGGCGCCGTTGAGGGCGATGCGCAGGCAGCTGAGGTCGAGGTTCCCCAGCGTGGCCGGGTCCACCCGGCGGGCGAGCAGCTGGTAGGCGAATTGGGGGCCGAGGGTGATTTCCGACCGGGTGAGGTCGATCCACCTCAGCCAGCTCGCCGGGTCCATCAAGAAGCGGCGCGGCGAGAGCAGATTCGGCTGCATGCCGACCAACAGCGGGATCAACAGCCCGCCGATCAGGCCCATGTCGTGGTAGAGCGGCAGCCAGCTGACGAAAACGTCATTGGAATCCGCCTGCACTACCTGGCCCATAGCGCGAATGTTGCTCAGTAGATTGAAGTGAGTGAGGATGACCCCTTTGGGCGTCCCGGTGCTTCCCGAGGTGTACTGGAGCAAGGCGATGTCTTGGGAGCTTCTGGGAATGAGCACTGGATCGCCTTGGGCACAGGCCAGTTTTTCCGGAGTGATTACCTGCGCCAGGGTAGGAACCTGAGCTTTGAGCAACCGAGCGATGGGTTTGGCCTCGGGAACTGTCACCAGGAGTTTCGTTTGGCAGTTGTTCAAGATCCTGCTATGGCGCAGCAAATGATCCTCGAGTTGGCTCAACCTTGCAGGCGGATAGATCGGGACCGGGATGGCACCGGCTAGCAGGATGCCAAAAAAAGCAAAGAAATACTCCTTGCCGGTGGGTAGCATCAGGGTGACGGTATCCTCCGGCTCAATCCCCGAATCCTGAAGCCCGCGGGCGAACCGCCGGGCCTGTGCGGCAAGTTCGGCGTAGGAAATGGGTTGCTCGGGAAAGTCTTCTTGGATCAACAGGATATGCGTGCGGTTCGGGTGATGGCGGCAGTGCCAGGCGAGCACTTCTAGCAAGGTTTGAGCAGTTTCCGGGACTGGCAGCGCCGCGGCGGTCTCGGTGACCTGCACCGCCGGCCCGGGAAGCGGCATTGGGGCCCTGCCTGGGGTGATGGCCAAGATTGCCCGAAGTAGATCGCGCGGGCTTTCAGCTTCGGCTAGGAGGCGTTCAGGCAGGCGGACGCCAAAGTGCTTTTCGACCCGGGCCAAAATTTCCATGCGGCTTAAGCTGTCCAGTCCCAGTTCCCGGTCGAACGAGGTGTCCAGGTTTAGCGTGCGCAGTCGCTGCGGCGGGAGCTTGAGTTCGTCCGCGACGGTGCGGATCAGGGCCAGAAGTTCCGCGGCGATGGACTGTTCGGTCTTCTTAAGGCTTGCATCGGCCATACAGTGCTGGATAAAGGAGACACAATGCTATTGTGGCGCCATTTGCCCCCTCAAGGCAAACGGAATTCCCGTTTCGTTACCCCGGCAGGGTCGGAGTAACGATGTTAAGCGGCATTGTCACGCTGGAGGGGGGCAAGAGGATCCTTTTCGGATCAACCAATGATTCAAATGCCTAAAAACAGCCTTTCTGGGGCTTCCAGAATCTCCTTGATAGTGCGCAGGAACAGCACCGCTTCGCGCCCGTCGATCAGGCGGTGATCGTAAGTCAAGGCCAGATACATCATCGGGCGGATGACGATCTGCTCGTCCACTACCACCGGCCGGGGTTTGATGGCGTGCATCCCCAAAATCGCGCTCTGCGGTGGATTAAGCAGGGGAGTAGAAAGCAGCGAGCCGAACACGCCGCCGTTGGTGATGGTGAAGGTGCCGCCGGTCAATTCCTCTAAGGTCAGGCTGCCTTGTCTGGCGCGGGTGGCGAAAGCATTGATCTGCTTCTCGATCTCGGCAAAATCCATCTGGTCGGCGTCGCGCAGGATGGGGACGACCAGACCCCGCTCGGTGGCGACTGCGATCCCGATGTCGTAATAGCCGTGATAGACGATCTCTTCGCCGTCTATGCTGGCGTTGACCACCGGGAAGGCTTTCAAGGCTTCGACCGCGGCTTTGACGAAGAAGCTCATCAGGCCTAGTTTCACGCCGTGTTTCTTGGCGAACGCTTCCCCGTGGCGGCGGCGGATGGCGGTGACCTCTTCTAAGTCCACCTCGTTGAAAGTGGTGAGCATCGCCGTGTTGCGTTGGACTTCGAGCAAGCGTTCGGCGATTCGAGCTCGAATCCGAGTCATAGGTACCTTTTGTTCCGGGCGTACACCAATCGGCGGGGTGACCGGCTTAAGGGGAGGGGCTTCAGCCGCCGGTTGGCGCTCGAGGAAACTCAGCACATCCTCTTTGGTGATCCGGCCGTCTTTGCCGGTACCGTGGATTTGACTCGGATCCAGGCCGTGTTCGGCGATCAGGCGGCGCACCGAGGGGCTCAAGGCAGGCGAAGGCGCCGCCGCTGCTATGGGTTTTTCGGTCGGAGCTGGCTCGGCAGGTGGGGCTTCGATAGCCTCGCGCGGCTCGATTGTCGCCAGCAACTCGCCGCTGGTGACCGTATCTCCTTGGGGATGATGGATTTTTTCTAAGACGCCGTCGAGCGGAGCGGGAACCTCCAACACGACCTTGTCGGTTTCTAAGTCCACCAGCTTTTCGTCTTTTTTGACCTTATCGCCCGGACGTTTGTGCCAGGCGGCGACGGTGGCGTCAGAGACGGATTCCGGCAAAGGGGGAACACGAATCTCCATGGATTTATCCTGCAGCTTTCAATGCAACTTCGGGATGGAGGGCTGAATCGATGATACCGCGTTGGTGCTCCACGTGCATCAGGAAAGTGCCTTCGGCGGGGGCTGCGGCCGGCGGGCGACCGACGTAGAGTAAGGGGAGCTTGCCCGCCACCGCCTCCAAGCGATGGCGGATCTGATACCAGGCGCCTTGGTTTTTCGGTTCTTCCTGGCACCAAATCAGTTCCTTTAGGTTAGAATAGCGCGACAAAGCGGCCTGGAGCGCTTGGACCGGAAAGGGGTAAAGCTGCTCCAGGCGTAGGATAGCGATATCGTCGATGTCTTCTTGGCGTCGGCTTTCCAAGAGCTCGTAGTAGATTTTGCCGGCGCACAGGATCAGGCGTCGCACCTTTTTCGGATCGAGGGAGTCGATTTCGTCGATCACCAACTCGAACCGCCCTTGGCTCAGCTCTTCCAGAGTCGAGACCGCCAGCCGGTGGCGCAGTAGGCTCTTGGGAGTCAAGGCGATCAAAGGCTTGCGGTAGGGGCGCAGCATCTGCCGGCGGAGGAGGTGGAAAATCTGCGCCGGGGTAGTGGGAACGCATACTTGGATGTTGTCCTCGGCGCACAGCTGGAGGAAACGCTCCAGGCGCGCGGAGGAATGCTCCGGTCCCTGACCTTCGTAGCCGTGGGGAAGAAACAGGACCAGACCGGACAGCCGTCCCCATTTGGCCTCGCCTGAGCTGATGAACTGGTCGATTACCACCTGGGCGACGTTGACAAAATCGCCAAACTGCGCTTCCCAGATCGTCAGGGTTTCAGGTTCGGCGCTGCTGTAGCCGTATTCAAAGCCGAGTACACCCTCCTCGGACAGGAGCGAATCGTACAGGTAAAACCGGCTGCTATGGAGCTTGGCGATCTTCGCTAGCGGGATGAGTGGTTCACCGGTTCGGTAGTGATAGACGACCCCGTGGCGGTGAAAGAACGTCCCGCGCCCGGAATCCTGTCCGGTCAGGCGGACGGATATGCCCTCAGCGAGCAGGGTAGCGTAGGCCAGGTTTTCGGCATAACCCCAGTCTACCGCAAGCTCCCCTTTGGTCATCTTGAGGCGGTCTTCCCAGATTTTGGCCACCCGCGGGTGGAGTTCAAACCCGTTGGGAACTTCCAGCCACTGCCTGGCCAATGCGGTGAGCTTGTCTAGGGGAAAACCGGAATCGTAAGGCATGTCCCAGCGGCCCTTAAGGTAACGGTGCCACGGCGCCCTGGGCGTAACATGGGCGTTCTGCACCACTGGGCGCAAGGCGGGGGTGCCTTGCTCCAAGGCTTTAAGGTATTCCTGCTCCATCGCTTGGACCTGCTCTTGGGTGAGGATTCCTTCATCCACGAGCTTCTTAGCATAGAGTTGGACTACGCTCGGGTGGCTGCGGATATGGCGGTACATCACCGGTTGGGTGACCGCCGGCTCGTCGGCTTCGTTGTGGCCGTGGCGGCGGTAGCAGACCAGGTCGATGACTACGTCACGGTTGAAAGTCATGCGAAAGTCCAGCGCCAGGCGGACCACAAACAGCACCGCTTCCGGGTCGTCGCCGTTGACGTGGAACACCGGAGCTTCCACCATCTTAGCCACGTCGGTGGCATACGTGGTGGATCGGGCGTCGAAGGG
>JBKBMR010000145.1:0-4099 GCA_046295755.1 Methylohalobius sp.
ATGAAATTTACGGCGCTGGTAAACAGGTTGCCGGCGGCGACCGACAGCAGGTAAAACGCCATGATAAAGGACTTCATAGGGTTAGGCGCTTGGGTGTAAGAAAACTCAAGGCAGGTGACCGAAACCATCACCTCGGCGGAGGTCAAGATCACATAGGCCAAAAGCTGCCAGGCGATGTGAGGGGTTTCGCCAGCATCCAAGCGCATCTGCAGCCAAGCGGCCAAAGCGAAAGCCAAGCAGGTGGTAAACATCCCAAGCGTCATCTTGCGCAAAGCAGGCCAAGCGCTGCGGCGTTCTAGCCAGGGATAGACGCCATAGGTAAAAAGCGGCACCAAAAGCAAAATGAGCAAAGGGTTAGCTGCCTGAAGCTGGGAGGGGAGGATTTCATATCCCCAAAGCCTTCGTTCCATCTTCTGCGCCTGCAGCACCCAGCTCGATCCGGTCTGGTCGAACAGCGCCCAGAACATGGCGACAAACAGATAAATGGGAAGCAGCTTGAATAAGGCGTCTTTCCCCTGGCCGCTTAAGACCTGGCGGACAAAACGCATTCCTTGAGGGGGAATGTGGGCGTAGCGAAAACGCCCGCTCCAAAAAATCCAAGTGGCCAGCGCCATCAAGACGCCTGGCACGGCAAAGGCTACGGCTGGCCCATAGCGTTCCAGCAAGTACGGGGTGATCAGCATGGCGAAAAACGCCCCCAGGTTAATCGCAAAGTAAAACCAAGAAAACGCCCGGCCCAAAAGGTGGCGGTTGGTGGCGCCGAACTGGTCGCCCAGGTGCGCCGAAACGCAAGGTTTAATGCCTCCTGCCCCTAAAGCGATCAGGCTTTGCCCTAAAAGTAGCCCTAGGCGAGTGGCATCTAAAGCCAAAACCAAGTGCCCTAAGCAATACACCAAAGACAAGAAGACGATGGTGCGGTATTTGCCAAGTAGCCCATCGGCGAGCAGAGCGCCTAGGATGGGGGTAAAGTATGTGGCCGCCACAAACAAGTGAAACCAGGCTTTGGCTTCTTCTTCGCCCATGCGGTCGGGGTAGCCTAAAGAGTCGGTCAGATACTGGGTCATGAACACCACCAAGATGGCGCGCATGCCGTAGTAGCTAAAGCGCTCGGCGGCCTCGTTGGCGATGAGAAAGGGAATGCCGGGCGGCATCGTGGCAATGGCCAAAGGCGCGTTGCGATAACGCGGCATTTAGACCCCCTCCGTGGCCAGTTGGCAAAGCGCTCCGGCTAAGCCTTGCGTGACCTGGGCCAGGCGTTCGTAATCCAGCTTTTCCGGGGTATCGTCGGGAAGGTGGTAATAGGGATAGCGGTACAAGGCGGTGTCGGTCACCATAATGCCCGGGTATCCTTCTCGCCAAAAAGACAGATGATCGCTCCAGGCCACTCCGGGAATCCAGGCAAACGCCGCGGCCTGCTCGGCCGGAAAGTCGCAGGCGGCGCGAAACGCGGCGGTGAATCTTTTGAGCTGGCGGCGGTATTTAAGGCAGGTGACAAAGCCGATGAAATCGCCCGTAGCCGGATAGAAAAAGCGAAACAAAGGGGGATAGCGCTGACAGCCGGGTCGGTCGCAATAATAGCCCATGGTCTCCAAAGAAATCATCAGCCGGATATTGTCGCCGCGCCGCCGCGCCAGCTTGGCATACTGGCGGCTGCCTTGCTTGCGGGTGAAGAAAAACGGCGGCTCTTCGTTGACAAAGGCAACAAAGCGCAAGGTTCTAGGAAGAGCGTAATCCCTAAGCAGCCGGGAAAGCTCAAGCAAGGAAGCTACGCCGCTTCCGTTGTCGTTAGCGCCTGGAGAACCGAGCACTGAGTCGTAATGCGCCCCAAGCAGCAAGATTTCCTCCGGCCGCTTTTGACCTTTGAGGGTTATCTCCAGGTTGGCCGAGGCTATCCCTTTCGCTTCATAGACATAGCGCTCGACCTTAAACCCCCATTCCTGCCAAGTAGCAACGAGATAGCTTTCGGCAGCTTTTAAGGCTTGGGGGCGAAAGACGTTGCGCTCGCCGATTTCGCCGGCTAGATGCTCGACGTGGCGGCGCAAAGCTTTAGCCAAAGACGGCAAGCTCACCGCTCAATTCCCCGTTCTCTAAGCCAAGCAAGCGCTTGGTCTACCAAGGCGTCGCGGTTGCCCAAAGTCACTTCCCAAAGCTCAACTCCAGGCCAGCGTTTGACTTCTTCGATGAAGCCGCCGCCGTGCTTGGCTACGGTGGCAATCAACCGCTTTTTCTCGCTTAAAAGGCGCTTGATCCAGTTTACAAACACCGAAGACAAACACTCCATCTTGCCGATCTCGTCGATGAGGTAAAGCTTTGCCGGTCGACTCAAGGCAGCTTCTACCAAGCGGTCGATGGCGGCTACGTCGACCCCGTAGCGGCCGACGCGGTAAGGGGAAGCAAAATCTGCGTGGGCGATCATTCCCGACTCTCCCGCAAACCCAACTAGCCTAAAGCCAGCCCGCTGCTTGCCCGCGCGCACTTCTTGCGTGTAGAAGCCGGCTAAAGGAAGGCCAGCCAGGCGCTGAGCGAGGCGCTGGATCAAGGTGGTCTTGCCGACTCCAGGGACACCGGTTAGAAGCAGGACAGCCGAATTCATGCTTTCTAGGTCAAAATCGTAGCTTGAGCATACTTAAGGTGCATTGCTAAGACAATGGCGCTTTTGGTCTTCTTAAATAATCTGAACTGGTTCTGGAAGAAGCTGATGCTTGACTTTACAATGCCAGTTTGAGGGTTTCACTTAAGGTGGGGTTATGCACAGCTTCCACGCCATTTTCGCGTTCTGCTTTTTTCTTTGGATGGGCGCGCCGGAAGCAGAGGCGCCCCCGATCCGCAGCGGCGTTTGGCAAAAAGCCGCATCGGCTCCAACGGCCCGCACCGAAGTGGCCGCTGCGGTATTGGAGGACAAAATCTACGTGATCGGGGGATTTTCGCCGCTTCGCTTCGGCAACCTGCTCAAGTTAAGCGTGAGCGATGCGGTCGAAGTCTACGATCCGGCCAAAGATCGCTGGAGGATAGCTGCACCTCTGCCCAAGCCTTTGCACCACGCTGCTGCCGTCTCAACCGAGGGGCGCTTGTTCGTCTTGGGCGGTTTTGCGCCCAGCTTGACTTCGGTCTGGAATCCCGTAGATACGGTGTTTGAGTATTTGCCAGATGAGAACCGTTGGATTCCGCGTCGGCCCATGCCCACCGCGCGCGGGGCCTTGGCGGCTGCAGCGCTTGGGGGAAAAATCTTTGCCATCGGCGGCTACGACGGCCGAAGGAGCTTGGCTGTGGTGGAAGTTTATGACCCTTACAGCGATAGCTGGCAATCCATCGCGTCCTTGCCTACGCCGCGCGACCATCTTGCCGCCGCAGCCGTAGACGGTAAGGTATATGCCCTAGGCGGGCGAGTCGATTTGGATTACAGGCGTAACCTGGCGGCGGTCGAAGCCTATGATCCAAGCCTTGGCCGCTGGCACAAGGTCAAGCCGCTTCCTACCCCGCGCAGCGGCATCGCCGCGGCGGTGCTCCAGGGAATGATCGTGGTTTTAGGCGGCGAAAGCGGGGAGGGGACGTTCAAAGAAAACGAGGCGTATTGGCCGCAAGCCGATACCTGGGTGAGCCTGCCGCCGCTGCCTACGCCGCGCCACGGGCTGGGTGCTGCAGTGGTCGCAGGGCGCTTGTATGCGTTATGCGGTGGCCCTCGGCCCGGGGGGTCCTACAGCCAGCTCAATGAGGTGTTCCTCCCCGCCCAGGGGTTATAAGTCCTTTTCACGAGAGCGCTTTTCGCCGAGGCCGATGCGCCCTAAAAGCATTTGTGGCAATGTCTTTGAAGGCGCGGGCGATGGGTTTGTGGTGTATACTCGCCCAATTAAGCAGCGTTAGCCTAAAAAGAGGAGGAAATACATGTGCCGACTTCGTTTCCTTGTGCTCGTAGGCATGATCCTGGTGGCGGCAGCCTCTAGGCTGATCCCTCATCCACCCAACTTCACACCCATCGGGGCGATGGCCCTCTTCGGCGGAGCTTGTTTTGCCGACCGGCACGCGGCGTTCGCCGTACCGCTCGCAGGGATGTGGCTGAGCGATCTGATGATCGGACTGCTGAGCGGCAACTTGGCCATGG
>JBKBMR010000146.1:0-4061 GCA_046295755.1 Methylohalobius sp.
CGTTGAACTCGGTAGAAGCGTTTTTCAGGTCGCAGTTCGGCGATTTTCTTGCCGTTAGCATATACCTCAAACCCACCTATGTCTGAACGATAATTGGGGCCTTCGGATTCTTGTATCCCTTTGAAGAGGAAAGTATAACCGAGAAGTTCCACGGACTGGCCGGGAGAGAGGCGAGCTGTCTTCTCGGCGCTGTACTGGTTGGAAACGGCTACCCCGAAGAGAAATACCGCAAGCCCCAGGTGAGCCAAGGTCATGCCATAGAAACTACTAGGCTGGTGAAGGCCGACCAGCCCCGGCCGATTTCTCAGACGCTGGACTAAGGGCAAAAGCGAGGTGGCGGCCAGCCACAGGGCACAGCTTATTGCCGCCAAGGTTTTGAAATGCCTAAGGTCAAAGAAGACCACACTTATCCCGACCGCAGTGCCCAGGCTTAGCGGGATCATCCAGCGTACCTTGCGCCAGACCTGGACTGCTTCCCCTTGCCGCCAAGCTATCAGCTGGCCTATTCCAGCGAGGACGAAAATCGGCGCTGCCACCGGGGCAAAGACGCTCGCAAAGTACGGTGGGCCGACTGAAATCTTGCCCAACCCTAAAGCATCGAGCGCTAGCGGATAAAGGGTGCCAAGAAGCACACTGGCCGCTGCGGTCACTAGCAAGATATTGTTGGCAAGCAGCAAGGACTCTCTGGAAAACCAATGAAAACGGACATGGTCTTTGACTTTTGGAGCGCGCAAGGCGTAAAGCAAAAGCGAGGCGCCGATCACCAGCCCCAAAAAGACAAGGATGAATAGCCCGCGCTTGGGATCGTTGGCAAAAGCGTGGACTGAGACCAAAACGCCCGAGCGCACCAGGAACATCCCGAGCAGGCTCAAAGAAAAGGCCAAGATAGAAAGCAGCACGGTCCAGGTTTTGAATGCGCCGCGCTTTTCGGTCACCGCCAGGGAATGGATTAGAGCTGTCGCCACCAGCCAAGGCATGAACGAGGCGTTTTCCACCGGGTCCCAGAACCACCAGCCGCCCCAGCCCAGTTCGTAATAAGCCCACCATGAACCTAAGGTAATCCCCAAGGTAAGAAACGCCCAGGAAGCTAAAGTCCAAGGCCTGGACCAACGCGCCCAAGCGGGGTCTAACGAACCTGAAAGCAAAGCAGCGATGGCAAAGCTAAACGGAACCGCCAAGCCCACATAGCCCATGTACAGCATCGGAGGATGAACGGCTAAGCCAAAGTCCTGCAGCAAGGGATTGAGGTCTTGGCCATCGGGAGGAGCAGGAATCAGGCGTTCAAAGGGATTGGAGGTAAATAAAATGAACGCTAAGACCCCTACGCTAATTAGCCCCATTACCCCTAACACCCGAGCTACGAAAGGCTCGGCTAGCCCTCGGTTGAAGACGCTCACCGCGCCCGTCCATAGTCCTAAAATCAGCGCCCACAGCAGTACCGACCCTTCATGCGCGCCCCAGACAGCGCTGACCCGGTAAAACAAGGGCAGGGTCGAGTTGGAGTGCTCGGCGACGTAAAGCAGGGAAAAGTCGTTGACGATGAACCCCTGCACTAAGCACCAGAAAGCCACCGCCAGAAACAAGCCTTGGGCGCGGGCGGCCGGGCGCCCCACCGCCATCCACAGAGGTAATTTCAAGCACGTGCCAGCCAAGGGGAAGAACGCTTGCACGGCGGCCATCAGCAAGGCCAGGATCAGAGACAGTTGGCCGATTTCCGCGGTCATGGCTTCCCCTTTCTGAACTCGTACACCGCTGGCGACTTGCCGCTTTGCTTAAGCGCTGCAGCGACTTCCGGCGGCATGTAGTTTTCGTCGTGTTTGGCGAGTACTTGGGTGGCCTGGAAAGTCCCATCCGGCTGCAATTGACCGATGGCGATGATTCCCTGACCTTCGCGGAACAGGTCCGGCAGAATGCCCTCGTAAAATACGGTTACCTTGGCGGCGCCGTCAGTGAGGACAAACCGCACGGCTAGGCTTTTGGGGTCGCGCCAGACGCTGCCTTGCTCCACCAATCCCCCGACTCGCAAGGTATAGTGGCTTGGGGCTTGGCCGGCCTGAATTTGGGATGGGGTATAAAAATACAACAGGTTTTTTTGAAATGCCGCCAAGGCAAAAAAAGCGGCAATGCTTACCCCTAAGACGATGGCCCCGACTAACAGCATGCGTTTTTGTCTAGCCGTCATGAGGGTGGCTTCTCCTGCGCAAAAATCCGCTTGAGTTCGCGCACCAAAAGGCGCTGCTTACGCCAAGCGACGATCAGATTCCAGAGCAAAACTGCCGCCGCCAGGCCATAGGCACTCCACACATAAGCGCCATACCCCCCCATGGCGAGGAATTCGGACCAAGTCATGGGATCACCTTGCAATTTGAAGCTATCTGGCCGGCTGAGTTCCCAAACAGTTCCCGCACCCAGCGGCTGCGCCGCTCGCGCTTGAGCAGTTCGACCCGTGCCCGCATCAGCAGCAGGGTGAAGAAATACATCTGAAAAGCCAGGGCCATCAAAAGCAACGGCCAAAGCATGCTGGAGTGGATGGCCGGTTTGTCAAAGCGAGTGACAGTCGGTCCTTGATGGAGGGTATGCCACCACTCCACCGAGTAATGAATGATGGGAATGTTGACGCTGCCGACGATGGCCAGGATCGCGCCGGCACGAGCGGCGGTGCGCGGGTCTTCGATGGCGCTGGTCAAAGCCATATAGCCGAGATACAAAAACAACAGGATCAGTTCAGAGGTCAGCCTAGCATCCCAAACCCAAAACGTCCCCCACATCGGTTTGCCCCAGATGGCGCCGGTCACCAGCGCCAAAAAGGTGAACGCCGCTCCGATCGGGGCAGAGCTTATCGCCAACACTTCCGCCAGCTTAAGGTTCCAGATCAGGCCGACGGCTCCGGCGACCGCCATGAACACGTAGACAAACAACGACATCCACGCTGCTGGAACGTGGACGTAAATGATCCGATACGCCTCACCTTGCTGATAATCGGGCGGGGCCACCCAAAGCCCTAGGTACAAGCCAGCGGCTAAAAGCACGCAGGTAACCCCCCCCAGCCAAGGAATACAGGCACCGCTTAGGCGGTAAAAGTGCTTTGGGGAAGCCAGCTTGTGCAGGGATGCCCACATAGGCTTAATATCATATCAGAAAAACTTAGCTCAAACTGACGCGCACTGCTGCGGCCAAGGCAAAAGGGACCAAAGTGAGGGCCAGCACCAGGAGCGCAGCCAGGAAGTACAGTTGGCCTAAAATGGGCAAGCCAGCAGAAGCAGCCGCTACCGCACTGGTGGCAAAGATGAGCACCGGGATATAAAGCGGCAAGACCAAAAGCGTCAGCAAGATTCCGCCGCGTCTTAATCCTACGGTCAAAGCCGTGCCGATGGCGCCGATCAGGCTGAGGAGAGGGGTTCCCAAGGCCAGGGTGGCGATCAGCGCCCAAAGGCTGGCTGCCGGCAGGTCAAGCAGCAAGCCCAAAAGCGGTGCCATGAGCAAAAGTGGCAATCCGCTGACTAGCCAGTGCGCCAGGACCTTGGCGCTGAGCAAAAAGGCAAGCGGGTAGGGGCTAAGCAAAAGTTGTTCTAAAGTGCCGTCGTGAAAGTCGGTCCGAAACAGGTTTTCCAAAGAAAGAAGCGCCGCCAGAAGGGCGGCGATCCACACGGCTCCTGGAGCGATGGTTCGCAGGAGCTCTGGGTCTGGGCTGATGCCGAGCGGATAGAGGCTTACGATGAGGACGAAAAACAAAGGGGGATTGGCCAGCTCTGCGCGGTGGCGGAAGGCCAGCAAAAGATCTCTTTGCAGAACGGCCCAAAAGGCAAGCACCAAAGCTTTCATAGCCGCAAGAAGAAGCCGCCTTTGGGGCGGCTTCCGAGATGGCTGGGGGACGAGGATTCGAACCTCGGTTAACGGAGTCAGAGTCCGCTGTCCTGCCGCTAGACGATCCCCCAATCAAATCAGCGTTTGGAGTACTGTGGCCGCTTGCGGGCTTTGTGTAGGCCGACTTTTTTGCGTTCTACCTCCCGGGCATCGCGGGTGAGGTAACCTGCTTTGCGCAAGAGGGGACGCAGGTTTTC
>JBKBMR010000147.1:0-3960 GCA_046295755.1 Methylohalobius sp.
CGATTGAGCTGCCGGCGCCGACGGTAGACGTTAAGGTGGATGAGGCCACGTATCGGGTGCCTGGTCGGGCGATGAAGATGAAGCTGACGGTGACCAACCGTGGTGATCGTCCGGTGCAGCTATGCGAATTTGAGACGGCGTCGGTGCGGTTTATGAATCCGCAGGTATGCGAGGACGACACTGGGTATCCGGAGGATCTGTTGGCTGAAGAAGGTTTGAGTGTCACGGGTGGGGCGATAGCTCCGGGTGAGACCAAGACCTTAGAGGTAGTGGCTTCGGATGCGGCCTGGGAAGTGTATCGTTTGTCGGACATCATCTACGATCCAGACAGCCGGATGGGGGGACTGTTGTTCTTCTATGACGATGCTGGCAATCGTCAGATGGTGATTATCGACACGCCGCTGATCCCGACCTTCATGTAAGGTTTGGACGCTAACGCGGGATAACAATAAAACGTCTCATCTATCCCATTCAAAGCCCCCAATAAGGGGGCTTTTTTATTCTTGGTCCTTCGATTTTAAAACCTTCGGTGCTTTAAAGCGTTTGAATTCTAGCCTGCTGTGCTTGGAGGTGAAGCAAAGTAGCCCGTGTCTCCTCTAATTTTTGCTGTTCTTTAGCGACTACTTCCTTTGGAGCACGCTCGATGAATTTCGGATTGTTAAGCTTAGCTTCTATCCGTGTCAGCTCCTTTTCGAGGTGGTGGATTTCCTTTTCAAGCCGTTGGAGCTCAGCCCGTTTGTCGATCAATCCCGCCATTGGGATCAAAATTTTAAGCTCACCTACCAAGGCGATAGCTGCCTCTGGTGGAATCTCATCAGGTGCCAGCCAGTGGATCGATTCGATGCGCCCCAGACGTTCCAAATAGGGTCGGAAATTGATAACGCGCTGCTGATCGGAATCGCTGCCATGCTGAAGCAATACCGGAAGAAATCTGCCAGGAGCAATGTTCATTTCACCGCGGATTTTTCGCAATCCAAGGATGAATTCTTTAATCCAAATAATTTCACTTTCTGCAGCTTGATCGATTGCTTGAAGGTGCGGTTGTGGAAAAGGCTGCAGCATGATTGTTTTCCCTCGAATCCCAGCAATCGGTGCCGCATGTTGCCAGATTTCCTCAGTGATGAAAGGAATGATCGGATGTGCCAGACGCAGGAAGGTTTCAAGCACTTCGATTAGAGTGCGCCGAGTAGCGCGCTGCTGCATGGCGTTACCGATTTGAAGAGAGACCTTAGATAGTTCTAGATACCAGTCGCAGTATTCTTCCCATAGGAATTCATAGATTGCGGCAGCGGCCAGATCAAAGCGGTAGTTTTGGATGGCATCGATGGTGGTTTGGATCGCTCGTTGAAGGCGGGATCGGATCCAGCGGTCCACGGGGGTGGAGTCCACCTCCTCGCTTCCTGTCAAACCTAGGTCTTGACCTTCGGTGTTTAAAAAAACATAGCGGGCGGCGTTCCAGAGCTTGTTGCAGAAGTTGCGGTAGCCTTCGACTCGACCTAGATCAAAGCGGATGTCTCGTCCGGTAGTGGCTAGGGCGGCAAAAGTAAAGCGCAGGGCATCGGCGCCATAGGAAGGGATACCGTGTGGGAATTCTTTGCGGGTTTGTTCCTCGATTTGCTTAGCTATATGTGGCTGCATCATCCCAAAGGTGCGTTTCTCGATAAGCTTTTCCAGAGTAATGCCATCGATCAAATCCAAGGGGTCCAAGATGTTGCCTTTGGATTTTGACATTTTCTGACCATGAGCATCGCGCACCAGACCGTGGATATAAACCTCCCGGAACGGAACCTCATCCATGAACTTGAGGCCCATCATCACCATCCGCGCGACCCAGAAGAAAATGATGTCGAAGCCGGTCACCAAGACGGCCGTGGGGTAAAAAGTTTTGAGGTCCTGAGTCTCATCCGGCCAGCCGAGGGTGGAAAAAGGCCATAATGCCGAGGAAAACCAAGTGTCAAGAACGTCTTCGTCCTGGCGTAGCGGTCGATTCTGCAGTCGGTATTTGACCCTGACCTCGGCCTCTGATTGGCCCACGTAGATGTTGCCTTCCTCATCGTACCAAGCTGGAATTCGGTGGCCCCACCAAATTTGGCGGCTGATACACCAATCTTCGATGTTTTCCAGCCACTGAAAATAGATCTTGGTCCAATTTTCGGGGATGAAGCGAATTTTGCCTTCCTTAACCGCTTGGATAGCTGGTTTGGCAAGCGGTTTGGTCTTTACGAACCATTGATCGGTTAGGTAAGGTTCGATTACCGCTCCGGAACGATCACCGCGAGGTACCTTAAGGAGATGGTCTTCGACCTTTTCCAAAAGACCTTGCTTTTCTAGATCGGCGACGATCTGTTTGCGCGCCTCAAACCGATCTAGGCCGCGATAGCACAGAGGGGCATTGTCGTTGAGGCGGGCCTCGGGAGTAAAGATGTTGATCGTCGGCAAATTATGCCGCTTGCTCACCTCATAGTCGTTGAAATCGTGGGCCGGGGTGATCTTCACGCAGCCAGTACCAAATTCAGGATCGACATGCTCGTCGGCGATGATAGGGATCTCCCGCTCCGCCAAAGGCAGCACTACGCGTTTGCCGATCAGATGGCGGTAGCGTTCGTCTTCAGGGTGGACGGCAACCGCCACGTCCCCCAACATAGTCTCAGGGCGGGTGGTGGCTACTACCAGCCAGCCTGAGCCGTCCGCAAGGGGGTAGCGGATGTGCCACAGATGGCCTTTTTCTTCTTCGGAGATCACTTCTAGATCCGACACGGCGGTGCGTAAGACTGGGTCCCAGTTGACCAGCCTTTTGCCGCGATAGATCAGGCCCTCATCGTAAAGGCGCACGAACACCTCGCGTACCGCCCGTGACAGCCCTTCGTCCATGGTGAAGCGTTCCCGCGACCAGTCCACCGACGCGCCCAGCCGGCGTAGCTGGCGGGTGATGGTGCCGCCCGATTGTTCCTTCCACTGCCAGATCCGCTCGATGAATTTTTCCCTTCCCAAGTCGTGGCGGGTTTTACCTTCCTTTTCCAACAGCCTTTCGACTACCATCTGGGTAGCGATCCCGGCGTGGTCGGTGCCTGGCTGCCACAGGGTATTGTCACCGAGCATCCGGTGATAGCGAATCAAGGCGTCCATGATCGTGTCCTGGAAAGCATGGCCCATGTGCAGGCTGCCGGTAACGTTTGGCGGCGGGATCATGATGCAGTAGGGCCTGCCTTTGCCAGAGGGGGAAAAATACCCGCGCTCCTCCCAAATCCGGTACCAGCGTTGCTCGATTGTATGCGGGTCGTAAGTTTTTTCCATGATGATGCAGTCGATTTTGATTTTGGCTAAATTTTATCATCGAACTTCGTTGAGCTTGTTTGTTATGACAAGTCCCAGTTACTGGCCTTTGGCTAAGCGTTATCTCAGCCGCACAGACTCGGTGATGGCCGCTTTGATCGAACGCTATCCCGAAGCCTTGAGCCGACGCGGAGACTCTTTCGAAACTTTAGTCCGTGCCATCGTCGGCCAACAGATTTCAACCAAGGCCGCCGCTGCCGTCTGTCAGCGGCTAGAAGCCTGCATCGGAAGGATCACGCCCGAGGCGATCTTGAGCGTCTCTCCCTATTCCTTGCAACAAGCTGGATTATCGCGTGCCAAGGCGAATTATCTCCGTCAGCTGGCAGCTTATTACCTTGAGCACCAGGTCAGCGATGCTTACTGGCAAAGAAGGCCCTATGCTGAAATCCGCCAGGAATTGCTTCGCCTCAAAGGGATAGGAGACTGGACGGTGGAGATGTTTGCCATCTTTCATTTGCATGAACCGGATGTTTTTTCTCCTGCCGACATCGGTCTGCAGAAGGCGGTCTCTAGGCTTTATTTGGCTGGAGTGGCGATCGACAGAGAGCGTCTTGCTGAATTTTCCAAGCGCTGGTGCCCTTACCGTACTGTGGCTGCCTGGTATTTGTGGCGTCATTTGGATCCAGT
>JBKBMR010000148.1:0-3957 GCA_046295755.1 Methylohalobius sp.
TGCACCCCGGTTAAATTAGCGATCCCGTTGTCGACTGTGAGTAGAACCTCAGGCCGCCTGGCCAGTATGGCCTCCACTAGGGCCGGGGTCAGGCCGTAGCCGAAGCGAAACCGGTCGGGGACGACGAAATCCACCCGGCGCGCTCCCAAGGCGCGAAGACCCTTAACCGCCAAGGCACAGGCAGTGGCGCCGTCGGCATCGTAATCGGCGACCACCAAAATGCGCTTTTGTTCGGCGAGTGCTGCGACCAGACGCGCAGTCATGGCCTCGATTCCATGCAAAAGGGAAGGCGGCGGCAGACGGCTGAGGGAATAATCCAAGTCCTGTGGGGAGGAAATGCCGCGGGCGAGATAGACTCGCCGCACCACCGGATGGAGGTGATCTGGCAGGAAGTCCGCTTTGGGAAGCGGGCGAGCGACGAGCCGCTTGCGCTTCAAAGCCGCTCCAGAATAGCGCGCTTGACTGCAGAAAGCTCGGCTGCCACCACCTTCGGCGTCAGCTGGCATTGGCGGATGGCGGTGTCCGGGTCTTTGAGGCCAGTCCCGGTGAGGGTGCAGACGACGGTGGCGCCTTCCGGAATCCGCCCGGTTTTAAGATCATGCAAAGCACCAGCGACCGCAACCGCCGAAGCCGGCTCGCAGAACACCCCTTCGTGATCGGCGAGGAGCTTTTGCGCTTTAAGGATCTCCCGGTCGGCAAAGCTTGCAAACCACCCGTCCGATTCGCGCTGGGCCGTCCAAGCCCCATCCCACGATTGGGGATGGCCGATGCGGATGGCGGTGGCGATAGTTTCAGGGTGATCGACCGGTGCACCCAGGACGAAAGGCGCTGCCCCTTCGGCCTGATAGCCGCACATCACCGGGCGTTTCGAAGTTACTTTATCGCGATGATATTCGCAGTAGCCCTTCCAGTAAGCGGTGATGTTGCCGGCGTTGCCTACCGGCAGGCAGTGATAATCGGGGGCCTCTCCCAAGGCGTCCACGATCTCGAAAGCGGCAGTCTTTTGGCCTTCAATCCGATAGGGATTGATGGAATTGACGATCGCCACCGGAGCCTCGGCAGCAATTTCCTTGACCAGGCGCATCCCGGCGTCGAAATTACCCTGGATCTGGATCACCTCAGCGCCGTACATCAGCGCCTGGGCGAGTTTTCCCAGCGCGATCTTGCCTTCCGGAATCAGCACGAATGCCAAAATTCCAGCCCGTGCCGCATACGCCGCCGCCGAGGCGGAAGTGTTGCCGGTCGAGGCGCAGACAATCGCGCGGCTGCCTTCCTCCCGCACCGCCCGGGTCACCGCTACAGTCATGCCACGGTCCTTGAACGAGCCGGTCGGATTGAGACCTTCGAATTTGGCATAGAGCTTGGCCTCTCGGCCGATCAGACGCGGCAGATTCTCGAGCGGGATCAGGGGAGTGTTGCCCTCGCCCAAACTGATCGGGCAAGTGGTAGGGGCGAGCGGCAGGCGGCTGCGATAACGGTCGATGACTCCAGTGTAACGATTCATCACTCACTCCAGGGTTTCAAGGCGGATGCGGTGCAGGGGCGCCTTTACGCTGGGAAGCGCTTCGATCTTCGCTGCGGCAGCGTCTAAAGCGCTCTCTCGCACTTTATGGGTAAGGAAGATCAGCGGTACGTCCTCCTGCGAAGGCTCTGGTTCTTTCTGGATCACCGCCTCGATCGAGATGTTCTGGTCGGCCAAGATGCGGGCAATGTCGGCCAAGACTCCAGGCTGGTCGGCCACCTTAAGGCGCAGGTAATAGGCGGTTTCGATCTCGCCCATCGGCAAAATCGGCAGGTCGCTTAAGGCATCGGGCTGGAACGCTAAATGCGGGACGCGATTCTCAGGATCGGCAGTCAGCACCCGCACCACGTCCACCAGATCGGCGACTACTGCCGACGCGGTAGGTTCAGCACCGGCGCCAGGACCATAATACAAGGTGGGGCCGACCGCGTCGCCCTTGACCATGACCGCGTTCATCACCCCTTCCACGTTAGCCAGGAGGCGGCGGGCAGGAATCAGACAGGGATGCACTCGAAGCTCGATTCCCCCTTCGCTGCGGCGGGCGATGCCAAGCGACTTGATGCGGTAGCCCAATTCTGCAGCATAGCGGATGTCTTCCGGGGTGATGCGGGTAATGCCTTCGGTATAGACCTTGTCGAACTGCAGCGGGATGCCAAAAGCGATCGCCGCCAGGATGGTGAGCTTGTGGGCAGCGTCGATCCCCTCAACGTCGAACGTAGGATCGGCCTCGGCATAGCCTAACGCCTGGGCTTCCTTGAGGACCTCGGCAAATTCGCGCCCTTGGTCATACATGGCGGTGAGGATGAAATTACCGGTGCCGTTGATGATCCCCGCCACCCACTCGATCCGGTTGCCGGCCAGCCCTTCCCGTAGCACCTTGATGATCGGGATACCCCCAGCCACGGCCGCCTCAAACGCTACCATTACACCGCGCTGCGAGGCGCGGGCGAAGATTTCGTTGCCGTGTAAAGCAATCAACGCCTTGTTGGCAGTGACCACGTGCTTGCCCAGCTCGATGGCGCGCAGCACCAGTTCTCTGGCCGGATGCATGCCGCCGATCAACTCGCCGACGATAGCGATCTCAGGATCCTCTACCACCTGCCAGGGATCGGTGACCAATTCTATCCCTTCGGTGGTACAGATGCGCGGTTTTTCCAAGCTGCGGGTGAACGCCTTGACCACTTGAATTTCGCGCCCGGCGCGGCGGGTGATCTCAGGTGCATTGCGCGTAAGCACTCTGACGGTCCCCCCGCCTACGGTACCCAAACCTAAAAGACCGACTTTAACCGGCTCCAATACGTTCTCCTTAAATTCAATTACTCAACTCGATTTAAGTCATTATAACGCGCCGTCTTTGCGCATCATCTGCCGGATCCCGCGGATCGCCTGGCGGGTGCGGTGTTCGTTCTCGATCAGGCTAAAGCGCACGTAGCCTTCCCCGTATTGGCCGAAGCCGATCCCCGGCGAGACCGCTACCTTAGCTTCCAGGAGCAGTTTCTTGGAGAATTCCAACGAACCCATCGCCCGATAGACCTCCGGTATCGGCGCCCACACGAACATGGTGGCCTTGGGCTTTTCTACCTGCCAGCCGAGGTGATTTAACCCATCGCACAACACATCGCGGCGCCTGCGGTAAGTCTCGCGGATCTCGGCCACGCACTCCTGCGGCCCCTCCAAGGCCGTGATGGCGGCAATCTGGATCGGCGTGAACATACCGTAATCGAGATACGACTTGATCCTGCCTAGCGCCGCCACCAATTCGCGATTGCCGCACATGAAGCCGACCCGCCAGCCGGGCATGTTATAGCTTTTGGACAAGGTGAAGAACTCCACCGCCAACTCGCTTGCCCCCGCCACCTGGAGGATGGAAGGCGCCCGATAGCCGTCGAACACGATGTCGGCATAGGCCAGATCGTGCACCACCCAGATTTTATGCTCGCGCGCGATGGCTACCACTTGCTCGAAGAAGGGGAGGTCCACGCACTGGGTAGTGGGGTTGGCGGGAAAACTCAAGATCAACATCTTGGGCTTTGGCCAAAGATCTCGGATCGCTTGTTCCAGTTCCTCGAAGAAGTCGCGTCCCGGAATCAAAGGCACGTGGCGGATGTCGGCCCCGGCGATTACGCAGCCGTAAGGGTGGATCGGATAGGCCGGATTGGGCACTAAAACTGTATCCCCAGGACCCAAGGTAGCCAGCGCCAGGTGCGCCAACCCCTCCTTGGAGCCGATGGTCACGATCGCCTGCGATTCAGGATCGAGCTGGACATCGAAGCGGCGCGCGTACCAGTCGCAAATCGCCTTGCGCAGGCGCGGGGTGATCTCCGCCTCCTCATAGCGGGCGACCAGCGAGTCGAGGTCCCCGCAGTTGCGGCGGCGCCGGAAGAGCAGCAGCGCCGTCACGCTGGCCTCCAGCGCCTGGCGGAGACGAGTCAGCC
>JBKBMR010000149.1:0-3945 GCA_046295755.1 Methylohalobius sp.
GTCTCAACCGATTGCCTCGATTCAATCTGCCCCTACAGTTCAATCTTTGCCGCCAGCCCCTATCGTCAAGCAGTCCGTAGAAGTGACTGCGCCAAAACAGGAGGTAGCAGAGGTAACTCCTTCGGTTCCCCCCGGGTTTGACACTGCGTTCCAGTCTACCCAGACTACAGAGGAAAACCGAGATGAAAAAACCGTGCGCTCGCCCGAACAGCTAAGTCGGAGCATGCCTTCCCAAGGCGTGGCAGCGAAAGAGCCGCCTAAGGTTGAGCTTCCAGACCAGCAAGAGGCTAAAACTTTACATCCTGAGGCTACCGAAAGCACCCAGGAGCCACCTGCGGAACCTCGCGTGCCGAAGAAAGCACCACCCAAGCCGGAGGCAGTAACGCCGCTGGCTGAGGCCCAACAGCAAGCGCCTGCCCCAGAAAGCCCAAAATTGCAGGATGCCGCTTTAGAAGTCGCTAAGGCTGCCGGGATCCAACCCCGCGAGTGGGTGCTTAAGCGATCTCCCGATCACTTTGCCCTGCAGATCGGCTTCTTTCAAGACCCCAAAGCGCTGGCCGCCTTCGCTCGGCGTCATCCCGGGCTTCGCCCATTGGCCTATTATCCTAGGGGCAAAGGCTATGTTCTGCTGTATGGGGCTTTTCGCAACATAGGCGAGGTTCAACAGGCTATCCGCAGGCTGCCGCCGGATGTCGGCCAAGCTTCGATCTGGCGGTTTAAATCCATCCAGGATGCGGTCCGCTCGCTTCCTAGTTCATCCGTAAAGGAGCCGTGATGATTTTGCTCGATGCGCTTTTGCGCCGCCCCGTGCCGCGCACGCCGGTATGGTTCATGCGCCAGGCCGGGCGTTATTTGCCCGAATACCGCAAGGTACGCCAGCAAGCCGGAAGCTTCATGAAGCTTTGCACTAACCCGGAGCTGGCCTGCGAGGTGACCCTGCAGCCTTTGCGTCGCTTTCGCCTGGACGCGGCGATCCTGTTTTCCGACATCCTGACTATCCCCGACGCGATGGGCTTGGGATTGCATTTCACCGAGAGGGAAGGGCCGAAATTTGAGCGTCCCGTGCGCAGCGAACAGGACATAGACTGCCTGCCGCGGATCGAGCCAGAAACCGATCTGCGTTACGTCATGGAGGCAGTGCGTTTGACTCGCCGAGAGCTTGCCGGCAAGGTGCCCTTGATCGGTTTTGCCGGCAGCCCCTGGACGCTTGCAACTTATATGGTGGAGGGAGGAAGCAGCCGGGATTTCAAGCGCGTCAAAACCTTGCTTTACGACCGCCCAGATCTCATCCGGCGCCTGCTCGACAAGCTGGCGCAGGCAACCGCCGATTACCTAAACGCCCAAATCGCCGCCGGCGTCCAGGTGGTTATGCTATTCGATACCTGGGGCGGGGTATTGAGCCGCCAAGATTATCTGGAATTCGCCCTGGCTTCGGCGCGTCAAGTGCGCGAGCGATTGAATACGCGGCAAGGGGAAAAGGTGATTCCGACCATCTTGTTCACCAAAGGGGGTGGCCAGTGGCTGGAGGCGATGGTCGAAGCAGGCTTCGATGCCCTGGGGCTGGACTGGACCTGCGATCTCGGTCAGGCGCGAAGGAGGACGGGAAATCAGGTGGCGCTTCAGGGCAATCTCGATCCAGTCGCCCTGTATGCCAATCCCAAGACGATCCAGGCTATGGTGGCACAAATTCTGGAGCGCTTTGGTCCAGGCACGGGCCACGTTTTCAACCTTGGTCATGGGATTGCGGCGGACGTCGATCCCGGCCACGTAGAGGTAATGGTAGAAGCAGTGCACGAATTGAGTCCGGCTTACCACCGAATAGCGTGACAAAAGGTTTTAGCAAAGGTGGCATCGTTATCCGTTTTTGGGGTTTTCAGGTCTTTAAGGATAACCCTTTAAACCTTATGGTTGACAAAGTCCGCATGGCGGTTATTTTTAGCCAGACCGACCGCATCAAGGGAGGTATCCGTGAAAAACGAGTTAAATCAAATCATTAGGAGATCGATGGTCTGGAGCTTGAAATCGGGACTGAGCGCTGCCATCCTCCTAGTAGGCGGCTGTACGACCTTAGATCATGGGAAGATCCCCAAGAAGCCTATGCTCCATGGCCAGCACGGCCAGCGTTCCCTCGCGGCTTACAACCGCCCCTATCGAGTGAACGGGCGTACCTATTACCCCTTAAAGAGCGCGCGCGGCTACCGCGAACGCGGGATCGCCTCCTGGTATGGCTGGGAGTCGGGCGACCGCACGGCGATGGGCACGCGTTTTAACCCTAAGGCCTTGACCGCCGCGCACCGTACACTGCCGCTGCCGAGCAAGGTGAAGGTCATCAATCTCAAAAACAAACGTTCTGTGGTCGTCACCGTCAACGACCGTGGGCCGTTCGTGAAAGGGCGCCTGATCGACCTCTCCTATGGCGCGGCCAAGGCGCTGCGCATAAACGGCCTAGCCCCGGTCGTAGTCGAGGCACTCAATTGAAAAAGTGAACCGGCGTAGGTTTTTGCAGGCTGTTGCCGGTCTTTCTTTGGGGTATGTTTTTTCAGCTTGGCCTAAATTGGAAGAAAATGCGGTTTTGACCTTGTTTTTATGTGGCGACGTGATGACCGGCCGAGGGGTGGATCAGATTCTGCCTCACCCCAGCCGGCCCGAGCTGTTTGAGCCTTACGTGCGCTCAGCGCTTACATACGTCGAGCTGGCCGAACAGGTCTCAGGTTCGATCCCCAGAGCCGTGCCACCAACTTATATCTGGGGAGAGGCGCTGAAAGAGCTTGCCAAGATCAGGCCAGACCTTCGCATCGTCAATCTAGAGACTGCAGTCACGTCCTCCGACGACGCCTGGCCGGGCAAGGGCATCCATTATCGCATGCATCCCCAGAACGCTCCGGTTTTGAGCGCGTTTGGGATCGATTGCTGCGTGCTCGCCAACAACCACGTGCTTGACTGGGGCTATCCGGGCTTGCTCGAAACCCTAGACACCTTGCATCGGATCGGCATCGCTACCGCCGGCGCAGGCCGCAGCGCTGAAGAAGCCACAGCTCCTGCCATCCTTGAGGTAGCGGGCAAGGGCAGGGTATTGGTGTTTGCCTACGGTACCCTGGATAGCGGCGTTCTCCCGGAATGGGCCGCAGGCCCTAGACGCCCCGGGGTGAATTTCCTGGCGGATCTGTCTGATGCCAATTTAGCTGCCGTCGCTCAGCAGGTGCAAGCCAACAAGCGCCCGGGAGATATGGCGATCGTCTCTGTGCACTGGGGCGGCAACTGGGGGTTTACCATTCCCTCTGCCCAGCGCCGGTTTGCCCATCGCCTCATTGACGAGGCCGGAGTGGACTTAGTGCACGGTCATTCCTCCCACCACGTCAAGGGCATCGAAGTCTATCGGGACAAGCTTATCCTCTATGGCTGCGGAGATTTCTTAAACGACTACGAAGGCATAGGCGGCTACGAACAGTACCGGGGCGACCTGGGAGCGATGTATTTTCCAAAGCTAGATGCAAGAAGCGGTAAGCTCCTTAAACTGTGCCTGGTGCCGACCCAGGTAAAGAAGTTTCAAGTTACCTACGCCCCCGAGGAAGGGGTAGCGTGGTTGATCGAAACCCTCAACCGTGAAGGCAGGAAGCTTGGGACCGGTGTGGAGCGGCAGCCGGACGGCAGCCTGGTATTAACCTGGGCATGATTTCCAGCACGCTAGAGCCAGCTTTGGGTCTGTTTGCGCGCTTGCGCGCTATAGACGTATGGTGGGCCATGTAGGATTCGAACCTACGACCTACGGATTAAGAGTCCGCTGCTCTACCAGCTGAGCTAATGGCCCGAAGGGAGGGGATGGGGTGGGTGACCGGACTCGAACCGGCGACAGCTGGAACCACAATCCAGGGCTCTACCAACTGAGCTACACCCACCATTGAAGAAAATAAATTATATTCGTTTGTAAGCGAAAAACCAAGCGTT
>JBKBMR010000150.1:0-3837 GCA_046295755.1 Methylohalobius sp.
CCTCCAGAGGTTTTGCTACAGGCTTATCTGGCAGGAATACGCCATTTTGGCGAGAACTACCTCCAAGAGGCGCTTGCCAAGCAGCAAGCGCTGGGTCATTGCGATATTACCTGGCATTTCATCGGGCCGATTCAGGCCAACAAAACGCGCGCCATCGCTTCCCGCTTTCACTGGGTCCACAGCGTGGATCGGCTGAAAGTAGCCCACAGATTGAGCCAGCAGCGGCCGGATTGGCTGCCGCCTTTAAACGTTTGCCTGCAGGTCAATATCAGCGGGGAGGCGAGCAAATCCGGTGTCCGCTCAGAAGAGGTTCGACAGTTGGCCGAAGCGGTGAAAACTTTGCCACGCCTTAAGCTCCGTGGGTTGATGGCGATTCCAGCGCTAGCCAAGGATTTTCGAGCCCAACGCGAGCCATTTCAACGCATGCGAGAGATATTTGAGCAATGTTCTGATTTGCGTTTGGACACGTTGTCGATGGGGATGTCGGCCGACTTGGAGGCGGCCATCTTGGAAGGGGCGAACATGGTTCGAATCGGTTCGGCCTTGTTCGGACCGCGGCCTTAAGCGGAAGTTAAAAGGCGCTCTAAGGCCAATTGTGGGCGATACTCTGGCACTAAGGTACGCAGCAGGACTAACAGCTGTTCTTCATCGTAGGCCTGGCACGCCTTGCTCATTTGATCCAGGAGCTTGGCGATGATCCTGGGGTCGCAGGGGCGCGAGTGAGCCAGGAGGAGTTTGCTGTGGCCGGTAGGAGCCAGGTTTTCATCGGCATAGAACAGCTCTTCGTTGAGCTTCTCCCCTGGGCGCAGCCCGGTGTAGCGGATTTCGATGTCGATTCCAGGGCGTTTACCGCTCAAACGGATCATCTGTTCGGCCAGATAGCGGATCTTGATCGGCTCGCCCATGTCCAAGACGAAAATTTCCCCCCCCGTGCCGGCTGCAGCGGCTTGCATGATCAGTTGGCAAGCCTCCGGGATGGTCATGAAATAGCGGCTGATTTCCGGATGGGTCACGGTGATCGGGCCGCCTCTTCGAATTTGCTCGCGAAACAGCGGCACTACGCTGCCGGCCGAATCGAGGACATTGCCGAATCGAACGGTGAGGAATCGGGTGGCGCCAAAGCGGTCGAGGCTCTGGCAAATCATCTCTGCAGCCCGCTTAGTAGCGCCCATGACGTTGCAGGGATTGACCGCCTTGTCGGTGGAAATCAAGACGAATTCCTCTACTCCAGCTTCGATGGACGCCTCGGCGACGATGCGGGTGCCTAGGCAGTTGTTGTATACCGCCTCGCGTAGCTGGGTTTCAAGCAGCGGCACGTGCTTGTAGGCGGCAGCGTGGAAGACGATCTGGGGCCGGTGGCGCATCATCGCCTGGCGAACGGACGTCTGGTCGGTAATGCTTCCTAGGATCGGCACGATGGGAAGTTCGGGGAAGCACTGACGCAGATTGTTTTCGATTCGGAACAAATTATATTCACACAACTCGAATAGGATTAGCCGTTCTACCGGCATGGATGCCAGTTGCCGGCAAAGCTCGGAACCGATAGAGCCGCCCGCGCCAGTAACCATGACAGTTTTATGGCACAGATGGGTGTGGATGGCGTGCCAATCCAGTTGGGCCGGCTCGCGTCCTAAGAGATCTTCGATCGACACTTCTCTAAGGCCCATGCCGACGGAGCGATAGAACAGGCTTTCCTTCAGTGAAGGCACAGTCAGAAAAGTCACTTCAGCCTGCTCACAATATTCAACGATCCGGCGCATTTGCCGGTCGGTGGCGGAGGGAATCGCGATCAGAATGGCATCGATACGGTACTTATTCACCAGTTTTGGGATTTTATGACACCCGCCGGCGACCCGGATACCGCGGATCTCTCGGCCTTTTTTCTTGGGATCGTCGTCTACCAGAACCACTGGCCGGTATTCTGGGTTGGGGGCTTTGAGCAGTTCCCGCACCAGCATTTCGCCGGTGCGTCCGGCACCAACCACGAGGGTGCGCTTGCCGGTCAACATGGTCGCTACCTGGTCTTTCCATGCCCGGTAGAGCAACCTAGGGGTACCGATCAGGATCGGCAGCAGGGTGATGTAAATGACGGGAACCGAACGCGGGATCGACTCGAGCCGATCGTAGAAGAATCCCAGACAAGTAATACATGCCCCCCCTACCAAAACCGCTTTGGCGATCTGAATCAAATCCGGCAGCGAGGCAAAGCGCCATAGGCTGCGGTACAAGCGAAAGTAATAAAAGGTGACGCCCTGGATTGCGACCACCCAAGGAAGGAATTTTAAGCCCTTGAGGAATACCTCCTCTGGAATGACCTCAAGGTTGAACCTGAGCCAATAGGCGCCGAGCCACGCCAGCGGGATGATGAGAAGATCATGTAACAACACCAGAACCGGAGTGCGGAGTTTGTCAGGCGTAATGTTCATAACTCCCCGTTGCTTATTTGCTACAGTGGCTTCGGCAAGCTCAGCGGCCAGGAATCCAAAGTCCACAATAGAAGATCGGAAACATTATGGCAAAACATTTGTTTCTCTGAAAGTTGTCTGCTAGGATTATTCCTCGTGTCGATGTTGCTTTTGAGCAAAAAGCAAAAGCAGCAAACGTTTAAGGACGATTTAAATACTGTTTTGATGGATGGTCGCAAACTTAACAACTCCATTTAGGGGAGGATGGTATGAAAACGCAAAAAATCAGTAAGGTCTTGGCGAGCTCGCTAGCGGCTACTCTGGCGGTTGCTGCACAGGTTCAAGCCAACGGGTGGGAAACTCGCAAGGCGGCCGACACCAGCCGCATCGAGGAACTAGAAGAGCAGCTGCGTGCCCTCAAGCAAGAACTGGCTGACCTCAAAGCTCACGAGCAAGCCCATCACCAGGAGATGATGGAATTGGAGGAATGGAAAAAGCAGTTTACTCCCGTACATCCGGGGCATGAGAACCTGCTGTTTTTCCGCGGCGGGTATGCGCGCATGATGACCGACCGGGCGCAGGATATTTTGCCATCGCCCGGGACTTCCAAAGGGCATGGCCAAAACGGCTTCTACATCGGTGCCGGGTTTGAGCATAACCTAAGCCACGATATTTTTGGTCTAACCGAAGGTACTGTCTTAGAGGGCACTGACCTCTTGGGCGAAGTGATGTTTGAGTACAAGCGCTTTGCCCAAGGCAAGGGGCTGCTCACCGACGCCGACGAGGGCGGTGTTGTTTCCCCATTAGCCCCAGCGAGCAAGCAGGAAAACTCCACCGTGACTCAGTTCACCTTGAGCGCTGCGCCTAAAATTCGATTCTTGCGTGACAGCGTAGTTCGGCCCTGGATTATCCCGTTCGGATTTGCCCTCCACGTCATCAGCCCACCGTCGGATGGGGTGACCGTGCTCAATCCGGGACTGATGTTCGGGGTCGGTACCGAGGTCAATCTGTGGGAGAACTTGTATGCCGGCGTCGACTTCCGCTACCACGTCACCCCAGGCGGCGAGAGCAGCCTGAGCGGGGTCGAGGACACCGACACCGACGGCCTGACAGCAGGCGGCTACGTCGGTTTTGGTTTCTGACCGCTTCTATCTCCCTGCTAGACAAGGGGCCTTTATGGCCCCTTGTTTTTGGCTCTTTCCTTTCTTTGTGGCCTTGGTTTGTTCTGGTGGGTCGTTTACAACTAGATGTTTGCTCACGTAGTCGTCAACCCATTTTCTCAATGTCCCGTAATGATACAGGACCCTAGTACCGATCTGGATATAGGGAAGCCCATGGCTTCGCCGTAACATTTGGACAATCTTGTCCGAAACGCCAAGGATACGGGCAACCTCACTTTCCTCAAGCAACAGCTTAGGGTACTCAGACATAT
>JBKBMR010000151.1:0-3633 GCA_046295755.1 Methylohalobius sp.
CTCGCGGTAAGCGTCGTCGGGGAAATTGGCCTGCGCTCCGGCCCCTGCCTCGACCGCCACCGCAAACCCCAGTTTTTGAAGCTGCTCAGCCACCTGCGGCGTGACCGCCACCCGGCGTTCACCCGGGTGGACCTCTTTGGGTACTCCGATTTTCATTGCTTTTTCTCCTTTATTTTATTTACACCATCTTTAGCGCTTTTCGCCGACGAAAAGCCCGCTGCCATCCTAACCAGAGGCCAGACAAATTGACATTCTCCCCCGGCCTTATGGCCAGAGATTCCTACGGCGACAGGGTGCGCCGTTGAGCCGCCCTGCATGGCTGGGCTTGCCGCGCACTAAAGTCATTTCGAGCGAAGCCTTGTCATTTCGAGCAAAGCGAGAAATCTTTTCAGTCACGGTTAAGATTTCTCCTCGCTAACGCTCGTCGAAATGACAATTCACGTACATAAGGATTAAGTTGCCCTAAGTCGCTTCGGTGGGTTCCTGCTTTAAGACCGCCAATAGGTTCGATCCACAGGCCATCCGGGCGTGTCCCGCTCTTCATATTAACAGTACAAGCGCATGTATTTCCATACCCTTGGCACTTGAGAGTTCTCGAGAAGGGATCATAGCGGAAGCTTGACGTAAGGAGGTGCAGACAACAAGCCAGTCGGTCCGCTTGCGCTCAGAGTCGCCCTTTGTGCTTGCCTTTGGCTTCAAAAGAACGCAGGATTCATAGAAGAGCAGGACGCTAACCGGCCTTCGATTTCTCTTACAAACAAAGACCTTACTCGGATCACTGCTCGGCGCATATCAGCAGAAAAATCGGGCATCTTCCCGCCCGGAAAAGGCTCGCCCAACCAAACCGCGCGCCGCTCAGCGATCAACCGCTCGTGCACCTGGCTTAGATCGCGCGTCAGACGTTTGGGAGCCCAATCCATTGCTAAACGGTAGATGGCGGCGCGCAAGCGATCCCAACTCCAATCGCGCCACCGCCTTTTGACTCGGCTCAGGTCAAAAATATGCACCGGTTTGCCAGTGGCGCAAGCCTCGGTCAACATGGAAACACTGTCGCCGGTAATGATGATTTGGTCCGCCAGGGCTAGATATGCGTAATAGGGGTTGGCCTGGCTGTCCTGGGACCAGGAAAACAAATAGGCCGGAACAGTAATCCGGCTTGCAAATGCCTCCAAAATTCCTGCCGAGGTACGGGCGCTGCTAGTCACCAAGAGCGAGCCTTTGAGCTTTGTCGCCAGCTCGTTTGCTTGCCTAGCCAGCTCACGCGCCGCAGCTCGATCCAAAACGTAGGGGCCGCTCGAGCCGCCGATCATGACCGCCAAATAAGGCTGTGGTAAATGGGCCAGCATTGGACGCCAATATCTCGCTTCTTGCGCCAGACGTGCCGGAGTAACCCGATGAAGGGTAGTACTGTTGTGGAGGACGTTGGGCCGCAGAGGCAGCCGGTACTGGGGGGTGGTGATGACTAGGTCGAAACAGCTAAGGGGTTTCCAGGGCCGGCCGATGTGCACCAGCCTGACTCGCTTTCCAAGCTTGGCCGCCTGTTTTTGGATCCAAAAACAGATAGGTTCGTTGCGGGCCGAAGCGGAGATGACTAGATCTGGCCAGGGAGGCGTCAAGGGATCGGACCGATGCCGGCAAATTCCAGCTAAGGAAGCCCCAAGCAGCAAATACGGTACACCCCGGCGATAAACAAAGCGCTTGACCTCAAACGGCCAACCCAAAGCTTCAGCGAGCGCCAACACCTGCGCGTTTTCCCCGGCGCGGTGGTTAAACAGCACCCAGACGCGGGGGACAGCAGGCATCTCTTCCTGATCGAGCCGCTTATTCATCACGCTGAAAAGAAAACAAGCCAAAAAGCAACAAATTGTATTTTTGACGCAAATCTACTACAGTCTGTGACTTAAAACAAGCTAGTTGTTAAAATGGCTTAGAAATTTTTAAACTGCCCATTGGGACTCCCATGCATCTGCTTTGGAAGAAAATCTCGCGCTTTCTGATCTTGGCCGCCGCTACACCATTTTTGTCCAAACCGCGCCAGATCGCGCTAGAGCGCTACCTGCGCGGTAAAGAAGAGGCGCGCAAACTGGCCTTGTGCGATGCGGTGATCGTCTCCTACGGGAAAAGCGGGCGCACTTGGCTGAGGCTTATGCTGTCGCGTTTTTATCAGAACAAACATCGGCTCTGTACCCGGCAGTTGTTGGGTTTTGACAACTATCACCGCAAGCACCCGGCCATCCCTAAGCTATTTTTTACCCACGATAATTATTTGAAGGACTACACCGGCAATAAAGACTCCAAGGTCGATTACTACGGCCACAAGGTCGTGCTCCTGGTGCGCGACCCAAGAGACGTGGCAGTTTCTCAGTTTTTTCAATGGAAGTTCAGGATGCGTCCGGGCAAAAAGGAGCTTAACCAGTACCCTCCCCATGGCAGTGAGACCTCCCTATACGACTTCGTGATGCACCCAAGCTGCGGGCTTCCCAGGATCATCGAGTTTTTGAACCTGTGGGCTACAGAAATGCCAAGGCTGGACAAGCTCCTTCTCATCCGCTACGAGGACCTGCGCGCCGACACCGCCGGAGAGCTAAAGCGCATCACAGAGTTTTTAGGAACCCCAGGCACCCAGACAGAAATCGAAGACGCTGTCGCCTATGCCTCGGTGGAAAACATGCGCAAATTAGAACAGGAGAAAAAGTTTTGGCTTTCAGGCAGCCGCCTTATTCCTAAAGACCAATCCAACCCGGATTCCTACAAGGTTCGCCGGGCTAAAGTCGGAGGCTGGCGCGACTATTTCGACGAAGCCCAAGCCGCCATGATAGACAAGCTGGTAAGCGAACGCTTAAGCCCCGTTTTCGGATACACTTCAACCAGCCAACAGGTGGTCAACCTATGAGCAACTACTGCGTTTTCATCCACACCAACCACAAACAGTGGATTGGCGCTTTGGTTTCCCAATATTCGATGAAGCGCAACTCGGCCCATGCCAATAAATTCGAGGTGCGCATCATCCACCACAAGGATTACCCGTTTTTCCAAGAGATGGAAGGCAAACCCTTCCTGCGCGACGGAATAAAACGCCTGTGGCGCAACGAAGACTTGCAATCTTTTACTCCTTTGCGCTTTATGGCTCCGGAACTGATGGGCTATCAGGGCCGGGCAGTGGTGGTCGATCCGGACATCTTTGCCGTAGGCGACATCTGGGAGCTTCTGACGCGCGATATGCAGGGAAACGCGATCCTGTGCCGGCGGCGCTCAGGTCCTAAGTGGTGGCTAGACCGCTGCTATGCCTCAAGCGTCATGCTCCTAGACTGCCAAAAGCTCACCCACTGGCGCTGCGAGGAGCAGTTTCGGGCGATGTTTGAGTTCAAGCTCGATTACATGGATTGGATCGGACTGCGCACCGAAACTGCCCCTATCGGTTTGTTTGAACCAGAGTGGAACGATTTTGACAAGCTTACCCCAGCCACTAAGCTTTTGCACAACACAAGAAGGCTCACCCAGCCGTGGAAAACCGGCCTTCCCATCGACTGGACGCCCCACGACCGCTTTCGCCTATTCCCTCCCATCGGCTGGCTGATGCGCGCCAGAAGAAGGCTTTTGGGAGATCACGCGCTGCTTGGCACATACAAGCGC
>JBKBMR010000152.1:0-3596 GCA_046295755.1 Methylohalobius sp.
TGGTGAAGCCGGACGGCGTTGGACTCCCGATTGTCTCGGCCCCATCGGGCGATCCTAGATACGGCCTTGGCGTAGCAGTCGAAAAGGTCGCTCAGGGCGGGGATGTCGGTAGGATCGACGGAGAGCTTGCAGCGGATCGTTCGCGTCTGTCGCACAAAAGGAGCATATCACATTTCGGTGAAAGGTCAATGGAGCGGCGCTTCCTCCCCGGACTAAATCCTGTCCCGAGTGAACACGAGGGACCTTTCCCGAACCCTGTCCCGAACCCTGTCCCGAACGAATGTGAGGGAGCTTGTGAGGGAGCTTGTGAGGGGGCTGGTGAGAGGTCTTGGGTTTCCGCGCCGAAATTTCTATGAAGCAAAATCAGTCAGAGACTACCCACTTCGGGTTTCGCCAGGTCCCAATACGGGAAAAGGCGCGTTTGGTACAAGGTGTGTTCAATTCGGTCGCCGACCGGTATGACCTGATGAATGATTTGATGTCGTTTGGCATCCATCGGCTGTGGAAGCACCTTACGGTTCATCTGAGCCACGCGCGCTATGGCGAGCGGATATTGGATTTGGCCGGTGGGACCGGCGATCTGAGCTATCTGTTCCATTCCCGGGTGGGGGATAAGGGCGAAGTGATCCTAGCCGACATCAATGCCTCGATGCTCAGGCGTGGCCGCGACCGCCTCATCGACGACGGGGTGATTTCTGGAGTCGGCTATGTCCAAGCGGACGCCCAGTCACTGCCGTTTGCCGACGATACCTTCGACTGCATCGCGATTGGTTTCGGCTTGCGTAACGTCACCGACAAGAACGAAGCCCTCAAGTCGATGTACCGAGTGCTCAAACCGGGTGGGCGCTTGCTGATCCTAGAATTTTCTAAGCCTCGCGGGGAATGGTTCAGCAAACTCTACGATTTTTATTCCTTCAAGATATTACCGCTGATGGGCAAGCTGGTGACCGGAGACGCCGACAGTTACCGGTATCTGGCCGAATCCATCCGCGTGCACCCAGATCAAGACGCCCTCATGGGGATGATGGCGCGGGCGGGTTTCGAGCGAATCGAATATTTCAACCTAACCTCAGGCGTGGTCGCCATCCACCGCGGCTATAAGCTTTAGATGTTGGCGCAAGCAGCTTTTTCCGAGGCCTTGGCGGCGACTTTGACCAGGGTGCTTGCACAAGACCCAGACCATGCACGCCTGCTCAAACCCCTGGCAGGCAGGATCGTTGCGATCGAGTTGATCCCCTTTGGCCAGCGCATCACCTTGAGCTTTACCTTGGATAGCGTGTTTGTGCTGCCCGATTTCCCAGGTAAGGTCGATCTCACCTTAAAGGGTTCACCGCTCGCGTTTGCCCGACTGGCATCCAGTTCCCGCTTTCAGAGTCGGTTGTTCCAAGGCGAAATCCAGGTAATTGGGGACGTGCACCTAGCCCGCCGCCTCCAGATTTTGCTGCAGCGCTTGAATTGGACTTTCGAGTCCTGGCTGGCCGATGTGGCCGGTGAGCGGCTCGTTCACCTGATTGCAGCATCGATTCGGGCGGCGGCCGCCTGGCATCGCCACACCTTGAAGACTTTCCAGTTGAATTTGGCCGAGTTTCTGCAAGAGGAAACCCGCGCTTTGCCCGCGCCCATGGAAGCCGAGGATTTATACCGGAGGATTGGCCAACTCCGCGATGACGTGGCGCGCCTTGAGGCGAGGGTGCGGCGCCTTAAGGCAAGCCTTGATGTGACCTAAAGGATCGAGGTGATGCGGCTCACCCTGTTGCTGCGTCTGATCCACATCCAACACGTTCTGCTGCGCTGCGGTCTGGATGAATGGGTGTTTAAGCTACCGTGGCTTAAGCCTGTAAAATGGGTGCGCTGGCTGTTTCCCGCTGCCTGGCGCAACCGTCCACCGGTCTCGCGCGGGCGGCGCATTCGCTGGGCGCTGGAGGAACTTGGGCCGATCTATGTCAAGTTTGGTCAGGCGCTTTCTACCCGCCCTGACCTTCTGCCCGACGACATCGCCGAGGAACTCGCCAAGCTCCAGGACCAGGTGCCGCCTTTTCCGGGAGAAGAGGCAGTAAAGATCATCGAGGCTGAACTGGGCGCGAAGCTGAGTTCGATATTTTCCGAATTTGACCCGATTCCCCTGGCTTCGGCGTCCATTGCCCAGGTCCATGCAGCACGCTTGATGAGCGGCGAAGAGGTGGTGGTGAAAGTCCTACGTCCTAAGGTCCGCGCCCAGGTCCAAAAGGACATCGAGCTTTTGACCGCGTTTGCCCGCCTTCTCGTGCGCTTTGTTCCCGAAGCCAGGCGCTTGCGACCCACGGAGGTGGTGGCCGAATTCGAAAAAACCATTCTGGACGAGCTTGATCTGGTGCGCGAGGCTGCCAATGCCGCAGAACTCAGGCGCCACTTTGAAGGCTCAGAATTGCTGTACGTGCCCAAAGTGTATTGGGACTGGACCCGCCCTAAGGTATTGGTCTTAGAACGCATCCGTGGTATTCCGGTCGCAGACCGGGCAGCGCTGCTGCAGGCAGGAGTCGATCTGAAACTGCTCGCCGAACGCGGGGTAGAGATCTTCTTCACCCAAGTGTTCCGCAACAATTTTTTCCACGCCGACATGCATCCGGGCAACATTTTCGTCGATCCCCAAAGCAAGGCCCGGTATCTGGCAGTGGATTTCGGCATCGTCGCCAGCCTCTCGGAAGCCGATCAGTATTATCTGGCGGCCAACCTGCTGGCATTCTTTAACCGCGACTATCGCAAGGTGGCGCAGATGCATGTGGAATCCGGGTGGGTCTCGCCAGATACTCGGGTGTGTGAGTTCGAATCCGCGATCCGGGCGGTGTGCGAGCCGATTTTCGCCAAACCCCTGGGGGAAATTTCCTATGGCCGGCTGCTGCTGCGCCTGTTTCAGACCGCGCGCCGGTTTCGGATGGAGGTTCAGCCCCAGTTGGTACTGTTGCAAAAGACCCTGCTTCAGATCGAGGGATTAGGACGCCAACTCTATCCAGAGCTAGACTTGTGGCAGACTGCCAAACCGTTTTTAGAACACTGGTTTCGCCAGAGAATGCATCCCAAAACCCTTTTGCTGCGCGCCACAGCCCAATTGCCCGCCTTGGCTGAGCATTTGCCTGAGGTGCCGGTGTGGGTGCTTAGATTGCTCCATCAGGCCCAGCAAGGGGAGCTGGGGGGTGTGTGGCAGTCGAAAGAGCTATCTGAGCTCAAGGCCCAGATTGCTTGTAATCAGCGGCGGACGGTTGCGGCGATCTTAGGGTCGGCGCTTTTGATCTCAGCCAGCCTCATGGGCGGACAGGGACTTTTGACCCCTCTGGCCTGGGGCACGATGGCATGGCTGGGAGGGATTTGGATGGCATGGGCATGGTGGGGGAAAGGCTTAAGCTAGCAAGCGCTGCGCGCACCTGCCCGACGTTTCGCTTGCTTTCTACCCGCCTGATTGGAAGCAATTCCACAACCGGCTCGCCCCGCATTCCGAAGACCTCACAACGTCTCCTAATCCGGACTAAATTGCGCCTCTCCAACGCTCTGACATTCGATTCTTCCGCCAATCAAATCCGAAGTTGACGCAGCCCGGAGCTTGGACTACCTTTCCCTTGACC
>JBKBMR010000153.1:0-3595 GCA_046295755.1 Methylohalobius sp.
ATCGGGACGCCTAGCTCTTCGGCGGTACCGCTCAAGTTAAGGTTTTTCTCTTTGGTGACCAACCCTCGGTCGAATTCGGTCAAGCCCCCCACCAGCACAATGTTGGGAAGCAGTTTCTCCCCCCATTGCGAGTAGCCGGTCTGGGCGGTGTTGAGCATGAACTCGGGGTCGTAAGGGACGTATAAGATATTGCCGCCGATCCCGTTCAGGCTGCTTTTGACCATCTCGCTGATGTCCTGAGGGATTTCTCCCTGGGTGGGAAGGGAGGTTCCGGTCTGATCGACGATGGGCTTGGCCATCACCCTAAGTTCGCCGCGGCCATAGATGATATTCATCCGGCCAAGACCACGGATCGCCTCGCTGAAGATGGTGGTTTTGACTTCCGGCAGATTGGCGTTTAGATCGCGATCGACGTTCTGGGGGTTTAAGCCGCAGCCGCCGATCCAGAAAATCAGCAAACCGATGCAGGCAACCTTGAGAGGATGAAGGGTACGCATGGCATAAGCCTCAAAGTTATCTTCTTCCGTTGGCGATCGCAGTGGCTCCGCGGTTGTCGGATCTGTTGATGATGACCGTCCCTGGGGCAATCTTGGCGCCTGGACCGAAGATGATGTTGCCCTGGCCGGCTTCACTGCCTTTGCTGGTGATCAGTTTGTTGCCAGTGCGTTTGCCGGTCAGTTCCTTGCCTTTGGCTTTCATGAGAATGAAGGGAACATTGATGCCTTTCTGCAAGGAATTAGAGTCGTCGATAGACTCATCTAGCCCTAGGCCATCGTCCAGATCGCCACTCAAGCTTATACCTGGCAAAAGAATCAAGATGCTGGCAACAAGAAGCGTTTTCGCGTTACTCATAAAAGTGCCTCTTGAAAAGCGGGGCCGTCCCTGGCCACGTATTCTTGACAATCCTTATAAATTTATTTGACCTGAATTGAACCCTGATTGGCGGAGACGGCCCCCGACGCAAACCCGCCACCCCGAGCGATGTTGGCGGAGTTCTGTACGGTCGCCTGGTTGCTGATAACCGACTGTTTCACTGTAGAGTTCTTGATCTGTACCGATCCCTGGTTGGCATCGACTTGCCCGGATGCAAACCCACCACCCTGGGCAATGTTGGCAGAGTTCTGCACCGTCGCCCGGTTGCTGATGACGGACTGCTGGATGGTTGAACCTTCGGCCAGCACGCCGGTAGCCACGCCCATGCCCAAAACGATCGCGGTCAAAGTAGTTAGCTTTTTCATGATCTCTCTCCTTCTATGCAGGTTGATAAAGTTGAGTTGTGCCCGTTGGCATGATGTAGTTGAGTTTAGTAAGTTTGCACTTCTTCACTCGCTTTAGATACACGAACGCCGCAGAATTTTTTTGCCGAAATTTTTTATTCCTCTAGCCTAAAGCCGATTTTCACCACCACCTGAAAGTGGGCGATCTTGCCGTCTTGGATGTGGCCCCGGGTTTCTGTTACTTCAAACCAGTTTAAATGCTTTAAGGTCTTGGCCGCCCGGTTGACGGCGGCGCGGATGGCGTCGTCGATGCTTTCGGTAGAAGAGCCGACGACTTCGATGACTTTGTAGACGTGTTCAGGCATGGTTATTCCTCCTTATACATTGAACCCTAAGTTTGGGTTCGGGGATAATATCTCATTTTCTATCTTTTGGCAGAATCCATGCAGGAACGTTTGCAAAAGCTGCTGGCGCAGGCGGTGCTTAGGCTGCGCGAGCAGGGCGAATTACTTCCGGAACCTGAGCTTCCCATTCGGGTGGATCGGGCACGCGCGCCGGAGCACGGGGATTTTTCCTCCAACCTCGCCTTGGTGTTGGCCAAGGCGAGCGGCCAACCGCCGCGGCAGTTGGCGGAAAAGATCGTTGCGGCGCTAGCCTCCGATCCTGCGGTGCGCCGAGTTGAAATCGCAGGTCCTGGCTTTATCAATTTCTTCATCGACCCAAACGCCCAGTTCGCCATCGTCGCTCGCATTCTTGAGGAACGAGAGAATTTTGGCCGCAGCCAGTTAGGCCAAAAGCAGAGGGTTCATATCGAATTCGTCTCGGCCAACCCAACCGGCCCCCTGCACGTTGGCCACGGGCGGGGAGCGGCTTACGGGGCAACGCTCGCCAACCTGCTGGAGGCGGTTGGGTTTAAGGTTCACCGCGAGTATTACGTCAACGACGCTGGGCGCCAGATGGACATCCTGGCGGTCAGCGTGTGGCTGAGGTATCTGGAATGCTGCGGCGAGAACTTGCCGTTTCCCCAGAACGGTTATCGCGGAGACTATGTGCGCTCGATCGCCGAAGCCTTGTATGCGCAGGTGGGTGAGAGCTTGCGTCGTCCAGGGCAGGCAGTGCAAGAAGGCCTGCCGCCCGATGCCCCAGACGGTGACAAAGAGCGCTACATCGACGCCTTGATCGAGCGAACTAAGGCTTTGCTCGGCGAGGAAGCCTATGCCCAGGTCTTTGAGGCTGGTTTGAACGCCATCTTGACCGACATCCGCGAAGACCTCGAGGCGTTTGGGGTCTGCTATGACCAGTGGTTCTCTGAGCGTGAGCTCATCCAGTCGGGCCAAGTCGAGGAGGCGCTAAATCGCTTGCGCCAAGCCGGCTTTCTGTACGAAAAAGACGGAGCCACGTGGTTTGCCTCCAGCCGGCTGGGCGACGAGAAAGATCGGGTGGTCGTGCGCGAAAACGGCCAAATCACTTATTTTGCCTCCGACATCGCTTATCACTTAGATAAACTCGATCGCGGTTTTGAAGTTCTCATCGATGTTTGGGGCGCCGACCACCACGGTTATGTGCCACGCCTGAAAGCAGCTTTCCAGGCGTTGGGAGTCGATCCAGCCAAGCTCGAGGTGCGGCTGGTGCAGTTTGCCGTCCTCTACCGCGGACGCGAGAAGGTACAGATGTCGACCCGTTCTGGGGAGTTTGTGACCTTGCGCCAGTTGCGCGAAGAAGTGGGCAAGGATGCGGCACGCTTTTTCTATTTGCTGCGCAAGGCCGAACAACACCTGGATTTCGACCTGGAACTGGCGGTCTCCCACTCTACCGACAACCCGGTCTATTACGTCCAGTACGCCCACGCGCGGGTGTGCAGCGTGTTCAAGCAATTGGCCGAAAGGGGTTGGATGCGGGACATGGCGCGCGGCCTGACCAATTTAACGCGTCTTGCCGAGCCCCACGAGCAGGCCCTGCTTTCGACTCTGGCGCGCTATCCCGATGTTGTCGAGCGGGCGGCTAAGCAGCGCGAACCGCACCAGATCACCCATTACCTGCGCCAGTTGGCAGGCGAGTTCCACACTTATTACAATGCTCATACCTTTCTGGTAGAGGACGCCGAATTGCGCGACGCTCGCTTGAATTTGATCGATGCCGTGCGCCAGGTAATCGCCAACGGCCTGGCGCTCTTGGATGTGTCGGCTCCCGAAGCGATGTAGAGCATGGGGCGCCAGCCGATTTACCGCAGCCGTATTCCCGCTCGTGGCCAGAAGAATTTGGCGGTACGGCGCGCGCGCCGCACTCCTCGCTGGCGCTGGCAATGGCTGGTGGCGGCGGTAGCATTGGGAGCATTCGGTTATGTTCTTTATTGGCTCGCGAGCGATAATTTTGCCACT
>JBKBMR010000154.1:0-3587 GCA_046295755.1 Methylohalobius sp.
CCGAAGCCACCACCGGACGAATTCCGCGGTCGATGGCGCCCAAAGTCAAAATCCGCCCCGCTTCAATCAAGTAGGTGAGGCCGCCGATTCTTCCCAAGGCTTCGGCGACCCCCTCAAAGGCGCTTAAGGGAAGATCGAACTGATGCCGGATGCGGGCGTAGGCAAAAGTCGTGCGGCACGCCAGCTTGGCGGCAGCGGCAGACAAAGCCGGCAGGGAAACGCCGCGTCCCTCTGCCAGGCATTCCATCAGCATGAGCCAACCCTGGCCGACTCCGGCGCGCCCGCCCACTACCCAGTCCAGCGGGATAAACACGTCGCAGCCACGGGTCGGGCCGTTCTGGAAGGGGATGTCCATCGGATTGTGGCGGGCCCCAATCTCGACCCCAGGAGTGGCAGTCGGGATGAGGGCCAAAGTGATCCCTAAGTCTTCCGTGACGCCGAGCAAGAGGTCGGGATCGTAGAGTTTAAAAGCCAGCCCCAGCAAAGTAGCCACCGGCGCCAGGGTGATGTAGCGCTTGTCCCAGTTTAAAAGGATGCCCAAAACGTCCTTTTTACCTTTGAAATCTCGCCGGCAGACGATGCCATAATCGGTCATGGCGCTGGCGTCCGAACCGGCCTCGGGGCTGGTTAAGGCAAAGCACGGAATCTCCTCGCCGCGCGCCAAGCGAGGAAGATAGTATTCTTTCTGCTCCTGGGTGCCATACTTTAAGATCAACTCTCCAGGCCCCAAAGAGTTGGGCACCATCACCGTGACGCCGGCAGTGAGGCTGCGGCTGGCGATCTTGAGCACGATCTCAGAGTGGGCGCGGGCGGAAAACCCAAACCCTCCATACTGGCGCGGCAAGACCAGGCCGAAGAAGCGATTTTCCTTCAGGAACCGCCAGGCCTCTTCCGGCAGATCCTGGAGCTTGTGGCTGATCTGCCAGTCGTCGAGCATTCGGCATAGTTCCTCCACCGGCCCGTCGAGAAAGGCTTGCTCCTCTTGGGTCAGGGAGGATAAAGGAAAGCTCATAAGCTTTTTCCAATCCGGCTGGCCGCGCAAGAGCTCCGCCTCCCACCAAACCTCACCAGCTTCTAACGCTTCGCGCTCGGTACGCGACAGTTCCGGCAAAAGCTTGCGCACCAGCTTCAACACTGGCGCGCTGAGCAGACGGCAGCGCAGCGGCGCCAGGTTCAAAACCAAAAGCGCAGGCAGGATCAAAAACCACAAGGTGGCAAGCGCGATCGGACCGGCAAGCTCAAGCGCGGTCCCGAGGGCTAAAATCCCCACTAATACTAAGGTCCAAGCTTTAAGCCCGGCGCCGACGAACGCCAAGGTCAAAAAGGCGGCGATCAGGGCAAGGCTCAGCGCCATATTGCCGTCCTCAAGTTGCAAGAAGTCAAATATAGCGCTGCCGGGCGCGGGGGAGCAAGTACTAAGCAAGATGGCGAAAAAATCGTTTTTGAAAACGACTTATGCCACCGCCAGGCGGTTGGCGGTGGCCTTGATCGGCAGCAGCTTGATCCTGTTTGGGGTGATAATGATCGTCTTCCCAGGACCTGCGCTTTTGCTGATCCCTTTAGGACTGGCGGTGCTGGGTTTGGAGTTTGCTTGGGCGAGGCGCTGGCTGCGGCGCTTGAAGCAAAAAACTTTTGGCTAGCTCCCAAAGCGCCAAGAGCGTCCAAGCAGCAGGCCGGCCGCCAAATAAGCGAGTAACCCCAAGCCGATCACGGCGCTCAGCCCAAGGTGGATCGAAAGCACGCTGGCCAAAACCGCGCCGGTGACCGAGGCGCAGCCATTCACCGCAAAGGCCCAGCTTATCCCTTGCGGCCAGTGCCTGGCCAGCGTTGCCACGCCCAGCGGAAAGGGCATGCCCATGCACCAGGCGAGCGGAGCGAGCAAAGCTTGGGTGAAGGCGATCTTAAGCCAATCCGAAGCGGTGGCCGTGGTTTCGATCAGCCAAGGGAGAAAGCTCAAATTCCCTAGCACTAGCCCTAGGATCCCAAACACCGGCCACCACTGCGAAAACGCCGGCAGCCGCTTTTGCAGCTTTTCCAAAGAAGCGCTGCCCAAGCCCGCCCAGAACAACACGCCGGCAAGCACCACGGCGACGGCGTACAGAGGATGAGAAAGATAAAGGATGAATTTTTGGATCAAAGCGATCTCCAAAAAAATAAAGCCTATGCCGATGGCGAAAAAGTATCCTAACACTCTCCCCCGCGGCAGAGATCGCTGGCGTAGGCTACTGGGAAGAAGCGGGAGCGCGATCAGCGCCGCGCTGAGAACCACAAGCTGCCCTAAGCTTCCCACCAACAGCAGGTAAGCGCTGTCTATGAGCGCGACCCCGCCTGTCGCGCGCAGCGCCCACAACTCCTTTAAAGCTGACCACTTGAAGGTATGGAAAAAATAAGGTCGGTCGTCGCTGGCCGGGCGCAGGTCGAATTTATAAGCGGCAAAAAAATCCTCGCCGTCCTCTAAGATGGCCAAAGCGGCTTTATAGTAATAGTCTTCAGGCAAGAGGTGGTAGCGATTGCCCTCTTCTGCCAAAATTCCAGGGAAATACGCGGGATCAAAACCGCGTTCCCGGCAAAATTCCTTGACGGCTTCGATCTGCGGTCTGCTGAAAGGACGCGCCTTCACCAACAGGGTGATGGTGTTCCAGCTGCGGATCCAGACCAGATGCCAGGCAGGGTCCTCAACCCCCAAACGCTTCAGGGCCGCGACGGCGGTGGCAAACAGTTTCAGCTCTTCCCTAGGCGGGATGCGGGTCCAGCGAGTGATGGCCAGCATTCCCTCCGGCGTCAGATGGGTCAGATAGGTGACCAGCCCTTCTATGGTGTAAAGATAGGTCTCGCTTAAGGCGTGGAGGCCAGAAGAGGCGGTACTGAAAGCATCCAAAAGCGCCATTTGGATCAGGTCGAAGCGCTTTGGGGTGGTGCTTACGAAGCCGCGCGCCTCGGCTAGGTGCAAACGCACGCCGGGCAAGCGGTAAAGCTGGCCAGCAAATTCGGCAAAATCTGCTTTAACTAAGGCAGCTTGGTTGGGATCCAGTTCAACCGCTTCTACGCTTTCGACTTGATGGTAAAGGGCCTGCAGCACCTCCATCCCACCGCCTGCGCCCAGCACCAACACGCGCGGGCGTATCAGCAGGTGATAAGGCAACGCCGAAGGCATCAGGTCGAGGAAGGCCAAAGGTTCTAGCCTGCCGTCGAAGCGGGTGATGACGCTCGGCCCCTCGCCGTCGACGAACACCGCAAGCTGCGGAGGAATCTCCTTGAAGCTCCTTAAGCTCAAGCCAGGGGCGTAGCGAAACGGCACCTTGAGATTTTCGACTACGGTCAAAAGCCCCAAAGGGCCTGAGCGTTCCCGGATGATTTCAGATCCCATCGCCGCCAAGGTCTGGCTGAGCGGCTTGTAAGGGGAAAGCGCAAGCCTGGCCGAGGCGAGCCAAAAAGGCGGTAGGCCAGCTGCCAACAGGAGCAAAAACCCGCCGAGCTTGGGTCTTACGCCTAGCCCAAACCAAGCGAGCGCGGCGGCAAGCCAAGCGGTGGCCGTGATGAGGCCAAGCACGGTGAGAGGAAAGAACCACCCCAGGAGAGCGACCACT
>JBKBMR010000155.1:0-3391 GCA_046295755.1 Methylohalobius sp.
TTGCAGGAAGAGCAGCGCTGGGAAGCCTATGCGCTGACGGTCTTGGCCGGGATTCTGGACGGTGGGGAAAGCGCGCGTCTTGCCACCCGCTTGGTCCGAGGCAGCCAGGTCGCCGCTTCAGTCAGCGCCGGCTACGATCTCTACGACCGCCTGCCGACCTTATTCTTGTTCGATGGTACGCCGGCCCAAGGTCATACTCTCGCCGAACTCGAACGAGCTCTACGCGATGAGGTCCACAAATTGCAAACCGATCCAGTTACCCCTGAGGAGTTGGCACGGGTCAAAACCCAGGTGACGGCGCAAGCGATTTACGAGCGCGACTCAATGTTCTACCAGGCGATGCAAATCGGCCTTCTGGAAACCGTGGGGCTAGGTTGGCAGCGGATGGAGGAGTATGTGGACCGAATCCGTCAGGTAACCCCCGAGCAAGTCCGAGAAGTGGCGCGCAAGTACCTGATTCCTGAGCGGGTGACCGTCGCCTACCTGGAGCCTCTCCCGGTCAAAGGGAAAAAACCTAAAGCCGAGTCTGAATCCGGCATAGGAGGCAAATATGTCCGCTGAGCGTCTGTTTCTTTGCATTTTTACCTTGCTAGGGTCTATGGCTGCTTGGGCCGGTCCTAAAATCGAGCAGTGGCAAACCTCAAGCGGCGCCAAAGTCTACTACGTGCACAGCCCGGAGTTGCCGTTGGTGGACATTCGGGTCGTGTTCGCTGCTGGCAGCGCCTTCGACGGAGAGAAACCCGGCCTGGCCACACTGACTTCCATGCTGCTAGAAAAAGGCGCCGGAAACTGGGACGCCGACGCCATCGCGCGCCGACTGGAGAACGTCGGGGCTAGGTTAGACAGCGAGGTTTCGCGCGACTCTGCCTGGTTGCATCTTCGCAGCCTGACCGAGCCTGACAAACTGGAAACGGCGCTTTCGACGATGCGTGAAATCCTAAGCTCTCCCCGCTTTGCCGAACAGGACTTCGAGCGAGAAAAACAGCGCCTTTTACTCGCGCTGAAGCAACGCGAGGAATCTCCCGATCAATTGGCTTCGATGATGTTTTTCAAGGCGATCTATGGGAATCACCCATACGCCCATCCGACCGAAGGGGAGATCGAATCGGTAAAAACCATCCGGCGGGAGGATCTTAAGGCATTTCATCGCCGATTTTATACGGCCAGGAATGGAACGATAGTGATCGTGGGCGCGCTCAGCCGCGGGCAAGCCCAGGCGGTCGCCGAAAAGCTGATGGAAGCGCTGCCCTCCGGAGAGCCGGCTCCCCCCATTCCAGAGGTGGGAGAGGCGAGTTTCGCTAAGCTGCAACACAAGCCGTTTCCCTCAGCTCAGACGCATATCTTCACCGGAATGCCTGCAGTGGTACGCGGTGATCCGGATTATTTTCCGCTCTATGTAGGCAATCACGTCCTGGGCGGAGGGGGATTCACCTCTCGGCTGGTCAAGGAAATCCGGGAAAAGCGCGGCTTGTCTTACGGGGTGGCCAGTTATTTCCTGCCGCTGAAACAGAAGGGTCCCTTCTTGGCCAGCCTTCAGACCAGAAACGAACAGGTCGAGGAAGCGCTTAAGGTGTTGGACAAAACCATCCGTGCCTATCGCGACCAGGGGCCGACCGAGGAGGAACTGACCGCCGCCAAGAAAAACATCACTGGTGGCTTCGTGCTGAGCTACGACAGCAATGCAAAGCTTGCCGATTACGTAGCGATGATCGCATTTTACGGTTTGCCTTTAGATTGGCTAGATACCTTCACCCAGAAGGTGGAAGCCGTCACCCGTCAAGCGATAGTCGAAGCCTTCCGCCGCCGGCTCGACCCGGACCGGTTTAAGACCATACTGGTAGGGGGTGCTTCTAAAGTGCATGGGAAGGAAGAATGAAATCCGCATTATCGCGGGCGATTTAAAGGGGCGGAAGCTATTTTTCCCCAAAGTGGCAGGACTTCGCCCCACTCCGGCCCTGATGCGCGAGACGCTGTTCAACTGGTTGCGGGATGAGGTGGAAGGCGCTTCGGTTTTGGATCTGTTTGCCGGCAGTGGAGCGCTTGGATTTGAGGCCGCATCGCGCGGGGCCAACAGGGTAGTGGAAGTGGAATCTCACCCCCACGTGGTAACAGCGCTTTTGGAAAACCGGAAAATCCTAGAGGCTGACCAAGTTGAGGTAATCTGTTGCGATGTGGTGCGTTATCTTAAGCGCGCTGACCCCTTGCCGTTCGATTTGGTATTTTTAGATCCCCCTTTTGGACAGGGGCTGGTAGGCGTATGTTGTGAGCTTCTGGAGCAGCGCGGTTGGCTTGCGCCTGCTGCCAAGATTTATGTCGAGGCCGAAAGCCGGCTTGTCCCGCCGGTACCGCGCAATTGGAGAGAGCTTCGCTCCAAGCGAGTCGGGGAAGTGAGTGGTCATTTATATTTGAGAGAGCGGTGATGGTAACTGCAATTTACCCTGGCACCTTCGATCCTATCACCAATGGCCATGCCGATTTGGTGGCGCGAGCGGCTGGGATTTTTGCACAGGTGGTAGTGGCGGTCGCCGAGAACCGCGACAAGCGCCCGCTGCTGCCGTTTTCCGAACGGGTCGAGTTGGCTGCCCAGGTGTTGTCTGGCTTGGCGAATGTGAAAGTCATCGGATTTACCAATCTGCTCGTGGACTGCGCGCGCCAGCACGGCGCCCGGGTGATCTTGCGCGGGCTTCGGGCGGTGTCGGATTTCGAATACGAGTTCCAGTTGGCCGCGATGAATCGCCGGCTAGCGGGGGAGAAGGTCGAGACCGTTTTCCTAACCCCGGCCGAACAATACGCCTTTGTGTCCTCCAGCATGATCAAGGAAGTTGCGCGCTTGGGAGGGGACGTGTCGGCTTTCGTACCGCCTCAGGTGGAGCGACGGCTGCGTGAAATTTTCGGGCGAGGTGGATGATGGCGCTGAAAATCACCGATGCTTGCATCTTATGCGACGTATGCGCGTTTGAATGCCCTAACGATGCCATCTCTTTGGGCGAGGAAATCTATGTGATCGACCCGGAGCGCTGTACCGAGTGCGTAGGTCACTATGAAACCTCTAGGTGCGTGGAGGTTTGCCCGGTAGATTGCATCGTCCCCGATCCGGATCGGCGCGAAGACCGCGATACCTTGTATCAAAGATACCTGCGTTTAACCCAAAAGGCAGAATGAAATCTCTCCTTTTGGTCGTCTGCCTGCTTGGGTGGGGGTGGGTTGCGGCCGCAACACCCAGACCGCCTAAAGCCGCTCTCGCTTCTGCTCATCCTTTGGCTACCGAAGCTGGGTTTTCGATCTTAAGGCGCGGCGGCAACGCCTTTGACGCTGCGGTGGCGGTAGCAGCTACGCTGGCGGTGGTGGAGCCGGCTGGCTCCGGTTTAGGTGGTGGGGGATTTTTTCTCCT
>JBKBMR010000156.1:0-3379 GCA_046295755.1 Methylohalobius sp.
TCTCGAGAACCTGACCTGATGAAAAAGGGATTAAGACTTAGCGTGACGTGAGCGGTCGTAGGTGAGAGGGAGCTCGAGAACCTGACCTGATGAAAAAGGGATTAAGGCTTGTCCCGAACGGAAGTGAGGGACCTTAAAGATTTCTCACATTCGTTCGAAACAAGCTTGACCTGATGAAAAAGGGATTAACAATTCCTTTATATTCTCCCGCCCTAAAGGCCTTAAGATTCCTACGGTGCTCAAATGAAGTATTTCCTGAAAAGGCTTTAGCTGTAGGGAGGTTCAGCGGGAAACCGTAACTAGCCCCGAGTGGTGGATAGTTAAAGAGCGATGTTAGGATACTTCGTGCTAACACCTAATGCCGAGATTCCAATTGTGGGTTTCCTTGCGGGGGTTTTATGGAAAGATTGAAGCTGATGGCTGCGGCAGTTATGATCGTGCTTATATCAGGATGCGCAAGCATCATGAGGGGTGGGAAACAACAAGTACACGTCAATGCATACGATGCTAAAACGGGCGAGATTCGACTTGCTAACTGCATTTTGGCTAATGACGAAGGAACTTTCAGAACCCTAAGTAGCCGCTCGGTGATAGTTGAAAGAGACAAGGATTATTTGACTGTCGACTGCGAGACTGCAGAATTAGCAGGAAGGACGATGGTCGATGGAAAAATCAACTGGGGCTACGTGGCGTTAGACTTTTTCTTGGTTGATCTGTGTATCATTTCCTGCTGGATCGATGGGTTATCGGGTGCGTGGGCAGAATACCCAACAATGATTGATGTGCCGATGGATCCAAAGCCTTGACCAGTTGTGCGGCGAGCCCGCCGTTTTCTGAATCGCGACCTGATGAAAAAGGGATTAAGGCTTGTCCCGAACGGAAGTGAGGGACCTTCTGAGAGAAGGGAGTCGTCATTCGTGGTGGCATAATCCCAACCCTGAAATGAGGAGCCTTCCGGATGAGCAAGTTCGAGTAAGCCTGATAGAATGAGTCAACAGTGATTTACACCATCGGCCACTCTAACCATAGCCTGGAGGCGTTTTTAGGACTGCTTACCCAACACGGGATTACCGCTTTGGCCGATGTGCGCTCGGTGCCTTACAGCCGGCGCCATCCTGATTACAATCGCGAGGTTTTACAAGATTGGCTTAAAGCACACGGGATTGCTTATGTCTTCTTAGGGGACCAATTGGGGGGGCGTAGCCGAGACCCTGGCGATTTTGCCGGAGAGCGGATAGATTACGGTCGGCTTAGAGCCAAGGAAGGTTTTCGTGCTGGAATCGAACGCCTCCTGCAAGGTAGGGAGCAATGCCGGATTGTCTTGCTCTGCGCTGAAAAGGACCCCTTAAACTGCCATCGGGGTTTGTTGATTGCCCCGGAGCTGGAAAAAAGAAACGTTCCGGTCGGTCATATTCTGGCCGACGGTTGCCTCGAACGTCATCGCCCGGATACTGAAACGCGCTTGTTGAAGGCATTGGGATTTTCTGCCGAAGGGGATTTGTTTTCTTCGCGGGAAGAGCTGTTGGAAAAGGCTTATTGGCAACAGGCCCAAGAGTTTGCGTATCGCTTGAAGTAGGAATTGGCCACAATTTTGTAGTTTGGAGTAGCCCTTATGGCAATGCCGTTAGATACCCACAAGCTGGTCAAGCGTTTTAAGGAGGCAGGATTTACCGAGGTCCAGGCCGAGACCTTGGCCGAAGCCGGCGCTGAGCTGTTAGAAACTCATCTGGCGACCAGGCAAGACCTCGAGGCCGCCAAAGGCGATTTGAAAAACGAAATCCACAAGGTCCGGGTTGACTTAGAGAACAAGATCGAAAATGTCCGGGTTGACCTAGAGAACAAGATCGAAAAAGTTCGGTTCGATCTGGAGACCAGGATTGAGAAGCTTAGGGTCGATCTGGAGAACAAGATCGAAAAGCTTCGGATCGATTTGGAAAACAAGATCGAACGCCTGGAATACCGTATGACCATCAAGCTGGGCAGTTTGATGGTCATTGCCGTAGGCGTGGTGGCGACTTTAGTCAAATTGCTGTGAAACCTCCCGTCGTTGTGATCGGTCTTGGCGAACTGGGCGGGGTGTTCGCTTTGGGGTTCTTGCGCGCGGGCTATCCGGTTTATCCGGTGTTGCGCGGGATGGATCTAGCCGAAGCCAGCCTGAATTATCCCGAGCCGGCCTTGGTGCTGATCTGCGTCGGAGAGGATGACTTTCATCCGGTGCTTGCGGCATTACCGCCGCTTTGGCGGGATAAGGTCGGCCTGGTGCAGAACGAGCTTAGGCCGCGCGACTGGCAACAGCATGGTTTGGAAAACGTCAGCGTGGCGGTGGTCTGGTTTGAGAAAAGGCGCAATCAGCCCTTGGTTCCTATCTTGGATACCCCAGTCTACGGGCCGAAATCTTCGCTTTTGGCCGAAGCTTTAGGCCAATTAGACGTCCCCACTAGGATTTTGCCCGACGAAGAAGCGCTGATCTTTGAACTGGCCAAAAAAGCCTTATATATCCTTACCGTGAATATCGCAGGTCTTGCGGTCGATGGGACGGTGGGGGAGTTGTGGCACCGTCATCAGGCCTTGGCCCGCAAGGTGGCAGAAGAGGTTTTGACCATCCTCGAACGGCGCGCCGGGCGCTCTCTGCCGCGGGAGGCTTTGATCTTAGGCATGGCGGCGGGCATCGAGGATTGCCCAGATCGCTTGTGTTTGGGCCGCCGTGCCAAAGCGCGGCTGGCAAGGGTGCTTGAGGAAGCCCGCCAGGCGGGGATAGAGCTTCCCTGCTTGACGGGCATTTGGCAAAAAACTTGTCTCGAATAAATGCGAGAAATCAGCGCTTAAGGCTTTTCTCAAACGAAGGTGAGAGAGCTTGCCTCGAACGAATGTGAGAGGTTAGCCAGCCGACCGCGTTTCAGGAACAAGGGATTGATGAACTTCAAATACGCTTTGACAAACGCCGTTCCTACTACCAACGGGACGGCACGCAGCAGAATTCTTCTGAGCGCCGAGTACCTGCTGAGGGGTAAATAGGTCAAGAACGGAATCAGCCTGGCCAAGCGACCGCGCGCTAGCTTAAGTCCCAGTTGATCGAGGACGACCACGGCCAAGCCTGCGGCGATGGCTCCCAAGGAAACCTTAAGTGCTAGCCAATTCGCCAAGAACGGCCAAAGCGCGCCTAAGATGGCAACTCCCAAGATCACGCTGGCGACCAGGAGGGAGGGAAGGAGCAGCCAAGTCTTGCCGAACTGCATTCTGGCTATCTCCAGTTGATGCAGTTTTCATAGAAATTTCGGCGCGGAAACCCCGGACTTTAGTCTGGGGAGGAAGCGCCGCTCCATTGACCTTTCACCGAAATGTGATATGCTCCTTTTGTGCGACAGACGCGAACGATCCG
>JBKBMR010000157.1:0-3358 GCA_046295755.1 Methylohalobius sp.
CACCTTCCTTAGCACGCTGGCCCTTAGAACAAGCATCGCTATCGCGCTCGTGGCATAGGACGCAACGGTCGATTTCGAAATTGGCCTCGCGCAGGCTGGCGCGCGGGTCGGTCAGGGCAAAGCCGTCGCGCCGGCGGCGAAGCTCTTTTGGTCCGGCCAGGACTGAAACGCCGGCGCGGGTTTCCAGCTCGCACTCGACCAGGCGGTCGTAATCGATGCGCTTGGGTTTTTTGAAAGCTGCCCAATGTTCGACGCCGAACCGGACCGGATCCTGCGCCGCCGCATACGTCCAGCGTTCGACTAGGTCGAGCAAGGCGCGCAGAAAGGCGTGCGGTTCAGGTTCGGCGAGCTCTGCGGCAAGGCACCTAGAGGCTTCGGCGTCGGCGACCAGGCGTTGCTTGAAGGCGGTGATTTCGGCCAGCGCCGCCTCGGTTTGGTCTTTGGCCAGCCGGTCGAGAAAGACGGCCAAGCCGGCGAACGCCTGCTCCGGGTCGCCCGGGTTGGGGAACGCTGTCCGCACCAAGGCGGCGAGCTTCTTTGCGAGCGCGTCCATATCCCAGCCGCCTGGATCTTCTGCGGAAAAGCGCATGGCGCGCTTGACATAGGCGAAGTAAGCGAATTCGTCCTTGAGCTGAGCGCTTTGGGCCTCCAGCTCGCAGTCGATGCCGAACAGCCGGGCGAGGAAGCGGCTAAGGTGCGGCGCTGTTTTAAGGAGCACCTTAGAGCGCTCTCCCTCAGGCAGTTCCCCGCGCCGGCCGGCCAGCAAGGCCTGAAAAGTCTCTGGGTCGACGGCCTTAAGGGTTTGGTCGAAGGTCTCCGCCAGTGCTTTAAGGCGCCTCGGGTCGTAGAGGTCGCTGTAGCGGAAGCTGGCGATGCCCAGAGGAAAATCGCGCGCATCGGCTGCCGCGCATCGGTGTAGGTTCATTGCCATTACCCCATGATTTATATGGCCTCTCGAAAAGAGCAAGGCAGAAAACGTGCCATCTTTTTGGGGCGCACCGCTTGGATGCCAAGCTTGTGGCATTTGTTACAGAGGTGCACACCGAAGGGGCGAGTTTGTCGCAAATCCGACAAGGAGCGTTCGGGTGGCTAGTAGGAAGCAAGCGCTAGGACTTATTGGCACTATATTTGCTTAGCCTACAGTAAGAGAACCGTTTGTTGGAGGTTCCCGCATGAAGCTTCCGATCTACCTCGACTATGCCGCCACGACCCCGGTGGACCCCAGGGTGGTGGAGAAGATGCTGCCTTATCTGAGCGGCGAATTCGGTAACCCAGCCAGCCGTTCCCACCGCTTCGGTTGGGAGGCGGAAAAAGCGGTGGAAAACGCGCGCGCGCAAGTGGCGAGTTTGATCGGCGCCGACCCCAAGGAGATCATTTGGACCTCCGGGGCGACCGAATCGAACAACCTGGCGCTCAAAGGCGCAGCTTTCTTCTATGCCGATCGCGGACGCCATCTGGTCACCGTCAAGACCGAGCACAAAGCGGTGCTCGACACGATGCGGGAGCTAGAATCCCAAGGATTTACCGTGACCTACCTTAACGTGCAGCCCAACGGGCTTTTGGATCTGGACGAGTTTCGCGCCGCCTTAAGGCCAGACACCATCTTAGCTTCGGTGATGTACGTCAACAACGAGATCGGCGTGATCCAAGACATCGCCGCGCTGGGGGGCATCTGCCGCGAGCGCGGCGTAATCTTCCACGTCGATGCGGCGCAGGCGACCGGCAAGGTCGAAATCGACGTCGAGAAGCTCAACGTGGATCTGATGTCGCTTTCGGCCCACAAAACCTACGGTCCCAAGGGCATCGGCGCGCTGTACGTGCGGCGCAAACCGCGCGTGCGGATCAAGGCCCAGATGCACGGCGGCGGTCACGAGCGGGGGCTGCGCTCGGGGACGCTGCCCACCCACCAGATCGTCGGCATGGGCGAGGCCTTTGCCCTGGCGCGCCTGGAGATGGCCCAAGAACTGCCGCGCATCCGCCAGCTCCGGGACAGGCTCTGGGCGGGACTCCGCGAACTGGAGGCGGTTCACCTCAACGGCGACTGGGAGAAGCGCGTGCCCCACAACCTCAACGTCAGCTTCGCCTACGTGGAGGGCGAATCGCTGATGATGGCGCTCAAGGACATCGCGGTCTCGAGCGGATCGGCTTGCACCTCGGCGAGCTTGGAACCGTCCCACGTGTTGCGGGCTTTGGGGCGCAGCGACGAACTGGCCCACAGCTCGATCCGGTTTTCTCTGGGCCGGTTTACCACCGTCGAGGAGATCGACTATGCGGTTGCCCTGATCCGGGAGAAAGTCAACCACCTGCGCGAGCTATCGCCCCTGTGGGAGATGTACCAAGAGGGGATAGACCCCAACTCGGTACAGTGGGCGGCAGCGCATTGAATTTTAAGGAGAAGACTATGTATAGCGACAAACTCATCGACCACTACGAAAATCCCCGCAACGCGGGATCCTTTGGCAAAGAAGAGCCGAATGTTGGAACCGGCATTGTCGGGGCGCCCGCCTGCGGCGACGTGATGAAGCTGCAGATCAAGGTTTCGCCTTCCGGCGTCATCGAAGACGCGCGTTTTAAAACCTACGGTTGCGGCTCGGCGATCGCCTCCAGTTCCCTGGTGACCGAGTGGGTCAAGGGCAAGACCTTAGAGGAAGCGCTCGCCATCAAGAATACTGAGATCGCCCAAGCGCTGGCCTTGCCACCGGTCAAGATCCACTGTTCGGTGCTGGCCGAGGACGCAATCAAGGCCGCCGTTTCCGACTATTTGGCCAAACAAGCGGCCTAGGAGGGAAGCATGGCGTTTGGGCAAGAGGAGACCCTCCCGAAGCGAAGCGAGGGACCTTTGCTCGTCACGGCCAGCGCCGCCAGCAAGGTGGGAGAACTGATCGCCGAGGAGGGCAATCCGGCGCTCAAGCTGCGGATTTATGTGAAAGGCGGCGGCTGTTCGGGATTCCAATACGGCTTTGCGTTCGAGGAGGCGGTGGGCGAGGACGACACGGTCGTGGAAAAAGACGGCGTGACTTTTCTGGTCGATGCGACCAGCCTCCAATACCTAGCCGGGGCCGAAATCGACTATCAGGAGGGGCTGGAGGGGGCGCGCTTCATCGTCTACAACCCGAACGCAGCTTTATCGTGCAGCTGCGGCAGTTCGTTCTCGGTATAGGAGGCGGATATGGCAGTGACCTTGACCGAAAAAGCCGCGCGCCAGGTGCGAAAGCACCTTTCCGCACGCGGCAAAGGGATAGGCATCCGGCTGGCGGTGAAAAGCTCAGGCTGTTCCGGCCTGGTCTACGCTTTGGAGTTCGTCGATGAGCTTAGGCCTGAGGACAAGACCTTCGAGAGCTTCGGGGTGACGGTGGTG
>JBKBMR010000158.1:0-3285 GCA_046295755.1 Methylohalobius sp.
CCCCGAGTCGGTCGCCGCTGTAATTTCCAGCCAAAGCCACCGGCCCAGGAAGCAAGCTTTTCGCTCGCCGGCGCCAGGCGCGCGCCTCTTCGGCAAACGCGCGGGCGAGAAAGGCACGCGGAAACTCGGCCAAAGTCGCCTCGATCACCTCGCCCAAGGTCAGGTCCGGGTCGTAGATCAGTTCGTCGACATGCGGAACCAAAAGCGCCGGCTGTAGGGGAGGACCTTTGTGTCCGCCCGCGTCGATCGAGCCCTCCTCCTCAGCATGTCCTATGGATTGCAAAACCAAAGCAGTCAGCGCCAACAATACCCATTTGCCTATAGGCATCTTCTTTCCTTTGCTGGAATAACAAGCAAAGCCACACCCGAATGCCGCCTATGGCAAACATTCGGGCAAAAACAAATAGGTAAGGCTTTATTTACGCAGGCGGGGCGCGGGGAAGAAGGGGCAGATAAGATCGGGAGGAAAGTGCTTGAACCGGAAGCAAGCAGGCCGGCTTCACCTGCGACTCGAGCGGTGGTGACGGGACGGGCTCTGGCAGCACCGCAGTTAAAATCGGGCCCGCTTGTGGCTCACGGCGGACCCCGTCGTCGGAGCAGACGACTATTTCTTCCCATAGAGGAGAGCTTTGGTAAATCCCCAGCTCGCCAGGGTGGTAATAGCGCTCAAGCCCTGGAATATGCAGGACCGCAGGTGCCTGCTCCCGCCCCAGATGGGCGTGCAATAGGGGCAAAAACGCCTGCGGCGCGCTCAAAAGCAACAAGAACAAAAGCTTAAGCCAAGCCTTCCCCCTCGCCATGGAGTTTAGCGGCTGCACGGCGGGACGACAAGGTGCTGGCAGGTCAAGCCGGCTGTAAAGCATAGCCACGCAACTGCGCGGCAAATTCACGCAGGACGTCGATGCCTGACTGTTCGGCCTCAAGACACCAGGCTTTCAGCCGCTCGAGGCGGAACCCAGGGTGCGGAGCGTTGCGGGTCCAGATTTCCTTCAGCCTAAGCTTGAACTGATAGACAGTCTGTAAATTTTGGCTGACACCGACAACCGCGTGAACGAGCCGCTCCCGGCATGGCTTTAGAAACAGCCTATCTTCCCGGATCAAGAGCGGCTTGATCTGTTTTAGCGCTTTGCGGACTTTGCCGTCAGCAGCGCAGCGATATTCTCTCTTGAGCACCGGAACGATCACGGCTTTGGCATACAGCTTGAGGACATGGAAACGATTGTGCATAACTGCCTGCACGGTGGACTCATCGGGAACCGCCTGGCGCTCGATCCGGACTTTCGGCGCGACCCGTTTGACTTTCGCCAGGCCAAGCAAAGACAGCAAACGGATGTACCCCCAGCCCAAGTCGAATTCCCACCACTTGTTCGAAAGCTTAGCCGAAGAGGGATAGGCGTGGTGGTTGTTATGCAGCTCCTCGCCGCCAATCAGGAATCCAAAAGGGATTAAGTTAGTGGCCGCGTCCTGGGTTTCGAAATTGCGGTAGCCCAAGTAGTGCCCTAAGCCGTTGACGACGCCGGCAGCCCAGAACGGGATCCAGAGCATCTGGATCGCCCAGACGGTGATTCCTAGTACTCCAAAAGCTACTCCATCTAAAACGAGCATCAACACGACTCCGGCGTTGGACCAAAGCCTGTGGCTGTAGACATAGCGTTCTAGCCAATCTTCTGGGGTTCCCCAGCCGTAGCGCTGGATCATCTCGCGATCCTTGCATGCCTGGCGGTACAGCTCCGCCCCCTCCAACAGGACCTTTTTGATCCCAAGCTGCTGGGGGCTGTGGGGGTCTTCTTGGGTTTCGCACTTGGCGTGGTGTTTTCTGTGGACAGCCGCCCATTCCTTGGTCTGCATGCCGGTGGTCAGCCACAGCCAAAAACGGAAAAAATGGCTGACGATGGGATGAAGCTCCAAAGCCCGGTGCGCCTGGCAGCGATGAAGATAGATCGTGACCGAGGCGATGGTGATATGGGTCAGGATAAGGACGGTGAGGACATACCCCCACCAGGGAAGTTCGAACAAACCGTATAACATCTAAAAACCTTTGATAGCAAACAAAAACCGCCGCGGAGACGGCTACTTCTTACGACACCGTAAAACGAACAACGTTCAGCTTGCAGTGTAGAAAACTGGCCCACAAAAGGCAAACCCTATTTTTCAATAGCGTGTCCAGAAAGGCTGGTAAGCATAAATGGCATTGAGGTGGTGGAGGAAAGCGTGGCCTGCGTTGGCGGCCCAAAGCGCATCCAAAGCCTCCTGGACCTTGCGGTAAGGGTCTTCCTCGAGCGTCTCCGGAGCTAATTCCGCTGCTAAGCGGATTACCAACTCTAGCCACATTTCGCTTATCCCCATGATGTAGGCCGGCCAGGTTTTTTGGATCAGCTCAGGCCAAGCCGGGTCGCTGGTGTCCTCCACCTTGGGGCGGGTGATTCTGCTTGGGTCGTCGAACTGCACCTTGCGGATCAGGCTGCGCCAAGCCTTCAAATCTGGATCAGAATCGATGGCGGCATAGATCTGCCGCGCCGTTTCCGGATCGGTATAAAAAATAAAGCTAAACCGATGACCTGCCCCATCGCGAGCGGCGCGCCTGTGAATCCGCCAATAGCGGATTTGGCTTCGGTAAGCCTGCAAGGCTGGAGCAACGATGCGGTGGGCCACCATCACATCGCGATGCCAAGCTGGCACCTCGCCTTCGGGCCAATTGAACTCGAACGCCGCGTACCACCATCCCGTGCCGGTCGCGTCCGATGGAAAGAGTGCGGCGCGCTGCGCTTTTGGCTGCGGTTGGACGGCAGCGCATCCGGCAAGCAGGATCAGGCTGAGCAAGGCAATCCTCCTCATCGTTTTACCGTTTGCACAATGCTGTCGATCCGATACCCTCGCAGCTTGGCTCGAACTGCTTCGACTTCGCGCACGGTTTTAAACGGTCCGATCCGCACCCGGTACCACAGGACCTTGCCGATTTCGGTCTTCTCCAGCTTGGCTTGAACGCCTAGCTGACTCAGCTTTGCTTTGATCAACTCAGCGTCGTCCAGGCTGTGAAAGGATCCAACCTGGATGAAATAATCGTTTGGTTTGGTCTGACCCAGGATTTCGGCGCGTTTGCGCGCCCGAACCTCTCCTTCGGGAATAGTGACCTCTTTCTCCGGCAACAAAGTATAAAAAGTAAACCGCGGCTCCTTGGGCGTCGGTTTAACCGCAGGTGGCACAGGCTTGATTGTTGTGGGGCTTTTCAGTTCGACCGATTCGGTCTTGGTCGGGGCAGGGTTGGCAACCGGGGGCTGAGTGGCA
>JBKBMR010000159.1:0-3070 GCA_046295755.1 Methylohalobius sp.
TCGTCATCTGGTCCAGGCAGCGGTCGAGCAGTGGCCTGACATTCCCATCGTCTTGCACCAAGACCACGGAGCCGATCCCGGAGTGTGCGCGCGCTCGATCCAGTCTGGATTTACCTCGGTGATGATGGATGGGTCCCTGATGCCCGACATGAAGACTCCGTCTAGCTACGAGTATAACGTCGAGGTTACGGCGAAAGTGGTCGAAATGGCCCATGCCTGCGGCGTGTCGGTGGAAGGTGAACTGGGCTGCTTAGGTTCGCTAGAGAAGGGGGTCACTGACAAGGGCGAAGCGATCAGCAAGGAGATGCTTCTGACCGACCCCGAGCAGGCTGCCGACTTCGTCAAGAAAACCAAAGTCGATGCCTTGGCGGTGGCTATCGGCACCAGCCACGGCGCCTATAAATTCACCAAGCCGCCGACGGGCGAGATCTTGGCGATTGACCGAATCAAGGCCATCCACGCTCGGATTCCCGACACTCACCTAGTGATGCACGGCTCTTCCTCGGTGCCGCAGGAGTGGGTGAAGATCATCAACGAATACGGCGGTGATCTGGGCCAGCCTTATGGTGTTCCGGTCGAGGAGATCGCCGAAGGGATCAGGCACGGGGTGCGCAAGGTCAACATCGATACCGATCTTCGCATTGCGGCGACCGGCGCGATGCGCAAGCTTCTCGTCGAGAACAAAAAGGAATTCGACCCGCGCAAGATCTTCGCCGCTGCCACCAAGGCGATGAAGGACATCTGCAAGGCGCGCTATGAAGCCTTCGGCTGTGCTGGTCAGGCCTCCAAGATCAAGCCAATTGCTCTGGATGACATGGTCCGGCGCTACGCTGCCGGTGAATTAGACCCCAGGATCCGTTGAGCTTAGATTATCCTGGCTCCGGACCGATGCCGGAGCCTTTTTCAACTTCGAGGAAATTCTAAATGGCACTTATTACCTTAAGACAGCTTCTCGATCACGCCGCCGAAAACGGCTATGGAGTTCCGGCATTCAACGTCAACAACATGGAGCAGGTCCACGCGATTATGGAAGCGGCGGCCGAGGTCGACAGCCCGGTGATCGTGCAGGCTTCGGCTGGGGCGCGCAAATATGCGGGCGAGCCGTTTTTGCGTCATTTAATCTTGGCGGCGGTAGAACAATGGCCGCACATTCCCATCGTCTTGCACCAAGACCACGGGGCCGATCCCGGGGTGTGTGCGCGCTCGATCCAGTCTGGATTTACCTCGGTGATGATGGATGGGTCCCTGATGCCGGACGCCAAGACCCCGGCGTCCTACGAGTACAACGTGGAAGTGACCGCCAAGGTGGTGGAAATGGCCCATGCCTGCGGCGTGTCGGTGGAGGGGGAACTGGGTTGCCTGGGATCTCTGGAAACCATGCAGGCCGGAAAAGAAGATGGGGTCGGTGCGGAGGGCAAGCTCACCAAGGAGATGCTTCTGACCGATCCGGATCAGGCCGCCGATTTCGTCAAAAAAACTAAGATCGATGCCTTAGCCATCGCCATCGGCACCAGCCACGGCGCTTACAAATTTACTCGTCCGCCGACCGGGGAGATTTTGGCGATTGACCGAATCAAAGAGATTCACGCCCGGATTCCCGACACTCACCTGGTGATGCACGGCTCTTCTTCTGTGCCGCAGGACTGGCTGGAAATCATCAACCGCTATGGCGGCGATATGGGCCAGACTTACGGCGTTCCGGTAGAAGAGGTCATCGAGGGGATTCGGCACGGGGTGCGCAAAGTCAACATCGATACCGATCTCCGTATGGCCTCTACGGGAGCGATGCGCAAGTTTCTCGCTGAGAACCCGAAGGAATTTGACCCGCGTAAGATTTTTACCGTAGCTACCAAAGCGATGAAAGACATCTGCAAGGCGCGCTATGAGGCGTTTGGCTGTGCTGGCCAGGCTTCCAGGATCAAGCCGATCAACCTGGAGGAAATGGTCAAGCGCTATGCATCTGGCAAACTGGATCCGAAAGTGAACTAAGAGCTAATTTCTTTATTAAACGAGGGCGTCCCAAGGCGCCCTTTTTGTTTTTGCCGCGCGCTGAGCTAGACTTGAAATTAGTCCGTGAAGTTGCTGTAAAGCGAAACCGGTTGGACGAGCTATATCCTAACATTCGGCGTTTGATCCCGTTGCATTTGCTGCCGCAAGTGACCTGTCGGCGCTTGTGCGAGGAGTTGACCATTGAGAGAGCGGCCGTCGGTGATATTTTATTCGAGCGCGGCAGCCAAGATGCGGATTGGATTTATCTCCTCAAGGGGGAAGTCAGCTTGGAAGCGGATGGGATCATCATGGAGCAGATCAGAGAGAGTAGTGACGCCGCCCGCTTCCCGCTTGCGCATCAGGTGCCGCGCAAAGTGGCAGCTCGTGCCTTGACTGAACTCCAATATGTTCGTATCGACTATCGACGATTGATGTCCATGGAACACTCTCAAAACGAGCCTCTCCAGTCCGACCAAAGTATTGAGGAAAGTCCAGGCGACTGGATGACTAAACTATTCAAGTCGCCGGTTTTCCAGTATTTGCCGGCGACCAATCTGCACAAAATCGTCCAGCGGCTCAAGGCGATAGAGGTCCGCCAGGGGGACAGGATCATCACTCAGGGGGAAACCGGAGATTGTCTCTACATATTGCGTTCCGGCAGGTGTCAGGTGACCCGCAGGCCGCGTCCAAATGCACGTGAGGTCAAGCTGGCACAGCTTAAGCCCGGCGATCTGTTTGGCGAAGACGCTCTACTTTCAGGACAACCCAGAGCGATGGATGTAACCATGCTCACGGATGGAGTCGTGCTGCGTCTGGATAAAGAGGATTTTCTATCCTTGGTGGTCGAGCCGGTATTGCAGAAACTGAGTTTCGAATCAGCCGCACGCGAAGTCGAGCAAGGGGCAGTGTGGCTGGACGTGCGCGATCCCGAAAGTTTCCGGCGCAAACGCTTAAAGGGCAGTCTTAACATCCCTTTTTTTTCTCTTAGGATGCAGTTGGGCGGCCTCCAGCGTCAACTCAAATATATTTTGGTATGCGATTGGGGGGGACAAAGCCAAGCTGCGGCTTTCCTGCTGCTCCG
>JBKBMR010000160.1:0-3036 GCA_046295755.1 Methylohalobius sp.
GGACAATTCCAGAAGGTGAGGAGGAGGCGCGCGATCAAGTCCTTTTGGAAGATGTCGTGGCGGTGAAGTTCGCCTACTGGCAGGAGGGCAATAATGGTCCGGGGGAATGGGTCGACCGTTGGGATGGCACCGTTCTACCCAAGGCAGTATGGATCGAAGTGGAGCGCCAAGGAGAGGTTTGGCCGCCTTATATCGTCCCCTTGACTATCCAAACTGCCGGAGTCGCCGGCGCTCCGATTAGGCAAGAGGCGTTCGGACAGCGGTTGTTTTGATGGCTCGGCAGACAGGGGTTGCGCTGGTGGTCGTATTGTGGATGGTGGCCGCACTCAGCCTGATGGCTGCAAGCTTTGGCCTGGGAGTGCGGCGCGAGGCACGCCTTACGAGCCATCTGGCCGAAGCTGCCCAGCTTAAGGCGGTCGCCGAAGCGGCGATCCATTATGCGGCTTTCATGCTTACCCAGCCGGACCCCCAACTGCGCTGGCGCGCCGATGGCAGCGTCTATGCGCTCACCTTGGACGAGTTTGAGATTCGGATCCAGGTAGTGGACGAGGGCGGTAAAATCGATCTGAACCATGCCGACGAAGCGCTGCTTAGGGGCGTCCTGAGCTATCTTACTAGCGATCCCGAGCGGGCGGCAGCCATCGCCTCGGCCATCCTGGACTGGCGCGACGGCGACCGGGACCGCCGCGTCAACGGCGCCGAGGCCGACGACTACCGCGCCGCCGGCCTAAGCTATGGACCCAACGATGCGCCTTTCGATTCGGTAGTTGAGGTGGGGCTGGTGTTGGGGATGACGCCCGAGTTGACCCGGGCGCTTCTGCCGCTGGTCACGGTCCACAGCGGTCAGGCTGGAATCAATCCCCGCCTGGCCCCGCAAGAAGTGCTCTTGGCCTTGCCTGGCAGTGATCCAGCCTGGGTGGATGCCTTCGTCCAATCCCGGTCCCAGCCGTTGGCGGGGGTAGCTCCTTTGCCTGCGCTGCCTGGGGTGAGCTTCCACGCGATGGCAGGGGCAGCCTACGGGATGAACGTGGAAGTGCGCCGGCAGGAGGACGTCCTGCAGTTTGAAGCGGTGATTCGGCCTGGGGAAGGAGTCGAATACTTGGATTGGCGCCAGACGCCGCTGCCTGAGTCGCTGTTTGGGCAGCCCAACGTTATTCAGGCCGGTCTGCTGGCGTCTGGCTGAGCACTTGCGCCATTACCCTAGCGAAGTTCTGCCTCCGCCTCGGCCAGGAATTTCTCTGCCGGTTCGATGCGCCGGTAGAGTTCCGGCACCCAGGCATCGCCCCAAAACAGAAAACAACTCGTCTCCCCTTCCAGGATCAGCTTTCTGGCTTTATGAAGCGCTTCCCGGCCACGCGTGGACAGCTTCCTTTCCTCAGGCTTGAGCCGCCAGTAACGGGCGCTTACGGCGCAGATCTTCGCCACTGCCTGTTTTTGGCTCTCCGTCCCAGCCCATTGAGAAAAGTCAAAACCAGAAGTAGAGCCTACGTTCCAAGCTCCGGTGCGAACGATCGCTTCTTCGACCGGGGGATGATCGCGCAAATACTGGCTGATGGCAATCGGGCGAATCGGCGCTCGGCTGCCACGGACAGCCTCCATATAAGGGGCAAAGAAGTGGCCGAAAAACCCAGATTCCTCGTGCATCTGGCGGAACCAGCCGCCGTTTTCCCCATCCGACCAAGTAGTCACCAAACGCGGGGCGTCAGGGTGCGGAGACCGAGCAAGCTTGTGGGTCACCTCGTTGAAAAACCAAGTAGGGTCCAAGCCAGATTCCTGGGCGTTGGAGAGATCGCGGTCGCGCGGAATGACGGTGATCATCGCCCCGCCGTAGCTCGCTCGATAAGGCTGATAAATGTCCGCCACGCCCACCTTAGATTCGAGGTGGACGCCGTCTACCACTACGTATTCATAGCCAGCTTTGACCAAAGCCGGGATCATCTCCATGCAAAACGCCATCTCTGGCGGCCAAAACCCCTTCGGGGCACGGCCTAAGAGTTCCTCTACGATCTGGCGTCCGGCCAGGAGTTGCTCTTCCCAGTCAGTTTGTGGAATCAGAGGAAAAACAGGATGGAAATAGCCCATCCCGATCAATTCGACGTTGTCCGCCTGAGCGTAGCTTTCTAACATCGCTGGGATGTCGACAAGATGCCGGTAGCGGTCGATGACTTGTGGGTCTTGCAACTGCTCAAGCAGAATGCCGGAGAAGCCGATGTGCAAATAGCCAACGTCGCGGTAGTTTAAGGCATAGCGGGCAGCGCGCTCGTAACAGCGAATGATCTGCTCGGCCTCCCAGGGATTGCTGTCTATGAGAAGCTTCAAGTTTCCCGGCGGTTGATGCATGTGTAGCCCTAAAGCATGGAAGCTTTTTCCCATGTCGTCTCTCCTTTGAGCGTTTGATCGCTAGCGCGTTATTTGGGAAACGAAATAACTTTATCGCCGACGGGTGGTCTACTGCAACGACGCACGAGGCACCTTAGCCTAAGACCATGTTCACTTCTGGAATAGCAGCCGAAATATCTCCTCGAACTGTACTGCCACTTCCTCCAGAACCTCCGCCAAAGAATGAGCTTGCAAGCGAAGAAAGGCCAGCAGCGGAGTCAAAGACGGCAGAATCGGCTCCAATTGGGCGGGTTTTTCGATCTCTGCCAGGCTGAGTCGGCTAGCCAAAGTCACCAGACCTGTCTCTAAGGGGAAAGACTCAGCTTCTTCAGGAGACCCGTGCCAGCGCAAAGTGGCGACGAACACCTCTGGCAGGCGCCAGCGTAGGGCTAGCTCAGCGGCCAACTGGTAATGGTCGAAGCCATAGATCTGGCGCTCTGCTTGGGTTTCCTCGATCCCATCGGAATCGGCCAAGAGCATCGCCGCGCGGGCCAATTCCGGAATCTTTGCGTAAATCACCAAGCGCCCCACTTCATGTAACAGGCCACAGGTGAAAATCGATTGGAGTTCCCCGGCTTGCGGATGCCGGCGACCGAGCGCTTTGGCAAGCAGCCCCAAGCGCACGCTGACCCGCCAGAAGGAACGCATATCCATCAA
>JBKBMR010000161.1:0-3026 GCA_046295755.1 Methylohalobius sp.
GCAACACCGAGCAGGCCAGAGCCAGCAGCAGAAAGCGCAGTTTTTTTTGCTCCTCAAGCACGGGCGCCTCCGGGAAATTGGGCCAGCAACCTCAGGCAGGCGTGTAGATGCCCTGGCCCCTGGGAGGGCAGCAGGGATCGATCCGGCAGGCGCAGGCCGTAAACCTCGCCGTGGTTTTCGGCATCTACCAGCCAGCGGCACAGCCAGGCAAGCCGTTGCTCCGTATCCCCCGGCGGCAGGGTCTCCCAGTCGAACAAGATCGGGTTGTCCGCCGGTTCTTGGGCGAATTCCTTGGTCAACAGTCCTTGCCTTTTGGCCAGCCCCTTCCAATAAATCCGGCCTGGAGCGTCGCCTGGCCGGTAGCTGCGAATCCCCTGGAAAGCTGTTTCGCCTTCTTGTCCAGCTTGACTTATGCCCTTAGGCGGCGGGGCCTGGGCGGCCGGGGCGGGATAGACCCACAGCGTCCAAGGCGCATCCAGCTGGCGTGCCGCCTCGAACAATCCCAAAGGAAAAGAGGAGGACAGGACCGCCGGACCAATGTGCACCAGGCCCCGTGTCTTAGTCGGATAGGAAAGTTCCACTAGGCGTTTTTCCCCGGCGTTGAGAGTGAATACCGGTTCTATGCCACCTTGGAGCTTAATGCGCAATTGCCATTTGGGGCCGCCGTCGTTTTCTAGCCACAATGGCAGCTGAGCCATCGCCCCGGCAAACACCGGCTTGGGCATTTGCACTTTAAAGCACACTCCGGCAATCTGGCGGCAGGTCTGGAACGGGGCCGCCAGCGCTACTCCCGCCAACAGATAGGTGAGCAGATAACCCAGGTTGTTGCGATAGTTGGCCGAAACCAGCCATAGCACCACCAACAGCAGGACGAAGCTCCCAAAGCGGGCAGTGGGACGGAGCCGGATAGCGCTCACGGCACCGCTACCTCAGCCAGTAGCTTTTGCGCCACCGGGTAGCCTTCCAGAGCTTGTGGGGCGATCAGCCGGTGTCCGGCTACGGCTTCAAACACGGCGCGCACGTCGTCGGGCCAGACGTGATCGCGTCCGGCCAGAAAAGCCCAGGCCTGCGCTGCTCGCAGCAAGCCTAGTCCAGCGCGCGGAGACAAGCCCAACGGACAGTCGGGCAGCGCGCGGCTGCGTTCGAGCAGCGCCTGCACGTAGTCCAGCACTGGCTCGGCTACATAGATCTGCTCCACCTGTTCCTGCATCCCGAGCAAAGACTCTGGATCAAGGCAGGGTTTAAGCGTTCGCACTGTATGGAACCTTCCCCCTCCTTGCAATAGCGCCCGCTCCGCCCGGGGATCGGGATAACCCAGGCGGATGCGCATCAAGAAACGATCCAATTGGGATTCAGGCAGGGGAAAGGTGCCGTGCTGATGGAAGGGGTTCTGGGTGGCGATGACGAAAAAAGGCTGCGGCAGCAGACGGGTCTCTCCTTCGATGCTCACCTGTCTTTCTTCCATGGCTTCCAACAGGGCGCTCTGGGCTTTGGGAGAGGCGCGGTTGATCTCGTCCGCCAGCACCACCTGGTGGAAGATCGGCCCCGGATGGAAACGGAACTCTCGCCGCCGTTCGTCGTAGATCGCCGCCCCCAAAATATCCGCCGGCAAAAGGTCGCTGGTGAACTGGATGCGCTGGTAGCTCAACCCAAATAGGTGGGCAAGAGCGTAGGAGAGCGTGCTTTTTCCTACTCCGGGAATGTCCTCGATCAGAAGATGCCCGCGGGCCAGCAAGCAAGCAAGCGCCAAGCGGAGCTTAAGTTCTTTGCCGAGGATGATGCGGGAGAGGGTCGCAAGCAGCGGCTGTAGCTGGGGGTTTAACGAGTTTTCCAGATCGGTCATAGATGTACTTTGCCAGGATTTTCCGGGGTCAGGTTTAATGATAGATGAAAGCAGCCATCGCCAATTAAGACCTCCACGGCGAACGCCAATCCTATTGTGCCAAAGGCCAGGCTCGGTAGCCTTTCGAGCGAAGCGTGTCATTTCGAGCAAAGCCTTGTCATTTCGAGCGCAGCGAGAAATCTTCAGTCATGGTTAAGATTTCTCCTCGCTAGCGCTCGTCGAAATGACAACGCTAGGCTCGTCGAAATGACAATTTCTGGCAAGCCCGACCACTTAAACTGCCGATTGTGCCCGATGCCTTGACCCATGGGCGCAAGCGCCCTGATCCTAGGCCTTGAGCTAGACCATGAGCACTCAGATCACCGTCACGATCACAATCTGATGTCGGCGTATCTGCACGTCTTGGCCGATGCTTTGACTTCCGTGCTTGCCATTGCCGCTGCTATCAACCCTGCAGCAGCCGGATCAGCCAGAGCACAAAGGCTGCGTTTAGCACCCAGGCAAATATGGCCGCCAGCTGCCAGAACTTGAGCGGAGAGCGCTCGATTAAAGGGACTTGGTCGCGCAGGAAACTGGGGTTGGGGTGATTGAGGTCGTGGAGGAATTCCGACAAGGTCTCGTAGCGGTACTCGGGATTGAGGCTGAGCGCTTTAGCCAGGGCCTTGTCCATCCAAACCGGCACCTCGGGATTGAAGCGGCGGGCTGAGGTGTACTTTAGGCGGGTGATGTTTCCTTCGCCGTAGGCTTCGCCATAGGGCAGGTGACCAGTTAAAAGCTCGTAGGCAATCACCGCCAGCGAAAACTGGTCGGATCTAGGCGTTGCGGCGTAGCCTAAGAAGTACTCGGGGGCAGAATAGTGGCGAGTTCCTAAAAGGTTAAGCCGTTTTAGCGGCGAGGCGATCTCTTCTATACCTGCGATTTTGACCGAGCCAAAATCGATCAGTTTGACGACCCCGTCGCGGTCGAGCATCACGTTGTTGGGGTTTAAATCCCGGTGGAGCATTTCCAGGCGGTGAAGGGCCAAAAGGCCCTTGCCGATTTGCCCGACCAGTTGGCGCACTTCTGGGAGGGTGCGTTTGGGATGGTCGTCCATCCACTGGCGTAAGGTTTGTCCCTCAATGTATTCGGCGATCAGATACAGGCACGAGCGCGCCCGCTTGGGTTTGAAGACCCGCATCAGGTG
>JBKBMR010000162.1:0-2983 GCA_046295755.1 Methylohalobius sp.
GAAGCCAGCCCGCAGATGGAATTTGATTTCCAGCAATTCGCGGGCTAGGGTCTCCCTTGTTCTGTCAAGGTTCGGATCGTAAAGCCGCGATGCGCTCCTCCAGCGGCGGGTGGCTCATGAACAGGCGCATGATCCCGTGGCCGATCGACCCGCTGATGCCGAAAGCGGCGAATTCCCCAGGCAGATCTTGGGGTTCGGCGCTGCGGCGCAGAGTCTCAAGGGCAGCAATCATCTTATGCCGGCCGGCCAGGCGGGCGCCGCCAGCGTCGGCGCGGAATTCCCGCCAGCGCGAGAACCACATCACGATCATCGTGGCCAAAATCCCAAGAAGCATCTGCGCTACCAACTGGGTAATGTAATATCCAGGACCATAACCTATGGGGCCGCCTTCTTCATCTTGGGAACGGAATAGCGTCCGGTCCACGACGTGGCCGATGACGGTAGCGAGGAAATAGACGAAGGTGTTGACTACGCCTTGCACCAGGGTCAGGGTGGTCATGTCGCCGTTGGCGGCGTGGCTGATCTCATGTCCCAATACTGCCTCGACTTCATCGGCGTTCATGGTTTCCAAAAGTCCAGTGCTAACTGCAATCAGAGCGTGGTTTTTGTCCAGGCCGGTGGCAAAGGCGTTAGGCTGGGGGCTTTGGAAAATTCCCACCTCCGGCATCCCGATCCCGGCTTTGCGCGCCAGTTTCTCCACGGTGTTCACCAACCAAGCCTCGGTCTGGTTCTGGGGACGGTCGATGACGTAGACCCCCATCGAGGTTTTGGCCATCCATTTGGACAAAACCAGCGAGATGAATGAACCCGACATGCCGATCAGCGCCGAGAAAACGAGGAGACTGTTTAAATCCAGATGCACGCCTTGGCGGTCTAAGAATGTGCCTAGCCCCAACAGTTGGAACACAAGGCTGATCATCAGCAAAACGGCGACGTTGGTCGCCAGAAACAATAGGATGCGTAGCATGAATTACCAATCCTCCTGTGAAAAGTGACGGTTGACTATCTGGGTACGAAAATGCAAATTTCAAGTATAAAGTTTTTCTGACCGAAATGAATCCTCTTGACCCCTCTTCCAGCGTGACAATGCTGTTTAGCGTCGTCTTGCTGGCAGATTTGCTTTAGCCCGTGGTGCCAAGTTGATGTCGCCTGGCTAAGGGTCGATAATGGATCGGGTTAAATCCAAAAGGGGGTAAACGGCGATGAAAATCCTATGGGTGCTGTTGGTGAGTTTGGTCTGGATAAGCGAGGTCCCGGCGGTGCGCGATCCGCTCGAATCGATCAAGCTTCCCCCCGGGTTTCGGATCGAGCTGTTTGCCCGCGACGTCCCCGATGCCCGCTCCATGGCTTTGGGAGAGGACGGCACGGTTTACGTGGGCAGCCGCACCGCTGGCAAAGTGTACGCGCTGCGTGACGATGACGGTGACGGCCTGGCCGAGCGCCGCTACGTGATCGCTAAAAACCTGACCATGCCCAACGGGGTGGCGGTCTACAAGGGCGACCTTTATGTCGCCGAGGTGTCGCGAATCCTGCGTTTCAAAAACATCGCCCAGCATCTGGCTAACCCCCCAAGTCCCGAGGTGGTCACCGACTCTCTGCCGGCGGATCTTTGGCACGGTTGGAAATACCTGCGGGTAGGTCCGGACGGTAAGCTTTATTTCAACGTGGGTGCGCCGTGCAACGTGTGCCTGCAGGAGAATGAAATTTATGCCACTTTGGTCCGCATCGATCCAGACGGCAAAAATTTAGCAATCTTCGCCCGCGGGGTGCGCAACAGCGTTGGCTTTGACTGGCACCCTGAGAGTAAAACCGTGTGGTTTACCGACAACGGCCGCGACTGGCTGGGCGACGACCGTCCTGCGGACGAGCTTAACCATGCTCCAAAAGCCGGCTTGCACTTCGGATTTCCTCATTGTCATAGCGGCGATATTCCAGATCCCGAGTATGGCAAAGAAACCGAGTGTAAAGAATTTACGCCGCCTGCGTGGCGGTTCGGCGCGCACGTTGCCCCGCTCGGCTTGCGTTTTTATACGGGAAAACAATTTCCTACCCAATATCGAGGGCAGTTGTTCGTCGCTCAACACGGCTCCTGGAACCGCTCGAAACCGGTCGGCTATCGGGTGGTCTGGGTGGAGTTTAAGGATGGCAAGCCAGTGGCCGAGCACGTTTTCGCTGAAGGCTGGCTCCAGTCGGACGGCACAGTGCTGGGACGGCCGGTAGACATCTTAGAGCTTGAGGACGGTTCCTTGCTTATATCCGACGACCAACGCGGGGTGATTTATCGGATTCGGTATCAGAAATAGGTTTGATTAATTTGATTTTCTTGTGGAAGAGCAATGGCCCAAGAACCTGAGATGACCTCAAAGCAGGGGTCGTGGGAACGTGAAGTACTGGAGAAGCTGGTCTTGGAGGGAATCGCGGAACAACGCCGGGCACGGCGCTGGAGTATCTTTTTCAAGTTTCTGTTTTTTGCCTATCTGGTGGCGGTGACCTTGAGCATCTTGCAGCCGTGGACCGAGATCGTGCAGCCGGCAGGCAAGATCACCGCCAAGGTGGAAGTAAAGGGTATCCTGCTCGAGGATTCGCCGGCGAATGCCGAAACCATTATCAAGGGGCTCAAGCGTGCGTCTTCCGACCCTAGGACTTTGGGGGTCCTGCTGCAGATGAATTCGCCTGGTGGCAGTCCAGTCCAAGCGGCCTATGTCTATGAGGCGATTCGGCGGCTTAAACAGAGCAAACCCGATCTTCCCGTGGTCGCGGTGGTGACCGACGTGTGTGCCTCAGGTTGTTACTACATCGCTGCGGCGGCCGACAAGATCTACGTCAGCCCGACCAGCATCATCGGTTCCATAGGCGTAGTCATGAGTGGCTTTGGATTTGTAGAGGCACTCAACAAGCTTGGGATAGAGCGGCGCCTTTTGACGGCTGGCGAGCACAAGGCGCTGCTCGATCCGTTCTCGCCGGTCAAGCCCGAGGAAAAAGC
>JBKBMR010000163.1:0-2968 GCA_046295755.1 Methylohalobius sp.
ATCCCTGAATCGTATCCGGGAATACATCGCCACCAACCCCCTGCGCTGGCATTTGGATCGGGAAAACCCTAAGCGGCTGGGCGAGGACGAGTTTGACCGATGGCTGAGGTCGTTCGAAACGAGGGTGACAAGCGATGCTCGTAGAAAATCCCATCCTCAACTCGCCCTTTGACGAACCCTCTCGCTATTGGGCCTACGAAGAAGGCCAGCCAGTGCTGGTAGAGGGGCGTCGTCCAGCGGGCTATTACCTCAAGGCCCGTACCCGGGGACCGCAAGCGGCGCTCTTGGAAGAGGGATTCGTCCCACTGGAGTTGGTTAACACCATTCGCGAGCGAGTGAAAGACTGGCGGGAGCAAGGCTATCCTGGTGTTACCTCTATCACGCGTCAACTCTTGAATCACTGGAACAACCCCGAGCGGAGGCTCTACTTTTGCCAGCGCGAAGCTACTGAGACGCTCATCTGGCTGGTGGAAGCTTCGCCAGCGGAAAGGCAGGGTATTAGCATTCCTAAAGACAACGGCTTGACCAGATACGCCTGCAAGATGGCCACAGGCTCGGGCAAAACCGTGGTCATGGGCATGGTCATCGCCTGGCAAGTGCTCAACAAATTGGCCAATCCAAAAGACCGGCGCTTCTCCGACGCCGTCCTCATGGTCTGCCCCAATCTGACCATCCGGGAGCGCTTGCAGGTGCTACTGCCGTGGAAACCGAACAACTACTACGAGAAGTTTGACCTCCTTCCCCGTGGGATGATGGAGCGCTTGCAGCAAGGGAAATTTGCGATCACCAACTAGCACCTGTTCCAGCCCAAAGACGACAGCCGCTCGCGCAGCGTCGTCCAGCGGGGCATAGAGAGCGATACGGCCTTCTGCCGCCGCGTGTTAAAAGAGTTGGGAACTAAGCAAAACATCCTGGTCATCAACGACGAGGCCCACCACGCTTACCGCCCCGCTCCATTGCCTGAGGAAGTACGAGAGGGCCTTTCTGGGGAAGAGATCGCCGAGCGAGAAGAGGCAACCGTCTGGGTAAGCGGCCTGGACAAGATCCATGCGGTACGCGGCATTAACTTCTGCGCCGACTTTTCTGCCACGCCGTTCCATATTAAAGGCAGCGGCCACTTCAGTCCCCCGTTGACGGGGGACAGCTCCCCGCTGGCTGGGAGCAGGGGGCAGGGCGCCCCGTTCCCCTGGATGGTCTCGGACTTTGGGCTGGTGGACGCCATCGAGTCAGGCATCGTGAAGATCCCCCGTGTGCCCGTAGATACCGTGGGCAAGGCCGGGTGGGAGGGCGAAGGCGACCCGCCGGGCAAGAACAGCGGCCAGCAGACCACTTGCGGCGAGCCTCTAGTAGGGCGACTTGAACAAAAAATGGGCATGCAATAGTTCTCACAGCCAATCGAGCCGCCCCAAAACAGGGCAGATAGAGTTTGTCTGCCCAAGAAAAGGGCAGGTAAAACCTGATTCTAATTCCCTATAGGTTCTAACACCTTCTGGCATAAAACCTGCTTTTACTATCGCACGGATTTAGCGAGAGGAGGTTTTATGTCCAAGCGACTTAATCTTTTTTCTTTCCACGGCCGGGTGCGGATTCTCCATTTGACCTGGTTGGCCTTTTTCTTAAGCTTTGCGGTCTGGTTCAACCACGCTCCGCTTTTGGCCTCCATCCGAGAGGCTTTGGGGCTGACCGAACAGCAAGTGAAAACTCTATTGATCCTGAACGTGGCCCTGACCATTCCGGCGCGGATCGCAGTCGGGATGCTGGTGGACAAATTCGGTCCCAAGCGGGTGTACTCTAGCCTTTTGTTTTTTGCCGGTTGGATATGCATCGCCTTTGCCCTGGCTGAAAAGTTCACCACCTTGGCCCTAACCCGCTTTCTCTTAGGCTTTGTAGGAGCCAGTTTCGTAATCGGCATCCGTATGATCGGGGAGTGGTTTCCCGCCCGCGAGGTGGGGTTAGCCGAAGGCATCTACGGCGGATTCGGCAACTTCGGCTCGGCCGCCGCTGCCATGACCTTGCCTACTTTGGCTTTATGGTACGGGGGAGAAAACGGCTGGCGCTACGCCATCGCCACCACTGGCGCTATCGCTATGATCTATGCCATCGTTTATTTCTTTTCGGTCTCCGACACTCCCAAGGGGTCTACCTACTTTAAACCGAAGAAAAACGGGGCCATGGAAGTAAGCTCAGTGGGGGATTTCTTCTTTTACCTCGCCTTAAACCTTCCCCTTTATCTGGCGCTTGGGCTTTTGATCTGGAAACTGGTCCAGCTTGGACTGTTCGATTGGGGTTTGGCCAGTGGGCTATACCTTGGCTTGGGCCTTCTTTACGCCTGGCAGGTCTACCACGCCGCCAAGGTCAACCACGGGGTCCTCAAGCGGCAACCGGTGCCGGAATTTGACCGCTATAAATTTAAGCAGGTAGCGATTTTGAGCTTGGCGTATTTCATCGCTTTCGGCTCAGAGCTGGCGGTGGTCTCTATGCTGCCTTTGTTTTTCAAAGACACCTTTGGCTTAAGCGAAGTTACCGCTGGGCTTTTGGCCTCTGGGTTTGCGTTCATGAATCTAATAGCCCGTCCAGGCGGCGGGTTCATCAGCGATCGCTTCAGCCGCAAGAAAACCCTGACCGTCCTTTTGAGCGGCTTGGGACTTGGGTATCTTGCCATGTCCCAAATCAACGCCACCTGGCCGCTGTATCTGGCTGTCGCCGTCACCATGGGCTGTTCGTTTTTCGTCCAAGCGGCTGAAGGGGCGGTGTTTGCCGTCGTCCCTTTGGTCAAGCGCCGCCTCACCGGCCAAATCGCCGGCATGGCTGGGGCCTATGGCAACGTGGGCGGGGTAGTGTTTTTGACCGTGTTTTCCTTAGTCAGTCCTCAGGTTTTCTTCCTGGTGATCGCCGGATTTGCCCTGCTGGGAATAGCAGCTGCCTTGTTCTTGGATGAACCTAAAGGTCAGATAGCAGAAGTCTTGCC
>JBKBMR010000164.1:0-2961 GCA_046295755.1 Methylohalobius sp.
TTTCGTCGCGATCAACTGTGCCGCTGTTCCCGAAGCTTTGCTAGAAGCTGAGCTGTTCGGCTACGAAAAAGGCGCTTTTACCGGCGCGCTCAAGTCCACCCCAGGGAAGTTTGAACTCGCCCAAGGTGGCACTTTGCTGCTCGATGAGGTCTCGGAAATGAACCCGGCACTCCAGGCTAAGTTGCTGCGGGTGCTGCAGGAGCATGAAGTGGAACGGATCGGCGGGCGCCGGGTTTTGAAACTAGACGTGCGCGTGATCGCCACTTCCAATCGCAACCTCCAGGAAGAAGTGGCCGCCGGTCGGTTCCGGGAGGATCTGTTCTATCGCATCAATGTGTTTCCGCTGCAGCTGCCCGCCTTGCGCGATCGCCCGCAAGACATCGTGCCGCTGGCTCAAGCTTTGCTCAAGCGGCACGCCGGCAACAACCGACCACCGCAGTTGTCTGCCGAGGCCTTGCGCAAGCTCAAGGCCTATCATTGGCCGGGCAACGTGCGTGAATTGGAGAACGTCATTCAGCGTGCCCTGATCTTGTGCCGGGATGGATGGATCGGGCCAGAGGTGTTGATCTTCGATGAAGCAGTGCATGGGCCGCTACCGGACGCGACCGAGGTAGGGACAGCGTCTCTTAACCAGGACCTGCGTTCCCGGGAGGAACAGATCATCCTCGCTACCCTTCGGGAGGAAAACGGTAGCCGGATTTCTACCGCCAGGCGCTTGGGCATCAGCCCCAGAACCTTGCGTTACAAGCTGGCCAAGATGCGCCAAGCTGGAATTTCGGTCCCGTGCTGACCGGCATGAAAACTGCGCATCGGGTAGACCGGGTTTTAAGAGAGGTGTGAAAAGATGAATCAAATCGATATCAATGCCGTCTTGGCCCAAATGCATATGCTCGAGGCTCAGGCGGCGCAAAACCAGTCAGGCAACGAACAGCCTGCCACGGATTTTGCGGCACTGCTTAGGCAATCCATCGACACGGTCAACGCAACCCAGCAACAGGCCGGCAGCCTGGCCAAGGCGTTCGAGCGGGGGGAGACGGATGTTCCTCTGGCTGAGGTCATGGTGTCCCTGCAAAAGGCTAGGGTTTCGTTCCAGGCTATGGTCCAGGTGCGCAATAAATTGGTGGAGGCTTATAAAGACATCATGAACATGCAGATGTGAGCATGGGTTTTTTGATCCGAGTTTTAAGGATTTAAGACCATGGAGGCGGCCGAAACCAATCCCGGTGGCGTTCCCGCGCCGGCTGGAAACAAAGCTCTGAGCGTGGCGGCAGGGGCGCTGACGGAGGAGTCCGCAGCAGGGCGGGTCAATGGGCTTGTGAAGATTTGGCATGAACTCTCTTGGGGGCGAAGGTTAGGGATACTCTCTGTCATCGCCTTGGCTGTCGCCATGGGGGTGGCGGTGATGCTATGGGCTGGGGCCCCAGAGTACAAGCCGCTGTTTATCGATCTGAGCGAGGACCAAGCTGGAGAGATTTTGGGGGCGTTAGACAAGCTTCAGGCAGATTATAAGATCGACCGCAAAAGCGGCACCATCTTAGTACCGGCCGATGCGGTCCATGAACTCAGGCTGCGGCTGGCCGCTCAAGGCTACCCTAAAAAAAGCGAAAGCGGTTATGAAATCCTGGAGAAGGAACCTGGGCTCGGCGTCAGCCGGGCCTTGGAGCAGGCGCGCTATCAGCACGCTTTGGAAGGGGAGATCGCGCGCTCCATCATGACTTTGGAAGGAGTCAAGGCGGCGCGGGTGCACCTGGCCTTGCCCAAGGAATCGGTATTCGTGCGCCAGCGCAAGCCCCCCAGTGCCTCGGTGTTGTTGCAGCTTGTACCCGGTCACGAGATCCAGCGCGAGCAGGTCCAGGCGATCGTCCATTTGGTCGCCTCCAGCGTGCCAAAGCTTACGCCTGAGCGAGTTACGGTCGTCGATCAGTACGGCCATCTGCTCAATTCCATCGATCGGGACAAAGACGAGCTGGCATTGACCGACAAGCAGTTCGAATACAAAAAGAAGGTGGAAGATTATCTGGTAGAGCGCATCGAAACCCTGCTGGTTCCGCTGGTGGGGCGCGACGCCTTGCGCACCCAGGTGGCGGCGGATATCGATTTCACTGCGGTAGAGCGAACCGAAGAGCTTTACAACCCGGACCTTCCAGCCTTGCGCAGCGAGCAGCAAGAGCAAAGAGAAAGCCGCCAGGAAGCGGCCCAGGGTGTGCCAGGTGCCCTCACCAATCAACCACCGGCGGCCGGGACTGCACCGGAAGTGGCCCAAGGCAACGGAGAAGCGGCCAAAACCCCGCTCGAGTCCCAGAAAAAGCTGGTCCGCAATTATGAACTGGATCGCATCGTCAGCCATATCCGCCATGCTAACGGTGCCATCCGCCGGCTGACGGTAGCGGTGGCGGTAGACAACATCAAAGTTCCCCAGGCCGATGGCACGATCGTCGCTCGCCCTTACACCCAAGAGGAACTCAATGGTTTGATCGCTCTGGTGAAACAGGCGGTAGGTTATGATGCAAGCCGCGGCGATCAAGTAACGGTGACCAACGTGGCTTTTCGTGGGAGTGAGGAAATCGCCTTAGAACCGGCTCCGCTGTGGCAGCAGGCTTGGGTTTGGACCCTAGGAAAACAAGCGGTTGCCCTGCTTGCGGTATTGGTTTTGGTTTTCGCGGTGCTCCGGCCACTGCTTCGAGCGCTGTTGCCGCCCTCTCCGGAACCTGTGATCGAGGTAGATGCTGTCGTGCCTGAAGCGCCTGTCGGAACCGAAAATGAATCAGAGCAGCCATTGACGCTGGAGCAGGAAAGCGAAGAGCTCTTGAAATTGACGGGACCACAAAGCTATGAAAAGCGTCTTGAATTTGTTCACCGTCTGATTGACCAGGACCCGGACCGGGTGGTGCAGGTGATCAAAAATTGGATTATCGAGGATGGCCGAAAGTGAAAAATTAAGCGGCGTCGATCGCGCCGGTC
>JBKBMR010000165.1:0-2935 GCA_046295755.1 Methylohalobius sp.
GGAAGGCTGGTCCGCATCGCCGCCTCGCTCTCGTAGCGAGGGGGACCTAGGATTTTTTTGACTTCTTCCACGTCGATGGAGATTTTTTCCGCTTTGCCTTCGGCGATTTGCACCGCTCCCCAGCGAAAGACGGCGCCGATTTCGCGTTCTAGATTGCGCACTCCTGCTTCGCGGGTATATTGGCGGATGATGGTGAGCAAGGCGGCATCTGAGATTTGGCCTTGTTCAGGCTTTAGCCCACACGCTTCCAGTTGCCGGCGGACCAAGTAACGGCGCGCGATCTGGAGCTTGTCGGTTTCGGTGTAGCCTGGGATGTCGATGATTTCCATCCGGTCGCGCAGGGGTCCTGGAATGGTGTCTAGGACGTTGGCGGTGCAGATGAACATCACCTTGCTCAAATCGAACGCTACGCCCAGATAGTTGTCGACGAAATTGACGTTTTGCTCTGGATCCAAGACTTCGAGCAAGGCAGCGGCTGGGTCGCCGTGGAAAGCGCCGATGCCGAGCTTGTCGATCTCGTCCAGCATCATCACGCAGTTTTTCGCCCCGGCTTTGCGGATCGCCTGGATGATCTTACCGGGCATAGCGCCGATATAGGTACGCCGGTGACCGCGGATTTCAGCTTCGTCGTGTAGCCCGCCTAAGGCCACGCGCACGAACTTGCGCCCGGTGGCTTTGGCGATGGATTGGCCCAGGGAGGTTTTGCCCACGCCTGGCGGGCCGACAAAGCACAGGATCGGCCCCTTGCCGGTAGGATTGAGCTTGCGTACCGCCAGGTATTCCAGAATCCGGCGTTTGACCTTGTCTAGGTCGTAATGGTCGTCGTCGAGGATCTGGCGCGCTTCGGCGATATCCAGCTTCTCTTCGGTCTCCTTGGCCCAGGGAAGTTCCACCAGCCACTCTAAATAAGTGCGCAGCATGCCGTATTCGGCCTGGGATTCGTGCATCCTTTCCAGGCGCTTGAGTTCCTTTAAGGCGTGCTGTTTGACCTCTTCGGTCATGCCAGCTTCTTCAATGGCCTTGCGCAGCTCTTCGATTTCCTCGATCCGTTCCTCACCTTCTCCGAGCTCTTTTTGGATGGTCTTAAGCTGTTCGCGCAGCAGGAACTCGCGCTGGCGCTCGTCCATGCTCTTTTTGGTCCGCTCGCTGATTTCTTTGGACAAGCGCAGTACCTTGAGCCGGTGAGTGAGGTCATCGATGAGCCGGTCGAGGCGCTCTGTTAACTCACTGGTCTCCAGGAGTTTTTGCTTTTCCTCCGGCTCGATGTCGATGAAGGCGGCGATCATGTCCGCAAGCATCGTCGGGGAGGTGATCTGCTGGACGGCATTGACCAACTCGGAGGGTGCCTGCGGCATCAACTCTAGTAGCTCACCAGTCAGCTTTTTAAGTTCTAATACCCGCGCTTCGATTTCGGCACTGATCGCTTCTGTCTCCGGTATCAGTTCGATTCCCGCCACTAGGAAGGGATAACCTTCTAAGTATTGCTTGACGCGAAAGCGTTGTTCTCCCTGACAGACGATGTGATGAGTGCCGTCTGGTCCGGTCACATAGCGCAAGATGGTGGCCGTGGTGCCGACAGTATAGAGATCGCTGGGCATCGGATTGTCGATGCTTGGGTCCTTTTGGAGCACCAGGCCCACCGGTTGCTCGGCTTTGAGGGCTTGCTGAGCCGCAGCGATGGAGCGATCCCGTCCGATGCTCAAGGGGATGATCACCCCCGGGAACAGGACGACGTTGCGCACTGGAATGATCGGGATAGCGTTTTCCGGCAATTCCAGAGCGGGTTTGGGATTGGTGATTTGGTTTTGTACTTCAGTCATGGTGGTATCGCTTCGATTTATTCAAGTTCGTTTGCGAAAGCACAGCTCCAGGCAGCCGCGCTGGTATCTGGATTCGATCAATTCATACCGCCCAGGAGGCAAATGGATGCGGCGTTCGAATCGGCCGTAAGGGATTTCTAGCCGGTGGATTTGGATCGTGCCGGGCATCAGAGGCGGTGGCCGGTCTCCTGAGATCCTAAGCATCCCGCCTTCCAGGGTAACCTCCACCCGCTCCGGGGCGATTCCTGGGAGGACGGCAGTGATCCGCAGCTCATCAAAGCCTTCGACGATGTCGACAGGAGGTTCCCATGCCGGCGATCGACTGCGGGAGCGTTGGATGGAAAACAGCAGCCGGCTCATGCGCTCGGCTCTTTCAAGCATTTCGATGGCCTTAAGCCACATCCTTTCAAGCGGATCGAGGTACTGCATGAGTGTCCTTGTTAGTTGAGTTGCATGCTTTGGTGTCTGCTGACCCGAGCCTCGGCATGGCGGTCTAGGCCAGATGGCAAAATTGGATTCTGGATCTTGATCCACGTCAGGATATCGCGCCAATACCGCTCGGCGTGCAAGTCTCGCAGCAACATGTGATACCCCTGTTCGTACCAGATCAGCTTTACTACAGCCGGGTCGGCCAGGCGCAGGAACCGACGAGTAGGGTGCGGTGGGATGACTTGATCCTTGGCGCCATATAAATACAAAGTCGGCAGAAGAAGCTTTGGCGCTGTCGCCATCGCCTGATCCATGAGATCGGCCAGACCGGCAATGGCATCGATCCGGGTGGCCTTGATGACCAAAGGGTCGCGGCCTAAGGCGCGCAGCATCTCTAGGTTGTCCGACGCCAGGATGTCAAGCCCATCCCCGCGCAGTTTAACCCAAGGGACCAGGCGGCTCGCCAACCACAAAAGGCTGCGCTGATACCACGGCATAAACCTACGCGCCCACACCGCCGGCGCAGCTAGGATCAAACCGTCGGCATACAAGCTAAGACCCTGATTGGCGGCGACGATGGCCACCGCTCCGCCCATGCTCTCTCCTAAAACATACAACGGGGTTTCAGGATAGCGCCGGCGGATGAATTCGGCAAAATCGATCAAATCCCTAACGTAAGCGGCCAC
>JBKBMR010000166.1:0-2882 GCA_046295755.1 Methylohalobius sp.
GCCTTCTGGCGCGAGCACGGACGCCCAGACCAGCTCATCATATCCTTTCACGGCCTGCCTGAGAAAAGCCGCGCTCAGGGCGATCCTTACTACGAGCAATGCCTGACTTCGGCTTGTCTGATAGCCGAGGCTTTGGAGCTGGCTTCGGCGAATTGGCAGGTGGTGTTCCAGTCGCGTTTCGGGGCGGCAGAGTGGCTTAAGCCTTACTGCGCAGAGGTCTTGCAATCCCTGCCAAAACAAGGCATCCGGAGAGTGGACGTCGTATGTCCTGGGTTTGCAATAGATTGTCTGGAAACCCTGGAAGAGATCGCCGTGACCAATCGAAAGCTGTTCCTGAACGCTGGCGGAGAGCAGTACCGTTACATCCCGGCGCTCAACGACAGCGATGAACAGGTGGCGATGCTGACAGAGCTGATCTTAAGTCGGCTTAAGGTCGCGCAGGCAGAGAAACAACGTAAAGCCAGGAGCGTTTGATTCTAAGGTTCACTGTCTTCTTGCTGGTGGCGTTATGTGCCGCATGCGCGGGGCCTAGGCCGTTACCGCTGGTTCAGGATAGCCCAGGCCATGCAGTTTATGTGGTCGATCACGGCAAACACGCTGGATTGGTGATCAAGCGCGCCGACATTCCGGCAAACATGGTGCCTGAGAAAGCCGATTTTCCATACGCAGATTACCTAGAAATCGGCTGGGGTGAAATCGACTACTATCCGGCCGAAGCCCCAGGTCTTTGGTTGACGCTGAAAGCGGCCTTGTGGCCCACCGCCAGTGTCCTCCATGTGGTCGGCGTCCACGGTGCGCCGGCTGATGCTTTCGCTGGCCTGAAGATGATGCGCCTGGATCTTAACCAGCGCGCTTGGCTCAAGCTGATTCGGTATGTTCACGCGAGCTTTGCCCGAAGCAGCGCGCCTAAAGCCAAGCGGTTGCAGCGGGGTCTTTACGGAGACAGTTGGTTCTACCCGGCGGTGGGGAAGTTTCATCTATTCAACACTTGTAACGATTGGATTGCCGAAGGGCTGGAATTTGCCGGTTTGCCATTGAGGGGGATCGACCCATTCACTTCCGGTCAGTTGATGACTGAGTTAAAACGCCTTGGGGCAGTAGAAGTCGGGGCCGGACTGGATTGATAGAGTAATCTGAAGCGGAGATAGCTATGCAGCGTTACGATCGCGACTGTGCCCTGTGCCGGGTGATGCGGGCGATGGCGTTCAGCGGCCTGGGAGCGGCTGTCGGTGGCTTTGGGGCCTTGCTGCTCGGCGCTTCCAAGCAGACGGCGTTGATAGCGGCGGTAGTGGGGGCTTCGGTCATGGTGTTGGGGCTGGTAATCCGTGCCAAGTGAGGCACAGCGCGCTGTGTCCCTACCACAGCCGTTCGAACCACGGTCGGATGAGCGGCGCTTGCGGATTTGCGGCACAAGGGGCGCTTTCCTGCGGGGCCGAGCCGCGCAGGAAAGGAAATTGACGAGCCCCGGGGCAGTTTTCATCCGCTTTGAGCCCGCTGACAGGATCGATCCAGACCCATTCGACCGCCTCCGGCTGGATCAAAAGCAAAGGCTGGTCGGAGACCTTCGCCATTAACCTGGCCCAGAGTTGAAGCGCGCCGCTGGCGCCGGTCAGTCGGGTAGGAGAATTGTCATCGCGCCCGATCCAAGTCACCGCCAGATAATCGCCGCTGAAACCGGCGAACCAACTGTCGCGCAGCTCATCTGTGGTTCCGGTCTTGCCGGCTACCTGTAGGGTGCGAGGAAGGATGCGGTAAGCCGAGCTTGCAGTCCCTTGGCTGACGACTTCTTGTAGGATGGTGTTCAGCACGTATACTGCCGCCGGATCGACCGTCTGTTGTACGGTCAAAGGATAGCGCTGGAGTGGCCGGTTATCGTTGGACAGGACGGCGTGAATGGCCCGCAAGGGAGTAGCAAACCCCTGGTTGGCCAGGGTCTGATACATTTGCGTGACCTCCAGGGGGGACAGCGAAGCCGCCCCTAGGAGCAGGGAGGGATAGCGCGGAAGCGGCCGGCTGACCCCAAGTCGGCGCAGGGTATCGGCGACGCGGTCTAAACCCAGCGCCAAACCCAGATGGATGGTGGCGAGGTTATAGGATTGAGCCAGCGCCCAGTGGAGTGGGACTTGGCCGTGCGCCTTGCGGTCGTAATTCTGCGGACGCCAAAAAGTTCCGTCCGAGTTTTTGATCTGCACCGGGGCATCGGGCAGTGGAGTAATGGCGGTATAGCGCTCAGGCTGTTCCAAAGCTGCAAGGTAAACTGCAGGTTTCACCAGCGACCCGATCTGGCGCACGCCATCCAAGGCACGGTTGAATCCGGCTTGGCGGGGATCGCGGCCGCCGGTCAAGGCTACGATTTCGCCGCTGTCACGGCGGGTGACGAGGGTGGCAGTTTCCAGGCGATCCAGCCGATAGCTTTTCTCCAGTTCTGCCAAGGTGGTGCTGGCGGTTTGCTCCAGTGCATCCTGGATGCGCACGTCCAGGGTGGTGAAGATTTTCAAGCCTTCCGAGGTGAGATCTTCTTCTTTGTATTCCAATGCCAGATGCCGCTTGACCAGATCCAGAAACGCCGGATAGCGGGCACTGGGACGGTGGAAGTAGGGGGTGACCTCGAGCGGCTGGCGTTTGGCTTGGCTTAGGGTGGCGGCGTCGATTAAGCCTTCCTCGGCACAGAGGTCCAAAACCAGGTTGCGACGCGCCAAAGCCCGTTGCGGATGGCGGCGGGGATCGTAGTAATTGGGCCCGCGGATCAAGCCGACCAACAGGGCTATGTGGTGGGATTTAAGCTCGGCGAGGGGGCGACTGAAGTAGAACTCGCTCGCCAGGGCAAAGCCGTGGATGGCGCGGGCACCGTCCTGCCCCAGATAGATCTCGTTCAGGTAGGC
>JBKBMR010000167.1:0-1628 GCA_046295755.1 Methylohalobius sp.
AATAGCTGAGCGAAGAGTAACCGGTGCCGAAGTCGTCGATACAGACTCCGACTCCCAAGAGCATAAGCTGGGCAAAAATCCCGATCGCAGCCCCAGGATCACCCATGGCTGTCGATTCGGTCAACTCCAGCTCGAGGCAGGAAGGATCCAAGCTGTGCTTAGCAAGCTCAGCACGGAAAAAAGCGAGCAGGCGATCGTTCAACTGGTGTGCCGAGATATTGACCGCTACTTTAAGCTTCTCGCCGAACTTCGCGCGTAGTCTAGGATAGACCGCGAAAATCTGGCGTAGCCCCCATTCCCCCACCTCCTCTATCAAACCTGTGTCCTCAAGCAGCGGAATGAACTCGACCGGGCTGACTGAACCGAATTTCGGATGAGACCAACGGAGCAGGGCTTCTAGCCCAACGATGCGGCCAGTTCTTACCTCTACCTGAGGTTGGTAATGAAACGTAAACTCTCTCCGGGCGAGCGCGTGGTAAAGCGCGTTCTCCAGCATCAGCCGCCGCGAGCTTGCGGCATGGACGTTGCCGTCGTAGCGGCAGAATCGATTACGCCCCAATTGTTTGGCGCGATACAGAGCCAGGTCGGCATGGCGAATGAATTCATCGATGGTTTCGGCGTCTCCCGGATAGACGGCGATGCCACAGCTTGCCGTCACCGAGCGCTCAAGTTCCCCAAGCACAAAAGGCTCGGCAAAGCGCCCTAAGACCTTTTCTGCCACCTTCTCAGCGTCTTGTGGCGACTCCAAATCGGTCAAGATAATGGCGAACTCGTCTCCGCCAAGACGCGCGACGACGTCGCCGATGCGCGGCGTCTCCTGCTTGCGCAGCGTATGGCTAAGCCGCCTAGCGACCTGCTGGAGGAGATGATCGCCTACCTGATGGCCCAAGCCGTCGTTGACGGGCTTGAAGCGGTCCAAGTCGAGCATAAGGAGCGCTGTGTATTTGCCGTTAAAGCGGGTTCTAAGCATCGCGTGGGTTAATTGGACGCGGAAAGCCAAGCGGTTGGGCAAATCGGTGAGATGATCAAAGTACGCTAGCCGATCGAGACTTAAGCTGTTAGGATTTATCTGGGACAGGTCCGAAAACACCGCTACGTAATGGCTTACTTGTCCAGATTCGTCAGCAAGAACAGAGATCCTAAGCCATTCCGGATACACCTCTCCGTTCTTGCGCCGGTTCCAAATTTCCCCTTGCCACTGGCCTGTTTCCTTAAGGCTCTGCCACATCGCCCGGTAAAATTCCCGATTCTGCTGGCCGGATTGGAATACCCTAGGCGTCTTACCGAGCAGCTCTTGCTCACAGTAGCCGGTGATAGTAGTCAACGCCCGGTTGACCAGCACGATCTTTTCCTCGGCGTCGGTGATCAAAATCCCTTCGCTGGCCTGCTCGAATACCTTGGCTGCCAGCTTGAGCTTAAGGTTTAGCTCCTGCTTTTTTTGCTGTGCTAACAGGCCCAAGGCCAAAAGCTCGGCAAACTGCTTGACCTCGCGCTCGTTTTCGGCGGAAAACGGCACTCCATCTTGACGATCGCACAAGTACACCCGCCCCAGCACCTGATCCTGATAGGCGATCTGCGCCGCCACCAAAGAGCGCATTTTAGGATGATGTTCAGGAAACCCAGCCGCT
>JBKBMR010000167.1:1637-2769 GCA_046295755.1 Methylohalobius sp.
TGCACCTGATCCTGATAGGCGATCTGCGCCGCCACCAAAGAGCGCATTTTAGGATGATGTTCAGGAAACCCAGCCGCTTGCGGATGCTCGGCGATATTCTCCAGGCGAAGGCTCCTCTGTTTGCCTAAGACGTTTGGACCTAAAACCCCTTTCCCTTGCGGCAAGCGCCCGATTCGCTTGGCGGTTTCCTCATCGACTCCCCAAAACACAAACTGGGAAATTGCCCCCTGCTCGTCCAGGATCGCCAAAGCGCCGTAACGAGCGCAGACCAGGGTACACAAAAGCTTTAAGGCAGCTTGCAAAAAGGCGCCTTCGGTATCACTTTTCAAAGTGCAAACCAAAAGGTCTTTGGCCGCCTGGGGCAGCTCCATCATCTGACTGAGCGACTTCTTAAGCTGCGCGCCCTCTTCGCTGCAATGCCGAAACTGCGCCAAAGTCTCTTGCCTAAGCTTTGCCTCGCGCTTCAGCAAAGCCTCAAGCAAACTCACCAAAGTGACGGCTCCTAGGAAACGGCCATCCTCGTCCACTACTGGCAGCGCTCCTACCCGCTCAACTTCCAAGCGGCGCAAAGCCACTTCCGAAGGGGTATTTGGCGCAAGGGGTGGAGGAGGCGGTTTCAACAAGAGGTCAGCCAAAACTCGGTTCGGATTGGCGGCGACCTGCTCGGCGGTTACCAAACCCAAAAACACTTCTAGCTTATTGGGCAAGCTCTCAAACACCGCAAACACAGTCCGGTCAGGAAGTCTCTCAAGCATCGGCCTATCCTCAGGGGCCGCCCGCCTGACTTGGTCGCTTAAGGCATCGCGCACGCAAAGCGGCTGGCTTAGAATACCAAAATTGCTTCTTGCATCCATAAGGTTGCCTTAAAAGCCCAATTACCTTTAAGGTAATTATGAGCTTAAGGGCTTGCCGCTTGGCTATAAGAAAAATCCTTAAATTTACTGAGGTTGGAGCCCAGCGCTAAACGCCAGACGCACCAGGCAAGCGGTATTAGGAAGGTGCAGCTTACGGAGAATCCGCGTTTGGTGGACGCCTGCCGTCTTGGGGCTTATGTTTAAAACTTTAGCGATTTCCGCCACCGATTTGCCCTGAGCCAATAACTGAAACACCTCAAATTCTCGGCGCGTCAAGC
>JBKBMR010000168.1:0-2732 GCA_046295755.1 Methylohalobius sp.
CTGTTTGACGTGAATTTCGAAGGTTCGAGACATCGACACAACCTGCCATCACAATGACCATTTCATGATACCGCCATGAGCGATCCGCGCCAATTCATCCCCCTCAATATCGCCGTCCTCACCGTCTCCGATACCCGTACCGAAGCAACCGACAGTTCGGGCAGACTCCTCGTGGAACGGCTGCAAAACACAGGCCATCGTTTGGCGGCCAAGCGCATCGTCCCCGACGACATCTATCAGATCCGGGCGGTCGTCTCGGCCTGGATCGCCGATCCGGCCGTCGATGTGATCCTCACTACCGGCGGCACCGGGGTCACCGGCCGCGACGGCACGCCGGAAGCGGTATTGCCGCTTTTGGACAAAGTGCTCGAAGGCTTCGGCGAAGTGTTTCGCTTTATTTCTTATCAGGAAATCGGCACCTCCACTATCCAATCGCGAGCGCTGGCGGGAGTGGCCAACGGCACTTACGTGTTTTGCCTTCCAGGATCGAAAAACGCCTGCATCACCGCCTGGGACAAATTGATTCAAGCGCAGCTTGATTTTCGCACTCGCCCCTGCAATCTGGTAGAGTTGATGCCGCGTCTTTTGGAAAAAGAGTAATTCTATGCTGCAATTGATTTTAGCCTGTGCGTTTTTCTTAGGGATCCATCTGGGAATCTCTGGCACTGAGCTGCGTTACCGGTTGATCTCACGCTATGGCGAGCGAGTTTACCGGCTGGGATTTTCAGTAGCGGCTTTGGCTGGACTTATCTGGCTCATCTTCGCCTGGAAAAAAGCGCCTTATCTTCCCCTATGGGATTCTCCCCTGCTCTTCCGCTATCTGGCGGTGCTGCTCATGCCGCTAGCCTTCTATCTGGGAGTAGCGGCGTTTGCTACCAAAAACCCGGCGTTGACGGCTCAAACCGATCTCCCCCAAGAACGCTTGGCGTACGGGGTGCTGCGCCTCACCCGCCATCCCCTGATGTGGGGCATCGCCCTGTGGTCGGGGTTACACCTTCTGGCCAACGGCGATCTCGCCGCGGTGATCTTCTTCGGCACGTTTTTGCTTCTGGCCGTCAAAGGCACCTTCGACCTGGACAAAAAACGCTTGAGGGAACACGGGGAGCGTTGGCAGCGCTACCTTGAGGCCACCTCTAACCTGCCCTTTTTGGCCATCCTTCAAGGCCGACAAAGACTTATCTGGCAAGAGCTGAGCTTGTGGCAAATCGCGCTCGCCTTGGTGCTCTACGGCGGCTTGCTCCATGCCCACGCCAGACTGTTTGGGGTAGCCCCTTTAGGATGAAAGCAAATGTTTGCTTTAAATTCCTGTTTCCTGCCGCCTTGCTGGCGGCTTTGGGAGTGGCTGCAGGCGCCTTGGGTGCGCACGCGCCTTGGCTGACCGACCCAATGCGCGCGATTTGGGAGACAGCGGTGCGTTATCAGATGTGGCACGCTTTAGGGCTTGGGTTAATCGCTCATCTTGAGCGCACGCCTTGGACGCAATGGGGCGGGTATCTGATGCTGTTGGGGGCCGTGCTGTTTTCCGGCAGCCTTTATCTTTTAGCCTTGAGCGGCCTTCCCTGGCTGGGTAAGATTACACCTCTTGGCGGATCGCTCTTGATCGCTTCCTGGTTGCTCGTGGCTTGGCACGGATGGAGGAAACCTCATGCCTGAAACTCCCAAACCGATTTATCTCAAAGACTACCGGCCGCCAGCGTATCTGGTAGATCGTATCGATCTTGAGTTCGACCTCGATCCGGATGCAACGCGCGTCAAGGCACACCTGTCCTGTCGCCGCAACCCCGCCTCCTCCGCCCCGAACACCTTGATTCTGGACGGCGAGGAACTCGCGCTCTGCACTATCGCCATGAACGGCACCCCTTTGCCTGAGACGCGCTACCAAATCGAGGAGGATCGCCTTATCCTCAAAGACGTCCCCGAGACGTTTACCCTAGATACCGAAGTGTTGATCCATCCTAAAGCCAACACCCGGCTGGAGGGCTTGTATGTCTCCAAAGACCTGCTTTGTACCCAGTGCGAGGCGGAAGGTTTCCGCCGGATTACTTATTTCCCAGACCGCCCAGACGTGATGGCGCGCTTTCGCGTCACGCTTAAGGCCGACAAAACCCATTATCCGGTGTTGCTCAGCAACGGCAATTTGATCGACCAGGGAGAGCTAGAGGATGGGCGGCACTTTGCGGTATGGGAAGACCCTTTTCCTAAGCCTTGTTACTTGTTCGCCTTAGTGGCTGGAGTCCTAGCAAAACGCAGCGCCAGCTTCACGACCCGAACGGGGCGCAAAGTGCAGTTGGAGCTTTACGTCGAGCCTCACGACCTCGACAAGTGCCATCATGCTTTAACATCTTTACAGCGCGCGATGGCTTGGGACGAGCAAAGATACGGCCGCGAATACGATCTGGACCGCTACATGATCGTAGCAGTCAGCCACTTCAACATGGGGGCGATGGAGAACAAAGGGCTAAATTTATTTAACGCCCAATACGTCCTGGCCAAGGCAGAAACCGCCACCGACGCTGATTACGAGCACATTCTCTCGGTCATCGGCCACGAGTATTTCCACAACTGGACCGGCAACCGCATTACTTTGCGCGATTGGTTCCAGCTTTCTTTGAAAGAAGGTCTGACCGTCTTCCGCGAGCAGCAGTTCGCCGCCGCCCAGGGTTCTGCCGGCGTGCGCCGGATCGAGGACGTCGACCTCTTAAGAACGCGCCAGTTCCCCGAGGACGAAGGCC
>JBKBMR010000169.1:0-2721 GCA_046295755.1 Methylohalobius sp.
AGGCAGTATCGACGAGAAAAACCATAGGATTGGCCAAATACCCGCTCATTCCTCTCTCCCAAATTCGGCGGATAATTCCGCCGAACGCAGGCAAGCTGCTTTGAGAGCCCGACCGATTAGCTCGTCAAACCCACCCTGTTGCAGAACTGCAAGAGCCCGTTCGGTGGTTCCGCCCGGGGAAGTCACCCGGCGGCGCAGTTCTTCCGGGCCGACGTCGGCCTCCAAAGCCAACTTGGCCGCCCCAAGCGCGGTTTGCTCCACCAGCAGCCTTGCAGTGGCTGGTTCCAGGCCAAGCTTTATGCCTTGTTTTTCCATCGCCTCCATCAGCAGAAAAAAATAGGCCGGACCGCTGCCGGAGACGGCTGTCACCGCATCCAATAAAGCTTCCTCTTGTACCCAGACGGTCAACCCCACAGCCCGCAGCAAGGATTCAGCCTGCTCCCTCTGCTTTGGACTGACAGCGGGATTGGCGTGGAGTGCTGTAGCGCTGGATTGAACCAGGGCCGGAGTATTCGGCATAGCCCGCACGATCGCCACCTCCCCACCCAGCCAGCGCTCTAAATCTTGCTCTCGGATTCCGGCCGCAATCGAGACGATCAAAGGCTTGCGCCGTTGCACCACCGCGGCGATTTCTTTGGCGACTTCTCGGAGCTGTTGGGGTTTGACGGCCAAAACTACGATGTCGGAGCAAGCGACGACCTCATGATTTTCGCAAGCCGCGTGCATGCCCAAGCGGTCGGCTAAAGACTTAAGCCTGTCCCGGTCGATGTCACTTGCCCAGATGGCATCGGCTGGAAAATTGTCGGCGAGCAGCCCGCCGATCAGAGCGCTCGCCATATTGCCAGCTCCGATAAAGCCGATCTTTAACTGTCGTTCCACGCTGCCTCCGGTGAAAACGGTCGCTACTTTAAAGTCGCATCCACCCGCTACTTATCGCTTTTCTTTGGCTTTAGGCTTTTTTGCTCTGGGCCGGCATTTTCCATACGTACCACGCGCAATCTTGCCCCGCCGGGTACGCAAATCACCTTTTCCCATCGTAACCCTCCTGATTTTTCTCAACCAAAGTTTTGATATTCTAGCGCGACACCGGCAGCGAAAAAAGCGCGGCTCACCAGCACCAATCCAATCTTGAGTCGGTCTATAACTCCCACAACCCAAGCAAAACTTAAAACTATGACAAACCTCTTTTCTCCTGACCAGGTAACCGGCCTGATCCTGGCTGGCGGACAAGCCCGGCGCATGCAAGGTCGGGACAAAGGGCTTATGCGCTGCGCAGGTCGCCCCTTGATCGCGTATGCCATTGAAATCCTAAAGCCCTTATGCGGGAAGCTGTTGATCAATGCCAACCGCTCGCTAGAAAGCTATCGGGCACTCGGCTTTCCCGTGATCGCCGACGCTACGCCTGGATTTCAGGGGCCTTTGGCCGGACTGCTTACTGCCTTGCAAGCAAGCGATACTCCTTATCTTTTGGCCATTCCTTGTGACAGCCCGCGTTTGCAAGCCGACACCTTAACACGGCTTCTTGAAGCATTGGTTCAAACCCCCGCCGAGGTCGCCCTCGCCCACGACGGAGAGCGTCTGCATCCGGTAATCATCGCCCTGCGCACCGAATTGGCGGATGATCTGGCAGACTATCTGGCTATGGGAGAACGCAAGATCGACCGTTGGGTCGAGCACCACCGCTGGATCGCAGTAGACTGCAGCGACTGCCCTTGGCAGTTTGCCAACGTCAACACGCCAGAGGAGCTTAAGGCGCTGGAACGAACCCTGATCGAGAAACCGACATGAACGCTGCCCACAAAATCCGGATGACTGCTGCTGGGCTGGCTGTAGCGGTACCGGTCACGGCCTATGACGAGCAAGGCCGGCCCTGCCCTAAGGAAATTGCCGCAGAGCGAGCGTTGACTATCTACCTCGACAAGTATGAGATCGTCACCCTCATGACCTTAGGCAGCCACCCAGAACTTTTGACTTTAGGGTACCTGCGCAACCAAGGGTTAGTAGACCGCTTGGAAGACATCGAGGCCGTCCAAGTAGATTGGGAAGTCGAGGCCGTCGCCGTCACCACCCGGACCAAACACACGGCCCATTTGCAGGAAAAACTCGCCCACCGCACGGTGACTACCGGCTGCGGCCAAGGCACGGTGTTCGGGCAGCTCAAGCAAAAGCTTGAGCACATCCGCGTGCCGCAAGTGACAGTGCGCCAATCTACTCTGTATGCGCTTTTAGAAAACCTGCGCCAATACAATGAAGTCTACAAGCGCGCTGGCGCCGTACACGGTTGCGCTTTGTGCAGCCTAAAAGGGGAAATTTTGTTCTTCTGCGAAGACGTAGGGCGCCACAACGCGGTCGATGCCATCGCTGGCTACATGTGGCTGAACGCCATCGAAGGGCGCGACAAAATCTTTTACACCACCGGCAGGCTAACTTCGGAGATGGTCATCAAGGCCGCGCAGATGGAAATTCCAGTTGTATTATCGCGCTCGGGGATCACCCAAATGGGCTTAGATTTAGCCCGCCAGGCCGGAATCACCCTGATCGCGCGCGCCACCGGCAAGCACTTTTTGGTCTACACTGGCTGGCAAAACTTAATCTACGATGCCCCGCCCAGGCTCTGATGCGCCGCAAAGGAAAACCGCTCTTCCCCCAAGGCAGGGCGCAGTTGGTCCAGCCAGGTCGCTTTGGGATCGTAGCAGGCCAAAAACAGGCGTCCGCTCCAGG
>JBKBMR010000170.1:0-2670 GCA_046295755.1 Methylohalobius sp.
AAGCGCCCTAGGAACTCGTGCAAGGCCAAGCTGGTGCGGCAAAGCGCAGCTGGGTTAGGGAGAAAGGCAAAAAGGCCAGATTCCAGAGGGCCTGGGCGAGTAAATCGAGTGCCGGCGGGGATGACGGAAAGCCCTTGGTGCTTGAAAGCTTCTGCCGCCCGCGGCAAGTGGAAAGCAGAGGTGACCAAAAAGATCGCGTCTATCCCTTGACGCTTTAAGATGGCCGCGCTGTTTCTAGCGTTTTCGAAAGTATTGCGGCTGTCGGTCTCCAGCCAAGTGGCCGGTGTGCCGAATTCTGTTAGGACTTCCTGCATCAATTCCGCCTCCGCTTTTTTCTCGCCCAAAGGTCGGCCGCCGCTGGCTAAGATCGGCAAGCCCGTGCGCCGCTTGAGCCAGGCGGCGTAGCGCAGGCGTTCTAGTCCTAAACTGCCGACCGTATCGCCGCCGTATTCGGGGGCTTTGGGATAGCGCGTTGCCCCGAGCACCACGATCGCTTGGGCTGTGGGTAGGCGGTTTGGATCAAGCGGCGGGTAAACCTCGAGCTTTTGGCTTAGCCACTGGCTGACTAGAGGGATAGCGGCGAGGTATAGAAACAGCAGGGCGATGAGGGTGAGCACGTTCCGCCTCAGCCACAGCCCGACCACCGCCAGGATGAGCGGGGAAACGGGCGGTAAAACGATAGATTCCAGCAGCCTAAGCCAAGCATATTCGTTCACTTTTTGAGGACAGCTCTGGCCTGGCGGTCGGCGTGGTAAGAAGAACGCACCAGAGGGCCGGCGGCCACCTGGGCGAATCCTAAGTTTTTAGCGATTTCGGCCAGGCGCTCGAACTCCTCCGGGGGCACGTAGCGCACGACCGGCAGGTGATGGCGGCTTGGCCTAAGGTATTGGCCTAAGGTGAGCATGTCGCAGCCTACGCGGCGCAGGTCCTCCATCACTGCGATCACTTCTTCGACGGTTTCGCCTAGCCCCAGCATCAGCCCGGATTTGGTCACCACTTTAGGCAAACGCCGCTTGACCTCGGCCAACAGGGCGAGCGAGCCTTGGTAATCTGCCCCCGGGCGGGCGCTGGCATACAGGCGTGGGATTGTTTCTAGATTGTGGTTGAAGACCTCTGGGGGGTGACGGGCGAGGATGTCCAGCGCCACCTGCTCGCGCTTGCGGAAGTCTGGGGTTAGGATTTCGACGAAGGTGCCTGGAGAGTGCCGACGTACTGCTTCTATGCAGCGGGCGAACTGTTCGGCTCCGCCGTCGCGCAGGTCATCGCGGTTGACCGAAGTGATGACGACGTAACGCAGCTTAAGCTGGGCTACCGCGCGGGCGAGGTTTTCAGGTTCTTCTGGATCGGGTGGGAGGGGGCGGCCGTGGGCCACGTCGCAGAACGGGCAACGGCGGGTGCAAAGGTCACCTAAGATCATGAAGGTGGCAGTAGCGTGGCCGAAGCATTCGGGAAGATTGGGGCAAGCCGCCTCTTCACACACGCTCGCAAGGCGCAGTTCCCTGAGCAGGCGTTTGACGCGGGCTACGTTCGGATCGGAGCTTAAGCGAACCTTGAGCCAGTCCGGTTTGGGCAGTAAGTCTTGGGCCTCCACTTTGATCGGGATGCGCGCGAGTTTAGCCGCGCCGCGCTGATGGGTTTCAGGCTGCCGGCGCGAAGGGGCAGTAAGGTCTTCAAGGGTAGGTGGCATGGCGTGTGGTAGGCTGTGTGGCAGTTAAGGGAAGCTCGTGGCTGAATTCGGCGATGGTGTTAAAACCGAGTTGCGCCATCAGGCTGGCTAGCCAAGGCACTGCCACTTCGTGCACTTTGGCCCCGACCCCAAGATCCACCAGCCGAGCAACTTCAAGACCCGCAATCCCGCACGGGTCGATGACCTGAAAAGGACCGAGGTCTACGTCCACGTTCAGGCTCAAACCGTGGTAGCTTCGGCCTTTCCTCACCCGCAGCCCCAAGAAGGCGATTTTCGCTCCACCGACGTAGACTCCTGGGGCCTTAGGGCGCGCGTAGGCTTGGATGCCATACTGCCGGAGGAGGTCGATGGTGGCTTGCTCGAGCGCCGTCACCAGGTCGCGCACGCCAAGCCTCAAGCGGGCCAGGTCGATCAAAGTGTAGGCGACAAGTTGGCCTGGGCCGTGGTAAGTGATCAGGCCACCGCGGTCGGTTTGGACGATCGGTATGGTAGGGGCAATCCCCTTAAGGCTGCCATGCCCGCGCACTCCCACAGTATAAACGGGAAAATGCTCCAGCAGCCAGACTTCATCCGGCGTGTCGCCCTGGCGGGTGGCGGTGAAATGCTGCATGGCCTGCCAGGTCGGCAGATAATCTCGGGTGCCAAGCCAACGAACAAGCAACGCGGTCACAAGGTCATCACGACTTCTGGGTGGGCGCGACGAGCGCCAGCAAGGATGTCATTTCGACGAGCGCCAGCGAGGAGAAATCTTAAAAAGATTTCTCGCTTCGCTCGAAATGACAAGGCTTCGCTCGAAATAACACAAAACGCTCGCAGGCGAGAAATCCTATCCGCCTCGAATGTCTCGGTGCCTGGACCGAAAGCCTTTACCTGCCAAGCGCAAGGGAAGACGGGAACGGCGAGGGTGTCATTTCGACGAGCGCTAGCAAGGATGTCATTTCGACGAGCGCTAGCGAGGAGAAATCTTTTTAAGATTTCTCGCT
>JBKBMR010000171.1:0-2653 GCA_046295755.1 Methylohalobius sp.
GCTCGATGGTAAAACAAGGCGGTTTGGGGTCTTTCAGACAGCGCTGAATGCGGGTTACGATCTGCTGTTCGCGGGCCAATTCGCGGATCGGCTGACCGTCGCGCTCCAGTACCTGGAAGCTGTTGACCACATACCCGTCCTGAGTTGTTTCCAAACGCGCCGCCAGAACCGTCAGCCCAAGCTGATCCAGAAGCGCAGCTACCAATGCGAAGATCCCGTCGCGGTCGCGCATGTAGATAAACACTTCAGCGCTGCCGCGTGGGTTCTCAGGACGCAAAAGCACTAAAGGCAAAGCCTCCTCCGGAGTTTCAGCGATCGCTAGGGTCTGCCAAGCGCATTCTTCCGGTTGGCAACGCAGGAAATAGTCCTCGTTGAAGTGGGTAAATGCTCTTTCTATGCTGACTTCATCTAAACCTAAGCGCGCCAAAAGAAGCTTTGTGTCGCGTTTGGCCTCGGCAGCGCGCGCGGCGGCATCTGGGGTTTCTAAGCCGTAGCGGAGTTGGTCGCGGGTGGCCAGATACAGTTCGCGCAGCAAAGAATCGCGCCAGGCATTCCAGAGCGTGGGATTGGTGCCGCGGATGTCGGCGACGGTCAAAAGATACAGATAGTTGAGCCGTTCCTCGTTGCCGACTTGATAGGCGAATTCGCGCACCACTTCCGGGTCACTGATGTCTTTGCGCTGGGCAGTAAGAGACATAAGCAGGTGGTGGCGCACCAGCCAACAGACCAGCCGGGTATCGTGCTCTGGCAGACCATGGCGGCGGCAGAAGTCGCGCGCCAGTTGTTCGCCGATGACGGAATGATCCCCTCCTTGTCCTTTGCCTATATCGTGATAGAGGCCGGCCAGATACAACAGTTCCGGTTTTGGGATCAATGGGAAAATGTCGCTGGCTAAAGGAAGTTCATGGCGGAATTGAGGCAGCGCCAGACGGCGCAGGTTGCGGACCACGAACAGCACGTGCTCGTCTACCGTATAGGCGTGGAACAGATCGTACTGCATCCTGCCGACGATGCGCTCGAATTCTGGCAGGTAAGCAGCCAATATGCCGTAGCGATTCATGCGGCGCAGTTGGTGGGTAATCCCGCTGGGTTGGCGCAGGATTTCTAAAAACATCCGGCAGGCGCGGGGATCGCTGCGAAAGTTCTGGTCGATCCGGTGGAGATTTTGCCGAATGGCGCGGATAGTGTGGGCGCGGATACCCTTTAGCTCTGGATGGCGCCCAAGGTGTAGGAAAATCTTGAGTAACCCCAAAGGGTGATCGGCAAACGCGTTCGGATGACGGATTTCCAGATGCTGGTTGACCACTTGGAAGTGGGCGTCGAGGACCTCAGGCTCGGTACTGAAATCCGGACACAGGGTTTCTTCCAGAAGTTGCAGCAGCATTTCCGAAAGCCGCTGTACGCTTTGTACGGTGCGGAAATAGTTCTGCATGAAGGCTTCCACCGGCGCGTTGCCTTCGCCTCTATAGCCGAGCCATTCGGCCAAAGTACGCTGATACTCGAACAAAATTCGGTCTTCGCAGCGCCCGGCAAGAAGATGCAGGGCAAAGCGGATCTGCCACAAGGTGTTGCGCGCTTGCTGCAGTTCAGCGTATTCGTCCTCGGTCAGATAACCCTGATCGACCAATTCGTGTAGGGTAGAGGCCGAAAAATGGCGTTTGACCACCCACGCGATGGTCTGGATGTCGCGTAGCCCCCCGGGCCCTTCTTTGAGATTGGGCTCCAGGTTATAAGCGGTATCGTGATACTTGGCATGGCGGGCTGCCTGCTCTTTGAGCTTGGCTTGAAAGAAGGCGGACGATGGCCAGATCCGATCCGGGCCGAGGCAGGTCTGCATGGTTTGGAACAATGCCCGATTTCCCGCGATCCAACGCGCGTCCATCAAGTTGGTGACTACCGTTTGGTCCTTGGTCGCTTCTTCCTCACATTGGGCAACGGTGCGCACGCTATGACCGGGCTTTAGGCCGATGTCCCAAAGCGCGGTGAACAGAGCGCCGAGTTTCGCCTCCAGCTCGGGTGAAATTTTTTCATCCGGCACCAACACGAGCAAATCGATATCTGAATGGGGGTGCAGTTCGCGCCGGCCATAGCCGCCGACGGCCACCAGGCTGGCAAACTTCGCGGCTTCTCCCAGATAGTGCCAATAACTTTGGAGGAGTGCGTCTATGAAAGCGGCCCGGGCTTGCAAGAGTTCGGCTACCGCTGCGCCAGCATGAAAGCGCCGCTTAAGTTCGGCATAAAACGCCTGGACGGATTCTTTGTAAAGGTGGCCGGTAGCGGACAAAAGCTTCAGTCTGAATCGTTGATGACGCGGGGAAAATCTTCTTCCCTTCGAAGGGTCAGGACCTCGACCCCGTCTTCGGTCACCGCGAGCGTATGCTCCCACTGAGCCGACAGGCTATGGTCCTTGGTAACCACGGTCCAGCCATCGGGCAGCAGTTTGACGTGGCGCTTGCCGGCGTTGACCATAGGTTCGATGGTGAAAGTCATGCCCGGCTCCAGAATGATCCCGGTGTTGGGTTGGCCATAATGGAGCACTTGCGGTTCTTCGTGGAAACCCCGTCCGATGCCGTGGCCGCAGAATTCGCGCACTACTGAGTACCCTTGCGCTTCGACGTATTGCTGGATCGCATGGCCGATTCTACCCAGATCG
>JBKBMR010000172.1:0-231 GCA_046295755.1 Methylohalobius sp.
CTTAAAACAGCTTTCCTGGCACTTCGACGACCTGGCCTTGGATCCCGCTGGCCTCATCGGAGGCCAAAAACGCCACGGCTTTGGCGATTTCCTCGCGTTTGACCCACTTGGCAAGGTCCTCTGGGCTGGGTTTCATCGACTCGACGTTGTCCTTGGTATCCACCAAGCCGGGAGCGACGGCGTTGACGCGGATGTTATGCTTTCGCCCCTCGATGGCGAAGGTGCGGGTGA
>JBKBMR010000172.1:241-2637 GCA_046295755.1 Methylohalobius sp.
TGGCGCAGTTGTAAGCGACCATCCGGGCGTGGGCGAGGCCGGCGCGGGCGAAGTTGAGGATCACCCCGCCTCCTTGCTCCTGCATCGGTTTGAACACCGCTTTGGAGCACAAAAAGGCGGTCAAAAGGTTGTTGTTGAGTTCGGCGTTCCAGTCTTCCAAGGTGTGCTCGGCGGCAGGCTTGACCCGGCTCAAGCCTCCGGCCAGGTTCACCAAGATGTCGATCCTGCCAAAGCGGCTTTTGGCCTGCTGGATCAGGTTTTCGACCTGCGCTTCTTGGGTCAGATCAGCGGCCACCGTCAGCACTTCCGCCCCCAACGCCTGCACCTCCTTGGCGCGCGCCTCTAAGTTGGCGGCGTTTCGGGCAGAAAGCACAAGGCGCGCCCCCTCGCGGGCAAATTCCTGGGCAACGGTTTGGCCGATTTGACCATCGCGGCTGACTCCGGTGATGATGGCAATTTTTCCTTGAAGCTTCATGGCGGCCTCCTCTCACTTAAAGACAATCGGGATTTAAAGATACCCCTCATCGCCACCGAAAGCAAAGGCAAAATCCAAGGTTGAACCAGCCAGAATGCAATTCGGTCAAATTTTGTATATTTCAATCAAACGAGGTGGCGGCCATGGGAAAGAGCGTAACCTGGAAGCTGATCGAAAGCCATTTGGTCGAAGGCCGCATGCAGGCCGCGCGCCTCTATCAAGCGGGCTGCGATCCAGCGGGGAACAAGGCTTGAGGTGATCAATTTAACTTGCAACCAGGCTTATCTGGTCGAGCATCCCCTGACCCCGCGCCAAGTAGACATGGTCTTGGCCGGCAGCCTGATCAACCTGATCCGCCAACGAGCGGCCAGAAAACCCAACTAAACAGATGAGGAGGGGCATATGATCCACTATCGCTATCTCATCATAGGCGGCGGGATGACGGCCGATGCCGCCGTGCGCGGCATCCGCGCGGTCGATCCCCAAGGCTCGATCGGCTTAATCAGCGCTGAACTCTATCCTCCCTACAAGCGCCCGCCTCTTTCTAAGGGCTTGTGGCTGGGAAAACCTTTCGAAAAGCTCTGGTATCGGACCGAAGAGTTTCAAGTTAAGCTGCACTTGGGGCGCACTGTCCAGGCGTTGAACCTGTCTGAAAAGTCGGTTGTGGACGATTTGGGAGTCGCATACCGCTTCGACAAGCTGCTTTTGGCCACTGGCGGGACTCCGGTGCGCCTGCCGTTTGGCGAAGAGGACGTTCTGTACTTCCGCGACTTTTCCGACTATTTAAAGCTTCGCGCCCTGGCCGAAAAGAAACAGCGCTTTGCCGTGATCGGAGGCGGCTTTATCGGCTCGGAGATCGCAGCCGCTCTTGCTATGAACGGCAAACGGGTGACGATGCTGTTTCCGGAAGAGGGGATAAGCGCGCGCCTGTTCCCCAAAGACCTAAGCCAGTTCTTAAACGAGTACTATTCCCAGAAAGGGGTTGAGGTATTGCCTGGCCGGTCGGTCACGGGGATTGCCAAACAAAAGGAGCTTTTGCTGCTAACGGCCAAAAGCCAAGGCGGTGCTGAAGAGCACCTGGAGGCTGAGGCGGTAGTCGCCGGCATCGGCATTCGCCCTAATACCGCTTTGGCCGAACAAGCAGGCCTTCCGGTAGAAGACGGCATCGTAGTAGATGAGTATTTAAACGCTGGCCATCCCGACGTCTACGCCGCAGGCGATGTGGCCAGGTTTTACAATCCCAGCTTAGATGCCAAGATCCGCGTCGAGCATGAGGACAACGCGCGCACCATGGGGGAGATCGCCGGCCGCAATATGGCCGGAGAAAGGCACTCCTACCATCACCTGCCTTATTTCTATTCTGACCTGTTCGAGCTCGGCTACGAAGCGGTCGGGCACACCGACGCGCGCCTTGTCACAGTGGCGGATTGGACGGAGCCATACAAAAAAGGCGTGGTTTACTACCTGGAAAACCAACGCGTGCGCGGAGTGCTTTTGTGGAACGTGTGGGAGAAGGTCGAGGCCGCCCGGGGCTTGATCGCTCAGCCTGGGCCTTTTCAGCCGCAAGATTTAAAAGGCAGACTGTAATCTCGATGCACCAAAGCTTTAAGGATGCGCCCTGTCCTGGTGCAAAAGTTTTAAGATTCGGACCGCAGATGGCGAGAACTACCTATGGCACAAATATTGCGAAAAATTCAGCATGAGCTCGCATTCCACCGCTACTACCTGCCCCTATTGCGGCGTAGGCTGCGGTATCCAGCTAACCTTAAGCGACCATTTTGCCTTAAGCGGCGATTGCTCCCATCCGGCCAACTTTGGGCGCCTGTGTAGTAAGGGCTATGCTTTGGCAGAAACCCTAGAACTGCCAGGCCGCCTGCTTTATCCCCAAATCGGAGGGCAAAGGGTCTCTTGGCCACAAGCC
>JBKBMR010000173.1:0-1509 GCA_046295755.1 Methylohalobius sp.
GGCTGAGATCGGCATCTCTACCGACAAGCTCCACGCGCGCGGTCCGGTTGGGCTAGAAGGCTTGACCACGCAGAAGTTCATCGTGCTGGGAGACGGACATATCCGCACGTGATCGGGATCTACGGCGGTACCTTCGACCCGGTCCATTACGGCCATCTGCGCACGGCGTTGGAGGTCAAAGAAGCGCTAGATCTGGTTGAGGTGCGCTTTGTTCCCGCCCGTCTTCCCCCGCACCGCGCCCCGCCTGTGGCCTCTGCCGAGGCCAGGCGGCGCATGCTCGAAGCCGCGCTGATGGATGCTCCGCCTGGGTTCAGGCTAGATGAGCGGGAGTTGATGCGTCCTGGCCCTTCTTACATGGTAGATACGCTAAGATCGCTGCGGCAGGAGCTTGGGCAGATACCTTTGTGCCTGTTAATCGGAATGGACGCCTTCCTAGGGCTGCCCACTTGGTACCAGTGGCCGGCGATCTTCGAGTTGGCGCACGTGGTCGTGATGACTCGTCCCGGCTATGCGCTGCAATGGCCTGCGGGATTAGCAGAGCAGCTTCTAGGTCGACAGTCGGTAGAAAAAGAAGATTTGCCCCGTAACCCGGCGGGGGCCATCTATTTCCAACCAGTTATCCAGCTCGATATTTCTTCGACTTTTATCCGCCAATGTCTGGCGACCGGGCGCGATCCCAGGTATCTGTTGCCAGATAGCGTGTTGGCCTTGATCCGCCGGGAGGGCTATTATCAGACGACCCAATCCATCAAAAGACAGGTGCCATGATCGAAACAGAGCAGTTGCTGCAATGGGTATTAGATGCTTTGGATGATCTCAAAGCCAAACAGGTAAGCGTGCTCGACGTAAGGGGCAAAACCTCGATTACCGATTATATGGTGGTGGCTTCTGGGACTTCCGAGCGTCACGTCCGTGCGCTCGTTGACAAGGTAGTGGAGAAGTTAGCCGAGCATAAGGTCAAACCGCTCGGGGTAGAGGGAGAATACGCTCGGGATTGGATACTGGTGGACGTGGGGGATGTTATCGTCCACGTGATGCTGCCTGAGACCAGGAATTTCTATCAACTGGAAAAGCTGTGGCAGGTGGACATAGGGCAAGAGCTTAAGGTTTAAATAGCCGGGCATAGCAAGAAGCGGCCTGGCGGGGGTCTGGGTGGCCAAAAACCCCGCCGATGGCCGCCAAAAGATCGGCACCCGCCGCAAGTAACTTTGCGCCGTTTTCCGGAGTGATGCCGCCTATGGCGACGATGGGGCAGGAAAGCTTCGCTTTGGCTTGCGAGAGGAGCTCTATAGGCGCAAGCTTAGCCTTAGGTTTGGTGGCAGACGGAAAAAAAGCTCCAAACGCCACGTAGGTGGCGTAAGGCTCTACGCGGCAGGCGCGTTCCAAATCGGCGTAACAGGAGATCCCGACGATAGCTTCTGGCCCGAGAAGCTCCCGCGCCTGGCTGAGCGCCGCATCCGTGTGGCCGAGGTGAACACCGTCGGCACCAATGCGTGCAGCGAGCTCGAG
>JBKBMR010000173.1:1519-2630 GCA_046295755.1 Methylohalobius sp.
AATTTCTATCAACTGGAAAAATTGTGGCAGGTGGACATAGAACAGGAAAAAACGCCCGCTTAGCTTGGGTTGAACAAGCTGGCGTAGTGGGAAGCGGCTTGCTTTGGGTCTGAGCCGAAGACACCCGCGATCGCCGCGAGCAGATCGGCGCCTGCTTTGAGCAAGGAGGCACCGTTTTCCGGGGTGATGCCGCCGATGGCGACGATGGGGCAAGCTAGAACTGCTTTGGCCGCTGAGAGCAGTCCGATGGGTGCGGACGCTGCGTTGGGTTTGGTAGCCGAGGGGAAGAACGCACCGAATGCTACATAGGTGGCTCCTCCTCTTGCCGCGCGGATGGCCTGTTCTAGATCAGCGTAGCAGGAGATCCCGACGATGGCCTCAGGTCCCAGCCGTTCCCGCGCCTGGCTGAGCGCCGCATCCGTGTGGCCGAGGTGAACACCGTCGGCACCAATGCGTGCAGCGAGCTCGAGATCGTCGTTGATGATGAGCGGAGCTTGATAAGCATGGCAAAGTTCCAAGAGCCGCTTAGCGTTGGCGCAACTTATGCGGCGGCGTTTGTCACGCAGTTGAATGGCTTTGGCCCCACCTGCCAGGGCAGCTTCGACCTGGGCCAGCAGTAGAGCAAAATCCTCGCAGTCGGGGGTAATTGCGTATAAGCCGCGGCGCGGAAAAAGTAGCGGCATGTTAGCTCCAGAACAAGCGGTGGGGAAGGAGTTGACCGTGGCCGAGTTTGAATCCGTGCTTGATCGCATTCCAGGTGTATTGCTGCGCCTTGCGCGCGGCTTCTTCTAAGGGAAGACCTTGGGCGAGCAGAGCGGTCAGCGCAGATGCCAAGGTACAGCCTGAGCCGTGGGCGCCGTAGGGGAGTCTTTCCCAAGTAAAAGTCTTGCGCCCATTTGTGTGATATAAAGTGTTATAAATCAAAGGGGTAGGTTCGTCTCCCCCGGTGATCAGCACAGCCTTGCAGCCTGTCTCCAGCACTGCGTGGGCGCATGCGGCGATTTTCCGCTGGCCGGTGAGACGCTGGGCTTCTAAGTGGTTGGGAGTCAGGACTGTGGTAAGCGGCAGCAGCTCATCCCAAAGGATCTGAATCAGCGTGTCGTCGGCAAGG
>JBKBMR010000174.1:0-2626 GCA_046295755.1 Methylohalobius sp.
GGTCGACACCACCCGCTTTTCAGCCGATCTTGGGCTGCTCGACCGCTGGCGTTTCGGCTTTGCCTACACCGAAGACGTCTGGTCAGGGGCCACCCCTATCGCCACTGCTCCCCTGGCCGCCCGGCCCAATCGCCCCTTGGCCGATGCCACCTCCGGCGCTTCGCCGCTTTTAACCGGCCAGGTGGCCTTGGATTCGGATTTTCACTTTCTGCGTTCGGGCAAGGAGGAATCGCGCCTGGTCCACGTTTTAGCCAGCGCCTCGCCTGAGGTGCGGCGAGAGAGCGATTTCCGTCTGAGCTACGAATGGGACGAGGCCGAGCTTGCTTTACTTGGGGGATTTTCCCTAGAAAACGACTACCGATCGGCCAACGGAGGAGTACGCGGGCGGTTGGATTTCAACCGCAAGCTGACCACCTTGAGCTACGGCTTCAATTACACCCACAGCGACATTCAAGCGCTTTTGGATCACGATTCCTCGCCTTACATCGTCAAGGACCGCTATCTCTCAAGCATCCGCTTGCGTCGCAAAGGCGGTCTGGCGCTTGAGCAGCTTCTGGGAGAACGACGCGATTTTGCTTTCCACTTAGGGCTAAGCCAGGTTTTGAGCCGGGATGACCTATTGAACTTCAACTTGGGGTATACCAAAAGCCTGGGGTTTTTAGAAAACCCCTACAAAGCAGTGACGGTGATCTTCGTCGATCCGACGCAGCTCGGCCAGCCAGTGCTGATCGGCGACCGTCGTGCCCTCTTGGAAGAACGGCCAGCGCAGCGCAACCAGGGAGTGGTAGGCCTTAAATGGGTGCATTATCTCGCCCCGCTGGACGCCGCTTTGCACCTTGGCTATCAGTTCTCGCGCGACGACTGGGGGATTTCCGCCCATACGTTTGAGGCTCAGTGGATCCAGCCTTTAGGCGGGGGCTGGAGCATCGCCCCTAGGATTCGCTATTACTCTCAAGACCAAGCTGGCTTTTATCAGCCGTATTTGCTCTCTTTGCAGCCGTTTGAAACCATCGCCAAAGACCCTAAAGGACGGGAAATCTGGGTGGACAAACGAGGACAGGAGTTCTTCTTCGCCAATGGGGACTTTTTCGATGCGGCTGGAAACCCAGTCACTCCGCCCGAAGACGCAGCTCCCAAGCGCATTCGCTTCGACCGAAGCCGGCTGCCCAAGCACTTTTCCAGCGACCACAGGCTATCCGGCTTTGGCGCTTTAAGCGGGGGGATCACCGTGAGCAAGGCTTTTGCCAAGGGCGTGACTTTTGAGGCTGGATTTGAGTATTACACTCACGCCGGCTCGCTGAAACTGGGCGGAGGCGGAGAGGACGCTTACAGCGATTTTAATTTCTTAGTCGCCAATGCGGCGTTAACGGTCGATTTGGAAGCGCTGCAGTTGAGCGAGCTGGAACACCACGCTCACCACCACGGCCTGCACGGCCACCACTTTCTACCTGCCGGTCTGATGTATGCCCACATGATGCCTAAGGCTACCCCATTCATGGTCGGCTACCGCTTGATGCACCAAAGCCAAAACGGCGACCTTCTCCACGGTTCGCGCCGTGCCCGCGACCCATTAGTGGTCGCTGAAGGCTGCGGCCTGATCGCCTGTAGGTTTGCGCCCAAAAAGATGGAGATGAGCATGCACATGCTCGAGCTCATGTACGCCCCAAGCGACTGGCTCAACCTCATGATCATGCCGCAGTTTGTGGCGATGGAGATGGACACCGAGGCGCTTTCCGGGCGCCCGCCGCGCGATCCTAAAGTATTCGAACACGGTGGCAAGCACACCACCGGCGGCGTCGGCGATACCTTGCTTGCGGCTTTGATCCGGCTGTGGCAAGCCGGATCCCATCACTTGCATCTCGGTTTGGGACTAAGCGTTCCAACGGGCGAGGTGCATTTGAAAATGCGGCGCATGCACCAGCAGGAGATGGGGCTTTTCCACTTCGACATGCAAACCGGCAGCGGAAGCTTTGATTTCATCCCCAGCCTGACTTATACCGGCGAGCAGGGCCGCTGGTGGTGGGGAGGCCAGCTCCTAGGCGCGGTGCGCCTGGAGGAAAACGACGCCGGCTGGCGGCGCGGCCATTTGGCCCAAGCCAGCGCTTGGAGTGGGTATAGCCTGACGGATTGGCTTGGGGTGTCGGTGCGTGGAGTCTATACCTTCCAAGGGAAGATAGCTGGCGACGTCGATGGTTTCAGTAGGCGCCTTGGGCCTATGGATTTTCCGCAGAACTCAGGCGGCAAGTTTTTCGACCTAGGCTTTGGTCTGAGCGCTTTTGTGCCCTCTGGCACCTTGGCCGGCAACGTCTTGCGCTTTGAGTGGCTGCAGCCGGTGCTAGACGATTTCTACGGCTACCAGCTCGAGCGCGAAGGCGCTTTGACCTTTACTTGGAGTTACGCTTTCTGAGGCAAATATTGGTAAAGCCAGGTTTCGGTCAACACGCCTTGCGCATCGCGCAAAAAACAGCGCATGTCCACGGCTTCTTGGCCGTCTGCGACTAAGTCGAAGTTGCACCGCCAGTAAGGGGTGCCTTTAATCGGCCGGGCGGCAGGCTCCAGTACCCTACCGCGCGAGACGGTGATGACCGGTTCGACCTTGGCCTGCTCTGGCAGCTCGTTCAGCCTC
>JBKBMR010000175.1:0-2615 GCA_046295755.1 Methylohalobius sp.
ATAGACTGATAGAGCTTAGCCACCCGGTGGGCGCGAACGCTGGAAATCAGCGCGTAAAGAAGCGGCAACCACAAAACCCGCGGCAGCGCAACTACCCGCTTGTCCCCCAAGAACTCGCGCAGATAACGGCGAACCGCCTTGGGCGTTGGTGCCTTAGGCGTTCCCAGATTGACCAGTAAAACGCCCAACGTCACGGCTTTAGACCGGATGGCCGATCAGACTCAAAAATTCCGCGCGGGTGTTGATGCGCTCGCGGAACAGACCCAGCATAGCCGAAGTAGTCATCACCGAGTTTTGTTTCTCCACCCCCCGCATCATCATGCATAAGTGCTTGGCCTCGATCACCACTGCCACGCCGCGCGGCTTGATCGCGGTCTGGATGGCGTCGGCGATCTGCTTGGTCAGCCGTTCCTGAATCTGCAGCCTTCTGGCGTACATCTCGACGATCCTGGCGGTTTTAGACAAGCCGATCACCTTGCCTGAGGGAAGATAGCCGACGTGGCACTTGCCTATGAACGGCAAAAGATGGTGTTCGCACAAGGAGTACAGCTCGATGTTGCGCACGATCACCATGTCTTCGGTATCGGCCTCGAAGATGGCGTTGTTTAAAACGGCTTCCAGCGACTGGTGGTAGCCGCTGGTAAGGTAGCGGAAGGCTGCCGCGGCGCGTTTGGGGGTAGCTACCAGCCCCTCCCGCTTAGGGTCTTCACCGATAGCGGCGATCAGTTCAGCAAAAATTTCCTCTAGTTTCACCGTCGTGCCTTAAAAAAATTCTCATTAGTATACTTAGTTTTATAACTTTACCATCCGCCAGGCCAACAAATGGTAGAACGCATCGCTTTCAGAAGTGGCCAAACCCTGGTGGCAGGTGGCCCTCCCGGCACCGCTGCTGAACCCCAAGTGATCGTCGGCGAACTAGACGGTCCGGTAGGGACGGCGCTCGCCATCTTAAGCAGCGCCCAGGTAGCAGGAGCTAGCCGGGTGTTTGCCGTACTCGACCACAGCATTCAGCTGCGCCCTTTGACCCTGATGGTCAGCAAGGTGCGCGTGAAAGGCAAGCTGGCTAAACGCTATACCAACATCCTGCTAGGCACCGTCCAAGCAGCAGTCGCCCATGGCGTTCTGGATGCGGTGCGAGCCGGCGACATCCCCAAGGAGAAGGTCAATGAGCTAGGGGTCATCGTCTCGGTGTGGCTGAATCCGATGGTGGGCCGGGAGGACTACCAATGCGATCACCAGGCGCTGTTCGCAATCCACCGCAAGGCCACCGCCCAGGCCATCCACCAGGCCATGCACCACCAGCCCGACATCGACTGGCTGCTGGAAAACCAGGACCGGCTCATTCAGCTGCTTAAGCCTTAATCGTATTTGATGTACTTAAACCGCGGGTCGTCCGGGGTGCCTGGTAAAGCGCTGCCTTCTCCCGGCCGCCACATAATGACCTCTTCGATCTTCTTGGCCAGTTCAAAATCCTTGTCGGTGATTCCCTTGGCCGAGTGAGTTACGAGTTTGACGATCACAAACGCATAGGAGACGGTCAGATCCGGATGATGAAAGGCCGCCTCAGCCAGATGGCCGATGGCGTTGACCACCATCAGCGTCCCCTTCCAGCCGGAGGTTCTGTACTTGCGCCGGATCCAGCCGTTTTCGTAATACCAGTGCGGCAGTTCTTCTTTAAGCCGCGCCACGATTTCTTGCTCGCTATAGGTTTCTTCCGGTCCGCGCCTGCGCCAGCCCATAATTTGCCTCCTTCATGTCTTGCCCGGCAAAAACCTATCATTAAGCTGGGGAATACGCAAGCCGATCAATAACGCTCCTTTCGGATCGCCCAGGCTACCTCCAGCGCCTGGCGGTTTTCTCTCACGTCGTGGACGCGAAACACTTTCACCCCCGCCATCACCCCTAACGCTGTAGTGGCCACAGTCGCTGAGATCAATTCGGTCGGATCGGTCACTTCCAATACCTGCCCCATGAAGCGCTTGCGGCTCGTCCCTAAAAGCACCGGCCAACCAGTAGCGACAAATCGATCGATATGGGCTAATAATCTTAAATTGTCGCGTTTGCGCTTGCCGAAACCGATCCCTGGATCGATGAGGATCTGCTCCTGAGCCACCCCTGCTCGCTGCGCTGCCTCGGCCCGTGCCTGCAAAAACTGGAGGACTTCGGACACGACGTCTTGGTAAGCGGGATTGTCCTGCATGGTTTTGGGGGTGCCCTGCATGTGCATGAGCACAATCGGTAGTCGATACCTAGCCGCGAGCTGAAACATTTGCGGGTCGTCGCGCCCAGCCGAGACGTCGTTGATGAGCGTGGCGCCCGCCTGAACGGCGGCTTCGGCGACTTTGGCCAAAGTGGTGTCGATGCTGAGGAAGCAATCCTCAGGAAGGGCGGCGGCAAGCGCCTCGATCACCGGGATTACGCGTCGGATTTGTTCTTCTGCGGCCACAGAATCTGCCCCGGGACGGGTCGATTCTCCTCCCACGTCGATGATCTCTGCTCCCTCCTCGGCCAGCTTAAGCCCCTGGGCCAGCGCAGCAGACACCTCCAGGTACCTTCCGCCGTCGGAAAAGCTGTCCGGGGTGACGTTGAGGATGCCCATGAGCATGGGCTTGTCT
>JBKBMR010000176.1:0-2546 GCA_046295755.1 Methylohalobius sp.
AGTGCCTCTCGCTGCCTTTGGTTAAGAGGTTGATCACCCGTCCTCCGGTATCGCAAATCCAGTCTACGCTCAGCTTGTGATCGACAAACCCTAGGACTTCGATGCGGTCGATCAATCCTTCCGTCGCCGCCCAGGCGCAGATCTTGGCCACTGCTTCCTTCTCTTTAGCCGATACCCGAGCCGAGGCGACCTCGATCCGGTCCACGCGCACGCGCTCCAGCAGTGCCTTGGCCAGGTGGAACTTTTCTTCCGGCGAGAACGACACTCCTTGGGTCTGCTCGCCGTCGCGGAGCGTCGTGTCCATGATTTCGACCCGAAGCAGGGCACTTTCCATAAACTAGACCTTTCGCGATACCCAGTCGAGCGCGCGCACGGGCAAAATCCGCTTGAGGAAAGCGAACGCATAAGTCGGGACCGTCACGGAGTAGCGAACCTTGGGGCATGGCTTTTCCAAGGCATAGACCACTTTCTGCAGCACCGCCTCGGGCGGCAAAGTAAATGGCACAACCGGCCCTTCGGTGGCCAGGCGCTGCTCCATCTTGGCGTAAACTTCCCGGTGCGGGCTGTGTTCGACGTCGATGTTTTGTTTGAACTTCAAGTAGGCGTTCTCGCGAAACTTAGTCAGGATTGGCCCAGGTTCGATCAGGACCGGATAAATCCGCGTGCCGTAAAGCTCGAGTCGCAAGCTGTCTACCAGCCCTTCTAAGGCGAATTTACTTGCGACATAGGCGCCGCGATAAGGCAAGGCGATGAAACCCAAAACCGAACTGTTGAACAGGATCCGGCCGTGGCCTTGGCGGCGCATGACGGGCAGAACGAGGTTAGTCAGCTCTATGGTGCCGAACAGGTTGGTCTCAAACTGCTCCCTTAGCACCTTGCGGCTTAGGTCCTCCACCGCCCCCACCTGGCCGAAGGCGCCGTTATTGAACAGCGCGTCCAAGCTGCCGCCGGTCCATTCCAAAACCTGCGCCACAGCGGCTTTGAGGCTGGCCGAATCGTCAAGGTCCAGTTGTACCGCCTCGAACCCTTCAGCCTTCAGGCGCTCGACGTCCTTAAATTTGCGCGCCGAGGCGAATACTCGGTAACCGCGTTCTCTGAGTCCCTTGGCGCTGACGTAGCCAATGCCGCTGGAGCAGCCTGTGATGAGGATGGTGTTGACCGGGCGCTTGAGCATCGTCTTAAGCCTTGGGTAAGGTGACACCGGTCTGACCCTGGTATTTGCCGCCGCGGTCGCGGTAGGAGACCTCGCATTCTTCGTCCGATTCTAGGAAAATCATTTGAGCGACTCCCTCATAAGCGTAAATTTTCGCCGGCAGCGGAGTGGTATTGGAAAATTCCAAAGTGACGTGCCCTTCCCATTCCGGCTCAAGCGGCGTGACGTTGACGATGATGCCGCAGCGCGAATAGGTGCTTTTGCCAAGGCAAATGACTAAGACGCTTCTCGGAATCCGGAAATACTCCACCGTCCGCGCCAGGGCAAAAGAGTTAGGGGGGATGATGCACACATCGGATTTTAGATCGACGAAGCTTTTGGGATCGAAGTTTTTGGGGTCGACGATGGTCGAGTTGATGTTGGTGAAGATCTTAAACTCGTCGGCGCAGCGCACATCGTACCCATAGCTGGAGGTGCCGTAAGAGATCGCCCGTTTGTCTCCTATGGCCGAGATAAGCGCAGGTTCAAACGGCTCGATCATGCGGTGCTTTTCCGCCATGTAGCGGATCCAACGGTCTGGTTTGATCGCCATTAATTCTTCTCCACCACGATCTTAGGAAATTTCCCAGCCATGTCTTTAGGCCGCAAGGCCAGTTGTGCGGCCATCTTGCGCGCGATGGCGCGGTAGCCTTGGGCAATTTGGCTGTCTGGATCGGTTACCACTATGGGCTGACCTGAATCGGCACGTTGGCGGATACGGGTATCCAAAGGCAGACAGCCTAAAAGCGGTACGCTGTACTTTTGCGCGAGCTTCTCACCGCCGCCTTGGCCAAAGATTGCCTCCTCATGGCCACAGTTTGGGCAAAGATAAACGCTCATGTTTTCGATGATCCCGAGCACCGGCACCTTGACTTTTTCGAACATTTTAAGACCCTTGGCGGCATCGAGCAGGGCGATCGGCTGGGGCGTGGTGACGATCACCGCGCCGGCGACCGGGGTCTGTTGCACCAAAGTCAAATGGATGTCGCCGGTGCCAGGGGGCATGTCCACGATCAAATAATCCAAATCCTGCCAGCGGGTTTGGTGGAGTAACTGCTGCAGGGCAGAGGTGGCCATCGGACCGCGCCAGATCATAGGGGTATCCTCTTCCACCAAAAAGCCGATCGACATGAGCTCGAGCCCAAAAGATTCCATAGGCTCTATGGTTTTGCCGTCGGGGGTCTTAGGTTGCCCGCTCACCCCCAACATGCGCGGGATGTTGGGGCCATAAATGTCAGCGTCCAGAATACCGACGCGCGCGCCTTCTTGGGCCAAGGCCAGAGCTAAGTTGACAGCGACGGTGGATTTTCCCACCCCCCCTTTGCCGGAGGCGATAGCGATGACGTTTTTAACT
>JBKBMR010000177.1:0-2541 GCA_046295755.1 Methylohalobius sp.
GGATGCGCGCCGGTCGTGCCTGCCCTGGCATTCAGGCGCTGTTGGAAGTGGCTGGCCGCGGTCAGGAGGATTTGACGGCTGCGGATTTGGGGTTTGCTTTAGGACCGCGCTTGAATGCCGCCGGACGGCTTCAGGATATGGCTTTGGGAATCCGGTGTCTGTTGGCCGATGAGCTTGCCCAAGCCCGCGTTTTCGCCAAGCGTTTGGATGATCTCAACCGCGAGCGGCGCGAAATCGAAGCCCGAATGCAGGCTGAGGCGATGGTCTATCTGGAATCCAAGGATAGGGACGAATCGCTTGGAGTATGTCTGTGCGATCCAAGCTGGCACGAAGGGGTGATCGGCATCCTGGCCTCGCGGATTCGGGATCGGCTGGGTCGCCCAGCGATTGCCTTTGCTCCGGGAGGAGACGGCTATCTGAAAGGTTCGGCCCGCTCTGTCCCTGAGATTCACATCCGCGACTTGCTTGCCGAGATCGATGCTCTGCGGCCCGGTTTGATAATCCGCTATGGCGGCCATGCCATGGCGGCCGGTTTGACTTTAAACCCTGAAGATTATGCCGAGTTTGCTTCCCTGTTCGCCGACCAGCTGGCTGCTCGGATGAGTGGGCCGAGCTCCGGTGATCTCATCTATACCGACGGCCACCTCGCTCCTTCAGATTTTTCCCTGCCGCTGGCAGCGCAGCTACGCACTGCAGGTCCCTGGGGGCAAGGCTTTCCAGAACCCTCGTTTCACGGCGAGTTCGAGGTGCAAAGCGCAGAGCAGGTCAAGGAGCGGCATCTTAAGCTGAGCCTGCGTCCGCCGGCAGGTCCCTGGCTAGAGGCGGTCGCCTTCGGGCTGGACGATCCGGCCGCTTGGCTTTCGTGCCGGGAACTGCGCCTGGTTTATCGGTTGGACATTAATGAATTCCGCGGCGAGAGAAAATTACAACTGAAAGTCGATTATCTGGAGCCGGTCCAGTGAATCCCGAGCGCGACCTAATCCGCCGTTTCCTCGCTGAGGATGTCGGTAGTGGGGATGTCACCGCCGATATCATCCCGCAGTCTCTCCGGGCCAAGGCAGAAGTAGTCACCCGAGAGGCGATGGTGGTGTGTGGCCGGGACTGGTTTGAAGCGGTGTTTTGCGAACTCGATCCAAGTTGCCGGATCGAGTGGCAAGTGGAAGAGGCCGAGGAGGTCGCTGCCGGAACCGAGCTTTGCCGCCTGAGAGGTTTTGCCAGAGCGCTGCTCACTGGCGAGCGTACTGCCCTCAACCTGCTGCAAACCCTGTCGGGCACAGCCACGGTCGCGCGCCGCTTTGCCCAGGCGGTCGCTGGCACCGGCGTGGTGGTGCTCGACACCCGCAAGACTATTCCCGGTTTGCGCCGGCTGCAAAAATACGCGGTCAAGGTTGGGGGATGTGAAAACCACCGTTTCGGCCTTTACGATGGGATTCTAATCAAGGAAAACCATATCGCTGCGGCAGGCTCGATCGGTGCGGCGGTCATGCGCGCTAGGGCTTTGCATCCTGGCTTGCCCATAGAAGTGGAAGTCGAATCCCTTAAGGAGCTTAAGGAAGCTCTCGATGCGGGGGCTGAAATCTTGCTGCTGGATAACTTTTCCCTGGAAGACTTACGCGCGGCGGTTGCGGTCACGCAGAAAAGAGCGCTGCTCGAGGCCTCGGGTAACATCGATCTGAGCAATATCCGCCAAGTGGCTGAGACGGGAGTGGACCGGATTTCAGTCGGCGCGCTGACCAAGCACCTCAAAGCGGTGGACTTGTCGATGCGGGTCCGCTTGGAGTACTGAAGGGGATGAAGCCGCATAACTTTATCTTTCCTGGGTTTACTCTTACGTCGGTGGGCTTGGTCGTGGTCTTTTGGTGGTTTCCGCAGTGGGCGGTATGGCTTTCTTCCGCCTGGATCGGAGCAGGGGGCGGGCTGGCGGTGTCAGCAGCCTTATTACTGGGCTGGCGGGGTTGGTTGGCGTCTCGGTGGTGTTATGACTTGCTATTATGGGGGAGCTTATGGCTGTGGCTGGCCGGGTGGTTGCCGATCTTTTCTGCGGAGGCGCCGGTGTTTAGAGCCTATCCGGTCTATTTCGTCCTGCTCGATGCGCTGACCGGACATTTTGTTTTGGGTCACCGCGCGCGGTGGAGCATCGAAGAATGGCGGATGCTCGACTGGCTGGCGAAGCAGTGGTGGTTTGATGGCCGCCTCCTAGCCGGGTTTGTGTTGCTCAGTTTGCTGCTGCCCAAGTATTATCTGATCTATCCCCTGGCGATCGGCTTATTGACCGTTCGGGTCGCTTTGGCGATGGCGTTAGAATCGAATTGAACCGAAGGTCATGAAGCGGCCTGGAAAGCATCGCGGATCCATTCCAGTTCGAACCCCGCAGGGGTAGGAGTCAGCGCCAGCACATCGAAGCGGATAGGCGTATCGCTGGGATGGCTGACGAGATAATGCTTTGCCGATTGGATCAAGCGGTTTTGCTTGCGCCGGTCGACGCTTTCCAGTGCCCCACCAAAGCGAGAGCTTGTGCGGCAGCGAACCTCAACGAAGACC
>JBKBMR010000178.1:0-2420 GCA_046295755.1 Methylohalobius sp.
TAAAGACCCCGCCCTTAAAGCCATAAAACCCCAAAGACAAGGCGATCACCCACACCCACATCTGGATACGCCATTTGGTGGTCATGATCATCATACTGACGAAGGTCATGAGCTGGATCTTCCAAACCTTGTTCCACTGCTCCCAGGCCAGCTCGGGATACATGGCAAACCAAGTGGTCACAAACATCCAGAAAATAAAAAGGACAAGTAGGATTGTCTCGGCCGTCCAGGGAATCTTTTTGGGTTCTTTGGAAAGCAACAAAGCAAACATCGTGGTCAAGGCCACGATCTGAGCGTAAGGAAAATCGTGGGCGAACTCCCAGGAAAGCTTGTGGGGGTTCATGTAACCCAGCCAGGCCCAGACCAGGATGCCAATCTCAGGCTGCCGCAAGATGAACGGCAAAGATCCGAAAACGACTACGGTGACAAAAAGGTCTCGTAATGGCACACCCATCAGCTTGTTCCTGCTATTTTTTGAAATCGTTCGACCAAACGACCGACTCGCTTTTCCCAAGCGTTTTCCTGGGCATGGGCGATGATTGCCTCCCGGTCCCATTTCCGCCGTAAGGCTTCGGCCAAAGCTGTCTCCAGAGCCACAGGATCGCCAAACGGCACGACTATGCCAAGCTCCTTCCGGCATACCACCTCCCGGTTTCCTCCCACGTCGGTGGTGACCACCGGCAGGCCGCAGGCCATCGCTTCCAGAAACACGTTCGCCCAACCCTCGTTGGCGGTGGCCAATACGAACACATCAGCCGCCGATACCGGCAGCTTAAGCTGCTCTGGCGGCAGAGCGCCCAAAAAGCGGACGTGCTTTTCAAGACCTAATCGGCCCACCTGCGCCAGAAGCCTCTCCCTCATGTCCCCTTCCGGGCTGGCCCCCCCTACGACCAGATACAGCAAGTTCGGATAAGCTCGCAAAAGCCTGGGCAATATCTCGATGACCCGCTGCTGGCCCTTGCGCGGTACCAGTGCCCCGACGCTGATCAATACCTGGGCGTTTTGCGGAATGTTCAGCGCCGCCCTAGCTTGTTGTTTTGGCAAAGGGTAAAACTTACTCACATCGACCCCGTTGCCGATCACCTCGATCTTATCGCTTGGAGCTCCTAGCGCCACCACATGCTTTTTGAGGGATTCGGACACCGAAAACACCCAAGTCGCTCCAGAAAGCGCCTTAAGGATTTTTAGGCGACGGATCGGATCGCGGGAAAGGGGTACTTCGGTGCCGCGCAAGGTGATGGTCACCGGCACGCCGAACTTACGCCCAAGCTGCACTGCAGCATAGCCGTCCGGGTAGGCAAAATGGGCGTCGATCAAGTCAAACCCTGGTTCTTTCTTTAGCCTAGACAAGCACGGGATGCAACCTAAAGCCATCCAGGTTCCGTCCAATCCCTTGAAAGCTCCGGGAACGGAGAAAAACTTAGGATAGTAAACCGCAATCCCGGCCTGCTCTTCATAATCATCGGCCACCTGGGGCCGAAAATGAGGCACAAAGCCGCGAATCATCCCCTGCAGCGGAAACCAGGGCTGCGGCGAGACCACCACCAACGGTAAGTGCCTGGCGACCCGGAACATGCGCTCGCGGATGAACAAGCCTGCCTGGGGCCGGACAGACGAGGGAAACAGGCTGCTGAGCACCAAAATCCTAGGTCGCGCTTCCATGGGCGATGAGCCTCTGGTATATCGGCAGGTACCTAGCGACGCACGCCTTCCAACTGCGCTCGGTCTCGACGAACCGACGCGCTTTATCGAGCATAGCCGGCCAACTGTTTTTCTGCGCGAGCGCTTTGACCACAGCCTCCACTAAAGCTTGGGCATCGCCGGCCTGAAACAAGAATCCAGTTTCATCGGCTCGGATCAGCTCTTTATGCCCACCTACGTCGGAAGCGATGACCAGTTTCCCCTGCGCCATCGCCTCTAGCGGCTTTAAAGGCGTCACCAGTTCGGTCAGGCGCATCGGCAAGCGAGGATAGACGAAAGCATCTATTAAGCTATAGTAACGCGCTATCTGCTCGTGGGGTACCCGACCGGCGAAAATGACCACCTTCTCCAATCCCAAGCGGCGACTGAGCTGGTGCAGCTCGGCCTCTTGCGGCCCGCCACCGACCAAAAGCACTTTTACTTTCAGATTCTGGGCCAGGATTTCAGGCAGGGCTTCAAGCAGTAAACTAAGCCCCTCGTAGGCATAAAACGAACCGATGAATCCCAATACGGTTTGGCCCTCAAGACCCAGGGCACGGCGAAGTTCAGGATCGGGAGGGCGACCAAAAGCAAATGCTTCACTATCTACTCCGTTGGGAATCACCGTCACTTTGTCGTCAGCAATTCCCCGGGAGAGGATGTCCTTTTTTAATCCTCCACAAATCGCCGTTACTGCATCGGCCTGGCGAAACACATACGTCTCAAGCGTCCGAGTAAGA
>JBKBMR010000179.1:0-2380 GCA_046295755.1 Methylohalobius sp.
GGCAAAATTAGCCGCCATCCGCTCGGCGTTGTGGGCCTCGTTCTCCAGGTCCATCTCCCGCCGCAAGGAAGCCGCAAATTGGTGGACGATCTCTATCGGGCGGTAGCGGCGCAGCTCCTTGACCTCGTTTTCGGCGATTCGAACCAAGCGCTCCAGCAGCCGAAGATCAGCCTCTACGACTTCCTCAATCCCGGGCCTTCGGATTTTTACGATCACCCGCTCGCCGCTGAACAAGCGCGCCAGATGCACTTGGGCGATGGAAGCGGCCGCCAGCGCCTCGGTCTTGAATTCGGCAAACACTTGTTCCACCGGCGCCCCCAGATCTTCCTCCAGCTGCGGGCGAAGCGCTTCGAACGGCAAAGGCGGCACCTGGTCCTGCAGTTTCTCGAACTCGGCGATCCAGTCCGGCGGAAACAAATCCACCCGCGTGGCCAAAATCTGGCCCAGTTTGATGAAGGTAGGCCCCATCTCCTCGAGCGCTCGACGGATCCGCTGCGCCGTATTGAGCTGGACCAGTTCTTCTACGGCTTTCCAATGCAGCGCTCGGCCTGCCTGCTCGAACGCGTGCGCCAGACCCAGGCGGCGCACGAACCCGGTAAAGCCATAGCGGATCAGGATAAGGGTCAGATCATATAGGCGGCCGAGGTCATGGATCGCGCTGACGGCTTCCCACAACATCAGCCTTGATCGGGCTTTTCCGGCTGGTTTTTTTTGCTCTGCCGGTCGAGCGCATCGGCGATCCCCGCCAGAAAACCGCTGGTGATCGCCGCAAGTTGCGCTCCGGTAGTACGGGCGGTCTCCACCCCCGCTTTGAACCCCCATTGACCGGCTTGTTGAAGCTTGCGCGGTAGGGTCTGCATGACCTCGCTCAGGTATTCACCCACCGCAGTGCCGCTGTTGCGTGCGTGGCGGAGCAAATCGGTCAAGATTTCACCCGCCTGGGCGCTGCCTTTTTTAGCCACGTCGGCCAAAGTGTCCAGATAGAGCTTTTCCATCTCGACCAATTGATCGAATGCACGCTTGACCTCTTGCTCGGCAAATTCATCTGCCCGGCTTGCGGCCTCCTCCAAAGCCAGTTTGGAAGCCTCGGCGGCTTTGACCAAACCTTCCTCCAAACCTTTGACCACCTCTTCCAACGCTTGGCGGGCAAGGCTTCCATGGGTTTCGATTCCGGCACTGGCACCTTGTATGACGGTCTCGATAATCGCCTTTATTTGGGTAGCGTCCAATTTACCTTCGGCCAGGGCCTCTACCGTCAACCGGCGGACTTTTTCACGGATGGCCTCCTTGCTTTCGACCGCTTCTTGAACCGAAGCTTTAAGCTGCGCCGCGGCAAACTGGGCCTCTTGCTCGGCCCCATCTTGGGGAGGCGCTTCGGCCGAGGATTTATTGCTTTGGCGTTCGTCAAAGTGAGAATCGCCTGAATGATTCATAAGTTTGCCTCCAGATAAAGTCTTTGCTTTGCCTCTTGCGCTATAGTCGCCAAAAGCTAAGTAAACTGCAAGCGTGCCAGATGTCAAAGCCGCCCGATTAGGCTAGAATAGCGTAGAGATTCACCTTTTTAAGGGTTTGCATGTTTAAACGAACCCGGCATCGGCGCATCCTCGGTGCCGTCCTGATTGCCTTTGGTGGCTTGTTGATGTGGCTGGCTCCAGAAATTTTGGCCGGAGTAATCGTGATCTTGATCGCCATCGCGTTGGAAATCCTTGGAATCGCTTTAGAACACCGAGAGCGCAGGCACTCCTGAAAGCGCTTGCATGACCCTCCAAGTCGTTGGATAATGGCAACATCTTCGTGAGTTCCGCGCCAACTCTCAACCGCTACCATGATCGACCCTAGACAATATCCCCTGCTCAGCCGCATCGACTCAGCCGAAGACCTGCGCCAACTGGATGGGAGAGAATTGAAACCGTTGGCGGACGAAGTTCGCCATTACCTGCTTGAATGCGTCAGCCGCTCTGGCGGGCACCTGGCGGCAGGACTTGGCACAGTAGAACTGACCATCGCCCTCCACTACGTGTTCAATACGCCCTACGACCGCTTGATCTGGGATGTCGGCCATCAGGCTTACCCCCACAAGATTCTCACCGGCCGCCGCGACCGGCTCCCGACGATCCGCAAACGGGGGGGACTTGCACCCTTTCCCAAACGCGCCGAAAGTCCCTACGACGCTTTCGGGGTCGGCCATTCTAGCACCTCGATTTCGGCCGCCTTGGGAATGGCCATCGCTGCCTCTCTGGAAGGGCGCGATCAACGCGCGGTGGCGATCATTGGCGACGGCGGATTGACCGGGGGAATGGCGTTCGAGGCCCTCAACCACGCCGGCGCTTTGGACGCCAATCTGCTGGTGATCTTAAACGACAACGAGATGTCGATCTCC
>JBKBMR010000180.1:0-2336 GCA_046295755.1 Methylohalobius sp.
GCTAAAAATACCTTCAATGCCAGTGTCTATCATGAGCGCAGGACCTTTCAGGTCAGGGGGACCGAATCTAAAGTATTCGGCATGTCTGGGGGTTGGACTTGGCGCTGGGGAGTCAGGACCAGCTCGCTTGTGCGGATAAACTGGCAAAAATCTGACTTTTCTGGCGGGCAACGAGGTTTTTCCGGTTTGGGGGGTAGGGGCAGCACTTTCTGGACTGCTGCGTTTCGGATCAGCCGACGCCTGACTCCAGACGTGAACGCCTATGTGGAGTATCGTCATCAGGCGCAATCCTCGGATATCTCCGAGTTTAATTACCAGGAAAACCGTGCGGTGGCGGCAATCAATATGAGGTTTTGACCAATGTATACCAAGTTTTATCGGCTCAGCAAAAAACCCTTTCAGCTTACCCCGGATCCTGAGTTCTTCTTTAACAGCCCAGTCCACAAGCGCGCTTTGGCCTACTTGCGTTACGGGCTTACCCAGGGAGAAGGTTTTATCGTGGTGACCGGCGCCCCAGGGACCGGCAAAACCACCTTGGTCAAGGCTTTGTTTCAATCCTTGCAACACCAAAACATCATCGCCGGCCTAATGGTTACCTCCCAGGTCGGGGCAGAGGATACTTTGCGGATCATCTCGGCGACGTTTGGCCTGTCTTACGATGGCGACGATAAGGCTACTTTGCTTCGCAACCTGGAGCGCTTTTTCAAGGACAAGGCGCGGGAAGGGAAGCGGGTTCTTTTGGTAGTCGACGAAGCCCAGAACCTTCCGCTCCAGTCGCTAGAAGAACTTAGGATGCTGTCCAATTTCGAACTCGGCGGTAGGTCTTTGTTTCAGGCTTTTCTTTTAGGGCAAGATGAATTTCATAAATCCCTTCAATCCGATCTTTTGGTGCAAGTGCGCCAGAGGGTGATCGCCACCTATCACCTGCGCCCTTTGACTCTAGAAGAAACCCGAGACTACATTTTGCACCGCCTCAAACAAGCCGGTTGGCAGTCTGACCCGAATTTCCAAGGCGAGGCGTTTGCCCTGATCCATAAAGCAACCTGCGGTATTCCTAGAGTGATCAACACCCTGTGCGACAGGTTGTTGCTTTATTCTTACCTAGAAGAGTTGCACGAGATCGACGAGGCGGTCGTTAAGACCGTAATCGACGAGATCGAGCAGGAATCCTCAGTGTCAACCGAGCAAACAGGTGGCCTGCAGGAAGCGATCAGCCCTGTTCTGAGTCAGTCCATCCAGGCTATTCCCCAAGCTTTGCCTTACCTAGATCGGATCGAAAGGCTTGAGCGCGCCGTAGCAGAACTTCAGAGGATCGTGCAAAAGGAGCAGGGGCTGTTGCGCAAGGCGATCCTCCTGCACTTGGACATGGATGCGGCTTACACGCCAGTTGAGACCTTGCTGGATAATACACATCCTCAAGAAGGATCGTGAGCGTGCGTCCTAGGATAGTTTGCGTAGTCGGCGCTAGGCCCAATTTCATGAAGATCGCGCCGATTTATACCGCGCTTCAATCTCGCCAGACCATCGAACCGTTTCTGGTCCATACCGGGCAGCACTACGACGAGGCGATGAAGGAACTTTTTTTTCGCCAGCTTGGTATCCCCGAGCCGGACGTGGATTTAGGAGTCGGTTCCGGCAGCCACGCTTTTCAGACCGCGCAGATCATGCAGCGGTTCGAGCCGGTCTTGGAGGAGGCGGCTCCCTGCGCGGTATTAGTGGTGGGGGATGTTAACTCTACCGTTGCCTGTGGTCTGGTAGCGGCCAAAAAGCATATTCCGCTTATCCACGTTGAGGCGGGACTGCGCAGTTTCGACCGCACGATGCCTGAGGAGATCAATCGGGTGCTGACCGATCAGATTTCTGAGTTGTTGTTTACCACTGAGCATTCCGCCAAAGCCAATTTGCTGCGTGAAGGGATCGCCGAGGAAAAAATCCATTTCGTCGGCAACGTCATGATCGACGCGCTGTTGCAACACCTGGGCAAAGCCATCCCGCCGGAAGAGACCTTTAGCCGCTACGGGTGGGAACCTCTCGCCAAATTCGGGGTGCTGACTTTGCACCGCCCGGCCAACGTAGACCATCCGGAGATGTTGGGGAGATTGATTAAAGTGCTCGCGTCGATCAGCCGGAGGCTACCGCTGGTGTTTCCCTGCCATCCCAGGACCTACAAGATGATCGAACGCTTTGGGTTTCAGGAAATGTTGACCAAAGCTAAGATCCTCGTGACACCGCCCGTTGGGTATTTAGAGATGCTGGGATTGGTACGCGCTTCGCAGTTGGTGCTGACTGATTCCGGCGGGCTCCAAGAAGAGACCACCGCCCTGGGGGTACCGTGC
>JBKBMR010000181.1:0-2314 GCA_046295755.1 Methylohalobius sp.
AAAAACGGCCAACTCAAAAAGCTTATCACCATTTATGCGGCAAAGAATCTACCTTGGCCTGTGCACCACTTACCACGATCCGGCCTTGGCGATAGTCAACGAGGAAGGACAGGTGGTGTTTGCCGAAGCGACCGAGCGCTGCTTGCAGTCCAAGCGCGGCTTAAACAGTCCACCCGATCCTTTGCTGCACATCACCTCTTGGCTCAAGCGCTACTGTGATCCTAAAGCCCAGTGGGTAATCGCCTACAACTGGTCTGCCAAGCGCCCCTGGTATGAATATACCAGCCGCTGGCTAGGGTATTTTTCGCCCGCCGGCTTGGTGGCCAAGGGGTACCGCGACCGCGCTACTTTCTTAGAAAAATACAAGCTGTTCCACATGCTCGCCTGCCAAAACGCTAGCCTCCCTTTAGGGGGAGTCAACCTAGTGCGCCAGGCGAGCGAGCACTTTCCCAACACGCCCTTAAGCTTTCGCCATTTTAACCACCACGACTGCCACGCCGCTTTGGCCTGCTTTTCCAGCCCGTTTACCGAGGCCGCTTGCTTGATTTTGGATTCCTATGGGGAGCGCGGGGCAGTAGCCGCCTATCGGTACCGAAACGGAGTTCTAGAACCCATCTGTCGAGATCGCAGCTTAGCAAGCCTTGGGTTTTTCTATATGTGGCTGACCGAGCTGTGCGGCTTTGACTGGCTCGCCGGCGAAGAGTGGAAGGTGATGGGACTGGCCGCCTATGGACAGGTGGACCCTGCGCTGCTGCGCAAGCTCAGGCAGATGCTTTGGGTCGAAGGGCTTAAGCTGCGCCAGGACCTTAGCGCCATCCTAGAGGCCGCCCCAGAACTGGAAGCGCGGCGGCGAAAACCTGAGGAACCGGCTCTTCTTGCGGCGGATCTGGCGCGAACTGGCCAGGAGTTCTTCACCGAACTGGTCTGCCAACTGGCGACTAATCTGCACGCCCAAGTTTCTAGTCCCAACTTGGTGCTAAGCGGCGGCTGCGCCTTAAACTCCTCGTGCAACGGCAAGCTGCTGGAACAAACGCCATTCCAAGCCCTCCATGTCCCTTACGCCCCCGCCGACGACGGCACCGCTTTAGGCGCGGCATTGCTTGCTTGGTGCCAAGACCATCCCGGAAAACCTCCGCCGCGCTGCCATCTGCCTTACTTAGGAAGCGCTTTAGAAAAGGCGCAGCTTGAGCGCTTGGTGCGCTTTAGCGGCTTTAAAAGCTATTTTTTGGCTCAAGGCCTAGAAGAGATCGTGGCCGCCTACTTGGCCAAAGGGTATTTGGTCGGCTGGATTCAGGGGCGCGCAGAATTTGGCCCGCGCGCCTTGGGCAACCGATCCATCCTCGCCGACCCAAGAGATCCCGGGATGAAACCTAAGCTCAACTCCCAAGTCAAATTTCGCGAGGAATTCCGCCCGTTTGCGCCGGCCATCTTGGACGAACAAGGCCTTCAGTTCTTCGAGAACTACCAGACCGCCCCCTACATGGAGCGGGCGCTGCGTTTTAAGCCGGAAGCAGCAAGCAAGGTGCCGGCGGTGGTGCACGTGGACTGGACCGGGCGGGTGCAGAGCGTGTGCCGGGATTTAAATCCCCGCTTCCACCGGTTGCTTGAAGCTTTTTATCGCCTCACCGGGGTGCCGGTGCTGCTCAACACCAGCTTTAACCGGATGGGCAAGCCCATCCTCCACAGCGCCGAAGACGCGGCAGCGATCTTTACGACCTGCGGCCTAGACGTTCTGGTGATAGAAGACTACCTGTTCTTAAAACCCCATGTGGAAGAACCCAAGTTTAACTCCTGATTTGGAAGCGCGCTGGCTTAGCTCCCTATTCGCTTCTGGTGAAGACTTAGGACCACCTAAGCTGCCACCGCCTCCGAGCGGGTTTCTCCTCGACCGCTGGCGCGCCTGGTTTGCCCCCATCGGCCAGCTCGAAGGCCGCTGGCTGGAAGGGGCAGTTTCCATAGCCAACGCCCATACCGAACTTGGGGCTGCGCTGCTTCGCCTGCAGACTGCGCTCGATCGCGCTGTGGCAACCCACAGGCGCGCTTTCCAGGCGATCCCTTGCGATCCTTCATCGCCCTGGCGCGCCGAGCTTGCCTGGTTGGACGCCTTAGCTAGGCACGGTTCGGCCTTTTTGCCAGAAATCTTAGGCCTTACCTTAGCGCACGCTAAGCTCAACGGCGGGTGGTTTAACCTTGACCGAACTGTCGCTTATCGAGCCGTAGAGGAGGCTGCCGAAGCCGCTTCGGCCTTGGTGGAAGACCCAGCGCGGCTGGCGGCAGGCTGGGCTTTTTACCACCAGCGAAGCCGCGCTTGGGC
>JBKBMR010000182.1:0-2298 GCA_046295755.1 Methylohalobius sp.
GTCGGTTTGATGGACCTTGAAGGAGCGCGGCAGGTCGATTGCGACCTTTTGCAACGCATGAACCAGACTCAGTTCCATCGCGGCCCGGATGGGGAGGGAATATATCTAAAGCCAGGCATCGGCTTGGCCCACCGCCGCTTGGCGATCATCGATCTTACCGGCGGTGCTCAGCCCATGTCCACTCCAGACGGTCGAGTGACGGTCACCTATAACGGTGAGATCTACAATTTTCAAGACCTGCGCCGGGAGTTAGAAACTTTAGGCTATATCTTCCACACTCGCTGCGATACGGAGGTGATCCTGTATGCATGGTTAGCGTGGGGGGAAGAATGCGTCAAGCGTTTCCGGGGGATTTTTGCCTTCGGGCTGTGGGACAACAGACAAAAAATCTTATTTTTGGCGCGCGATCAGTTGGGAGTAAAACCCCTGTACTATGCTCAGTTGCGCGACGGCTGGCTAGGGTTTTCCTCCGAACTCAAAGCGCTTAAAGTCCATCCTGGCCTTGAGCGAACTGTGGACCTGAAAGCTTTAGAGGATTATTTCGCCTACGGCTATATTCCAGATCCCAAGACCATCTATCGCAACGCTTTCAAGCTTCCACCCGGGCATACTTTGACAGTTAAGGCGGGGCAGCCTGCCCCCTCGCCGGTGAGTTATTGGGACGTACACTTTGCGGCCGATACGGAACTGAGTGAGACCGAGGCAGCTGAAGCTTTGATCGAACGCTTGCGCGAGGCGGTCAGGGTGCAGCTCATATCTGACGTGCCGCTTGGCGCGTTTTTGTCGGGCGGGGTGGATTCCAGCGCGGTGGTGGCGATGATGGCCCAGTTGCTGGATGAACCGGTAGAGGCCTGCTCGATTTCTTTTGGCGATCCGGCTTTCAACGAGAGCGAATACGCCAAAGAGGTCGCCGTCCGCTATGGCGCTTGCCACCGCATCCAACAAGTAGACCCCAACGACTTTTCCCTCATCGACCGCCTGGCCGGGTTATACGACGAGCCATACGCCGATAGTTCGGCTCTTCCGACCTATCGGGTGTGCGAACTGGCCAGGCAAAAAGTGACCGTAGCCCTCTCTGGAGACGGTGGGGATGAGAATTTTGCCGGCTATCGCCGCTATCGCTGGCACGTCTACGAAGAAAAGTTGCGTGCTAGAATTCCGGCCGCCATCCGCCGACCTTTGTTCGGCGTTTTAGGGCGGCTTTACCCCAAGCTCGATTGGGCGCCCAAATTCCTGCGCGCTAAGTCAACCTTAGAGGCATTGGCGCGCGACTCGATAGAGGGTTATTTTCACAGCGTTTCGATCATGAGTGATGATTTGCGGGCGCGTCTCTACAGCGCCGCTTTGCGGCGGGAGTTGCAAGGCTATCACCCAGCCCAAGTGTTGTACCGATATGCTGAAAACGCTCCCGATCATCCTCTGTCGCGCGTCCAGTACTTAGACCTGAAAACCTATCTCCCCGGCGACATCTTGACCAAGGTGGACCGGGCGAGCATGGCTCATGCTTTAGAGGTGCGAGTGCCGATCTTAGATCACTGTTTGGTGGAATGGCTGGCAACTTTGCCGCCGCAATTCAAATTGCGTGGCCGAGAGGGAAAGTATATTTTCAAAAAGGCCTTAGAGCCTTATCTTTCCGCAAGCGTGCTGTATCGCCCCAAAATGGGTTTTGCTGTGCCGCTTGCGGCCTGGTTTCGCGGACCCTTGCGGGAAAAAGTGCGTTCAGCGCTTTTGGGGGAGAGAATGCTGGATTCAGGCTGGTTTGATCCCAGGTTCCTGCGCACTCTGGTAGATCAGCACCAGGCGGGCCTGCGCGACTTTAGCGCGCCGATCTGGTCGCTGTTGATGTTTGAGTCTTTTTTAAGGCAAGCCTGAATGCGCGTTCTCCACATACTCGATCACTCCCTTCCCCTGCACAGCGGTTACACCTTTCGCACTTGTGCCATCTTAAGAGAACAGGCTCGCTTAGGGGTTGAAACTTTTCATCTGACCTCCCCCAAACACCGCGGTAACCATGTCGGGTCAGAACGGGTGGGGGAATTTGAGTTCTACCGCACCTCCCTTCCGGCATGGTTAGATAACATGCCCCTGATCAGGCATATGGCCGTGGTGCAAGCTTTAAAGAGGCGTCTGGACGCGCTGATTCCCCGCTTGCATCCTGACCTTCTTCACGCGCACTCTCCGCCGCTCAATGGATTAGCGGCGCTGATGGCTGGTCGTCGCCACCACCTCCCCGTCGTCTATGAGTGCCGGGCGTTTTGGGAAGATGCTGCCGTAGATCATGGCACGACCACCGAAGGC
>JBKBMR010000183.1:0-2234 GCA_046295755.1 Methylohalobius sp.
CCACACGACTTGGGCACGGCGTGCAATGTGCAGGCGATGGTGTTCGGCAACATGGGCGACGATAGTCAGGGCATATCCCGCGAACAGGAGGACGGCCAAAGGGCCGTGGGGATCGTCCTGGGAGTTCGACACCCAGGTGGTGTTTTTCGATACCCAGGGTAAAGTCATCCGCTGGGAACCTAAATGATTGGCAAAGTTAAAGATAAGGAGGGAGTGTTGATGCTCAAGCGTATTTTGCAACCTGCACTAGCATTGACCATCGTGATTCACGTTGCGGTAGCTGAAGAAGTGCGAGTATTTACCAAACCACCCTCGGCGGAAGAGATGGGCCAGCTATTGTTCCCAGAAAAAACGTCCCCTAAAACTCGCTCTTTGACTTTTAGCCAACACCAACCTTCGCAAGCAAACACCAAAGAATCGGTAGCCATCGCTCTACCCATCCAGTTCGACTACAACTCAGCAAAGCTTCGCCCAGAAACCAAATCCTATCTGGACGAAGTCGGCAGGATGCTCACCATGGACCGCTTTGCCAGCGAGGGTTTAATGTTAGAAGGTCATACCGACGCCAAAGGTTCTGATGCTTACAACTTAAAGCTCTCCCGGCTGCGCGCCCAAACGGTTAAACAGTATTTGATTTCCCAATTTGGGATCGCTCCGGAGCGCCTGCGCATCGTAGGACGAGGTGAAACCGAGCCGCTTCCTGGCAAAGACCCTTACGATCCGTTAAACCGCCGCGTCGAACTGCATCGGGTGCAATGATGAAAAATTCATCGATTTACCCGCTTTTCGGCCTTATCGTACCGACTCTGGCCGCCGCTCAAGCCTACACGGGGAAAATCGTAATCGACGGTGTGGAATACGGCAGTGACAGCGTCGTGCGCGGCAATCACCGCCGCGCTGAGGAGACAAGAACCTTGCCCTGCTTTGAGAAAATCACGGTAGAGGCCGGAGTGGATTTGAGCTACCATCCTGGCAGCCGCTGTCAAGCTCGCCTTACTGGAGATTCTAACTTACTCAGCCTGATCCTCACTGAAGTCAACGGCGATCGCCTGCGCATTGGGGTCAGCCGCTCTATCCAAAGCGAAGGCCCTTTGCGCGTCGAGATCCAAAGCCCAAAGCTAAAGGAGCTTGAAGTTGAAGGCTCGGGGAACGTGGAACTAAGCGACGTGGACACGCCTAAGCTCAAAATTCGGATTGGAGGCAGTGGCAATGTCCGGGCCGAAGGGCACGCAGGTACTGTGGAAGCCTCTGCCGAAGGCAGCGGCAACTTGGACTTAGCCAAGCTCAAAGCAGAAGAAGCTTCGATTGAAATCTCCGGCGCCGCCGACGCCAAGGTGTACGCGACGCGCAGGTTGAAAGTAGACGTCTCCGGCGCCGGCAACGTCACCTATTACGGCCGCCCCGCGCAAGTGGTCACCGACATCTCTGGAGCAGGCGATGTCGAGCCGGGGGAATAAACCTTCCTCTTTGCTTTGGCTGCTGCTTGCTCTCCCCGTTTTGATGCCGCAGGTCTTGCCAAGCGCAGACGAAGGTTTTGTCCCCGTCACGGCGACTTTCCAAGACCGGGCCGCAAACGGAAGCGCCGTCCAAAACTACCGACCTCGCCAAACCGAAGGCCAATGGATCAAGGTTAGCGGATTTGCCGACTCCAAATATTTCTACGGCCAACTGCAGCTTCTTGGAAACCGCAAGGTAGCAGGCTACCTGTATTTTACCGCGCCTCCCAAACATGAACCCATCGATCCTTTGGCGCCTGATTTCCCAAGGCAAAAGCAAGACCCAATCCGGCAAGAGCAAGTTTACGTCTACGGCGAGCTCGTCCGCCCAGGGGAATTTCGGGTATTCGACAAACAGGGCGCGCTGTATCGCCTTTTAGCCGTGAAAGACAAGCGCTAAGATGAACCCCGCGCAGACGGCGGTTTGGCTTTACCTTCTGAGCTTTGCCTTGCCGCTGCCCGTGGATTTTGGCCTTTTGGGACTGGGATTTTTAGGCGCTTGGACGGCCTTAAAGGACACGGCGCAGTTTCCTCCCAGAGCTTTGTTTGCCCTGCTCCCTCTGGCGCTAGCCACCGTCTTGGGCAATTTCATCGCTCCAGATCCAAGCCGCAGCTTGTCTTTAACCCTCGCTTTGATCCCCGCGTGCGTGATTTATCTGTTGATCTGCGGCTATTTCGAGCTTTCCCAATTAGTGGGATTGAGTCTGGCAGCGAGTCTGATGATTTGCAGTCTAGGGG
>JBKBMR010000184.1:0-2208 GCA_046295755.1 Methylohalobius sp.
AGTTCCTCAACGGCCTTGACGTTTCGGCTACAGCCTAAAACCCTGTGGCCTTGGGTGAGAAATTCCTCGGCCAAAGCCCGCCCTAACCCTTTGCTGACTCCGGTGATAAGCAGTGTCTTGCTCGCTGCCATAGCTTTTCTACTTTAATGCCTACAAGTCAGATAATATTGCCGCAAACAGGAAATCTCAACTTATGCAAATCTCTCCTAAAATCGCCTGGGCGCTGTACGATTTCGCCAATTCCGCTTTTGCTACCACGGTCATGGCCGGATTCTTTCCGCTGTTTTTCAAGCAATACTGGCATCTTGGCAGCCCTGCCGAAAGCACTTTTGCGCTAGGAGTCGCCAACGCTGCATCCAGCGCCTTGATCATGCTCTTTGCTCCTTGGCTTGGGGCCATCGCCGATCAGGGGCATCTCCACAAAACGCTGCTTGTTAGCTTTACCTTGCTCGGGATAGGCGCAACTTTTGGCCTTGCCCCTTTGGGTCAGGGGCTTTCGCTTGCCGCTTTGATCCTATATGGAATCGGGCTGATCGGCTTTTCCGGGGCTAATATTTTTTACGACTCATTGCTTACGGAGGTAGCCGACCCAAAAGAATACGAGCGCATCTCTAGCCTTGGGTTCGCCTTGGGTTATCTAGGCGGCGGCCTGTTGTTTGCTTTCAATGTGTGGATGGCGCTCGAACCCGAGCTTTTCGGCCTGGCGCAGGAACAGGCCATACGCCTGTCCTTTGCCAGCGTGGCCGGCTGGTGGTTGGTGTTCTCGCTGCCGCTCTGCTTTTGCATCCAGCAAAAACCTTTAAGACCCAACTTGGAGCTGATTTTCAAAGCTTGGCAGCAGCTGGTCCAAACCTTAAGCCACCTGCGCGCCCACCGCGCCGCCTTCCTGTTTCTCCTCGCCTATTGGCTCTATATCGACGGGGTAGACACCATCGTCCGGATGGCGGTCGATTACGGCTTAGCTCTCGGACTTGCTTGGCGGGACCTGATCCTGGCGCTGCTTTTGGTCCAATTCATAGGCTTTCCGGCGGCTGTCGTTTTTGGTCGGCTGGGGGAAAGAATAGGCGCCAAGCGCGCCATTCTGCTTGGGCTTTTGGTCTATGTTGGGGTGACCGTGTTCGCCGCCGGCCTCTCCAGCGCTGCCGAGTTTTATGTCTTAGCCGTTCTGATTGCCTTGGTGCAAGGAGGGGTGCAAGCGCTGAGCCGAAGCCTATACGCTCATCTGATCCCGAAAGAACGCGCGGCAGAGTTTTTCGGTTTCTACAACATGCTCGGCAAATTTGCGGCCGTCATCGGGCCGTTCCTGGTGGGAACCACCGGCCTGCTATTTGAAGACCCACGCGCCGGAATTTTGAGCGTTTTGGTTTTGTTTGCGCTCGGGGCAGGGCTTTTGCTCAAGGTGCCTGCGCGCTAAACTACGCAAAGTTGGGCGCATTGAGGAGGCATTATGGCAGAGCAACCCAAGCTCGGTTGGGGAATCTTAGGCGCATCGCGGATGGCGGCTACCATGCTGCCTTCGCTGCTTCAGGCCAACAACGCCAGGCTGGTCGCCATCGCCAGCCGGCGCCCCGGGGCAGCAGCAGAGCTTCTAGCCAAATCCGCCCCGCACCTCAGCGAAGCGAAGGCTTTTGATCATCCCGATCAGTTGCTTCAAGACCCGAAAGTGGAGGCAGTTTATCTGCCAATGGCCAATGAAGAACACGCTTTTTGGGCTTTAGCCTGCTTGGAACACGGCAAGCACGTTTTGATCGAAAAGCCGTTTGCCCTAAGCGAAAAGGACGTAGAAGCCATCGCTCAGGCTGCCCAAGCCCGCCGCCTCAAGGTCATGGAAGGCTTCATGTACCGCTTCCACCCTCAACACCAACGGGTTTTTGAGATCCTGCGCTCCGGCGTCATTGGCGAGGTTCGCACGGTGCGTACCTGCTTCTCGTTTCTGATGACTCCCCAGCGCTTGTATCGCATCTCGCGCCCAATCGAACAGGGCGGCGGGGCGCTGTGGGACGTTGGCTGTTATGCCGTCCACTGCGCGCGCTGGTTCTTTGCTAGCTCTCCCAAAGCGGTCTTTGCTCTGGCCAAGTTCAACGAGCACGGCGCCGACGTTTCCGACTGCGGCCTCCTCGATTTCGGCAACGGGTGCTATGCCAGCTTGGACTTTAGCTACGAGCGCGCTCGCCGGGCCGAGTACGAAATCATTGGCACTTTGGGAGG
>JBKBMR010000185.1:0-2208 GCA_046295755.1 Methylohalobius sp.
GCAGGCGGGGGCGTCGTAAACCGCCCCGAATCGTCGGCTATGTCCGTTTGCGGTCATGGCTAGGCGAAAGCCCCGCTCTTTAGAGTGGGGTAGTTTACCTTGCAACTTAAACTTTTTACAAAATATACCGACTCAAGTCCTCGTCCTGAGCCAGGTCTTTCAGGTGGCTATCGACGTAAGCCGCGTCGATCACCACGGTTTTCCCGGGCAGATCCGGGGCCTCGAACGAGACCTCTTCCAGGAGCCTTTCCAACACCGTGTGCAGACGACGGGCGCCGATGTTCTCGACCCGCTCGTTCACCTGCCAAGCGATCTCGGCGATCCGTGCCAGGCCATCGGGAGTGAACTCCAGCTTCACCCCCTCGGTGGCGAGCAGAGCTTTATACTGCTCCGTAAGCGAAGCATCGGGTTCGGTGAGGATGCGGACGAAGTCTTCCACCGTCAAGGCGTTCAATTCCACCCGGATGGGGAAACGGCCCTGAAGCTCAGGGATCAAATCGGAAGGCTTAGCCAGATGAAAGGCGCCTGAGGCGATGAACAGAATATGGTCGGTACGAACCATCCCGTACTTGGTGCTGACGGTGCTGCCCTCCACCAGAGGTAACAGATCCCGTTGCACCCCCTCGCGCGAGACGTCGGCGCCCGAACCCATCTCTGAGCGACGGCAGATCTTGTCGATCTCGTCCAGAAACACGATGCCGTTCTGCTCCACCATCTCCACCGCGCGCAGCTTGATTTCCTCCTCGTTGATCAGTTTGGCCGCTTCCTCCTCGCGCAGCACCTCCAAGGCGTCCTTGATCTTCAGCTTGCGCCGCCGGGTACGGCCGGAGGTCAGGCTCTGAAACAGGCTCTGCAGTTGGCTAGTCATTTCCTCCATGCCGGGAGGTGCCATGATCTCCACTCCCATCGCCGGGGCTTGGACTTCTATTTCGATCTCCATGTCGTTGAGCTGTCCAGCGCGAAGCTTGTCCCGGAAACGTTGGCGTGCAGGCGATTCCCTCTCCTGCTGCTCTGACCAACTCGAGGGGGGCGGCACCAAGACATCCAGAATCCGCTCCTCGGCGGCTTTTTCTGCGCGGGAGCGGACTTTTTCCAGTTCGGCCTCACGGGTCAGCTTGACTGCCACTTCGACCAGATCGCGCACGATCGACTCGACGTCTCGGCCGACATAGCCAACTTCGGTGAATTTGGTCGCCTCTACCTTGATGAAAGGGGCGTTGGCGAGCTTGGCCAGGCGCCGCGCAATCTCGGTCTTGCCAACGCCAGTAGGGCCGATCATGAGGATATTTTTGGGCGTGATCTCTTCACGTAACTCCGGTGACACCCGGCTGCGGCGCCAGCGGTTGCGCAAAGCGATGGCCACCGCGCGCTTGGCTTGCTGCTGGCCGATGATGTGCTTGTCCAGTTCGTGAACGATCTCGCGTGGGGTCATGGTCATGGTTTGTGAGACTCCAGTTCTTCCAGAATCAAGTTGTGGTTGGTATAGACGCAGATGTCGGCAGCAATGTGCAGAGACTTTTCGACGATCTGGCGCGCTCCAAGTTCTGTATTTTCAAGCAAGGCGCGCGCAGCAGCGAGGGCGTAGAATCCGCCGGAACCGATTGCGATCAGATCGCTTTCGGGTTCGATCACGTCCCCGGTGCCGGAGATGATTAACGAGGCCTTGGCGTCGGCCACCGCCAGGAGCGCCTCCAGCCGCCGCAAGATCCGGTCGGTACGCCAGTCTTTGGCCAGTTCCACGGCCGCCCGGGTCAGGTTGCCGCGGTGCTTCTCCAGCTTGCCTTCGAAATGCTCAAATAGGGTAAACGCGTCGGCGGTCGCCCCGGCAAATCCAGCCAGCACCTGATCATGATACAAGCGCCTGACTTTTCGCGCATTGCCTTTCATGACCGTATTGCCCATAGAAACCTGCCCGTCGCCGCCGATGACTACCGATCCCCCGCGGCGCACGGACAGGATAGTGGTACCTTTGAATGCTTCCATCGCCAACTCCTGAAAAATTCACCTTTGACTTAAATTCGGTCAAGGCAAAGCCCATGCCTGGGGTTGACCGAGCAGGACAGCTTTGCGAGCATTATATACCCTCAACCGCGTTTGCATCTGCATCAAGCCAGGCCGGCGCGGGCGCGCCAGGCAATCCAAAGCAGCGGCCCATAGGCGATGGCGCTCAACTCCATCCCCGCCTGCGGGTACACGGTAGCCGCCCAG
>JBKBMR010000186.1:0-2207 GCA_046295755.1 Methylohalobius sp.
GATCGTATTCCCCACCGGGCAGATTATGCCCATTCCGGTGATGACGACTCGTCTCTCGTTCAACTCGCTTACCTGGTTGGTTCGAAAGAGAAGCCCACAGCTCCTGTTTGTGCGCGCTTATTTCTTCAGATGGCTTTCGATGTAATCGATTGCTTCTTGGACGGTGGTGATCTTCTCGGCTTCCTCATCGGGAATTTCGCAGTCGAATTCCTCCTCCAGTGCCATCACCAACTCTACGGTGTCGAGCGAATCAGCCCCTAGGTCATCGACGAAAGAAGCATCGTTGGAGACTTCTTCCTTGACGCCCAGTTGTTCAGCCACGATCTTCTTCACGCGTTCTGCCACATCACTCATGATCTTCTTCTACCTCGGTAAGTTACGTTTTAAACCAATCCGGACGGGGATTTTAACGACCGCCCTCGTTAAAGGCAATTCTAAGGCATATACATACCACCGTTCACGTGCAGAGTTTCTCCGGTGATGTAAGCTGCCTGGTCCGAGCACAGAAAAGCTACCGCATAGGCCACCTCCTCTGCTTCCCCTAACCGCCCCAAAGGGATCGACGAAAGCAGCGCCCGACGCTGATCTTCTGCGAGTTGGCGGGTCATATCGGTGTCGATGAAACCCGGCGCTACTGTGTTAACGGTGATCCCGCGCGAGGCGACCTCCCTGGCTAGGGATTTGGTAAATCCCACGATCCCCGCCTTGGCGGCAGCGTAGTTGGTCTGGCCGGCGTTGCCAGTAGCACCGACCACCGAACCGACGTTGACGATCCGTCCCCAGCGCGCTTTCATCATGCCGCGCAGACAGGTTTTACAGAGCCGGTAAACAGAAGTCAGGTTAGTGTCTATGATTGCTGCCCAGTCTTCCTCCTTCATCCGCAATAACAAATCGTCGCGGGTGATCCCGGCATTATTGACCAGAACCACAGGAGGACCCAAAACCTCGGTGATCTCGTTCACCCTCGTCTGAATCTGACCAGCATCGGTAACATCCAGGATTATCCCACGGCCTTTAGCCCCGGCTTCCTGCAAAGCGGCGGTAATGGCGTCGGCACCGGCTTGAGAGGTCGCGGTCCCCACTACGATAAAACCCGCACGCGCCAACTGAATGGCAATGGCCCGACCAATTCCTCGGCTGGCGCCGGTGACCAGAGCAACTTTCGTCATCCCAATGCCTCTAATACGTTCTCCAAAGTTTCCGGATCAAATAGCGGCCAAGTCCGGTGCTCTGGAACAATTCGCTTGTTGAGTCCGGTCAGTACCCTACCGGGGCCGCACTCTACGAAATCCTTGACTCCCTGATCGTGCAAGAAACGGATCGTGTCGCTCCAGCGTACCGGCGAGTAAAGCTGCTCGGTGAGCAAGGCACGAATCACCTCCGGAGCAGAGTGCGTCCCCACGTCCACATTGTGAACCACGGGAATCTTGGGAGGCTGCAGCGGTATCGTCGCCAACAATTGGGCAAATTCAGCGGCTGCTGGCTGCATCAGCAGACAATGGGAAGGCACGCTCACCGATAACACGACCGCTCGCTTGGCGCCCTGGGCTTTGGCCTTCTCGCAAGCCTTCGCCACGGCCGCTGCTTCGCCGGCGATTACCACTTGACCCGGCGCATTGAAATTAGCCGCCGCCACTAGCCCATCGGTAGCGGCGACCTCGTGGCAAAGACGCACCACAATAGGATCTTCTAGCCCCAAAATCGCTGCCATGCTGCCTTTGCCTTCCGGCACTGCGCGTTGCATCAGGCGACCGCGTTCAGCTACCAGCCGAACCGCATCCAAAAACGCAAGGCTTTCGGCGCATACCAGCGCAGAGAACTCCCCTAGGCTGTGCCCTGCCATCCAAGCCGGGCGTACGTGGGTACGCTCGCACCAGACCCGCCAGATGGCAACGCCAGCTGCAAGCAGCGCCGGCTGAGTGTTGACCGTCTGGTTGAGCGCCTCTTCCGGCCCCTCCTGAACGAGTTGCCACAAGTTAAAACCGAGCACATCGGAAGCTTCGGCAAAGGTTTCCTGCACTTTTGGGGACACTCGAGCCAGCTCCGCGAGCATACCGACAGATTGCGATCCCTGACCGGGAAATACAAACGCCAACCTCGGTTCCATACTGCCTGCCGTCATCTTCTTCAGTAGCGTATCAACGCCGATCCCCAGGTAAAGCCGCCACCAAACGCTTCCATCAGGAGAATCTGGCCGCGGCGGATGC
>JBKBMR010000187.1:0-2202 GCA_046295755.1 Methylohalobius sp.
GGCTCTGTCAGCCGAGCGACGGTGATGAGGCGCAGCGGGCGGTGGCGCTCTCCAGTAGCTAGCGGAAGATCGAAGAAGAAAGGATCGACGCCTACCAGGGCTGGGATGGTCTTCCCACGGCAAGCCGGGATTTTCTCCACCAAGACTTGCTCGGTGTAGCGGCTGTTGGTCAATATCGCAGCGGCCTTGGGCAGCCAGCGGCGGATTTTGGCGGTAGTATCGGCTAGCCATGCCCGTTCCAGGCGGCGCAGCGGCCCCTCCAGGCGCCACAGGGGGCCGAAGCGGTAGGGGGCCAAAGCGGTCACCGGCAGGTAGGCCTGGAGGAAATCGTTGCCGTGGACCGAGACCAGAACCGGTTTTTCGGTTTCCTCGGTCGCCCAGGCATAGGCGGCGTTCATCGCGTGCCAGGCATCGATTTTAGGGTCTTTGAGCAAGACTCGATCGAGAACGCGGCGAACCTTTAAGAGCGGACGGATCTCGCTACCGGGCAGGGATACCTCGCCCTGCCCATGGCGGCGGGTGAACACCGTTACCGGATAGCCTAAATCGGCTAAAGCTTGGGCATAGCCTAAGGCGTAATTTTCGATCCCGCCGATGTCTGGAGGGAACTCCGGCGAAAGGATGCCGATGTGCGGCAGTTTCATCGGCTTAGGATCCATTGACCAGGAGCAAGAGCGTAAGAGGCCGAGGAGACTGGCTTGCCGCTTGCATCTTGCCAGCGCAGCAAACCAGCTTCAATCGACAAAAACCGAGCGGTGGGATTGACGAGCATCAGCTCTTGTTTGTCCGGACCGCTTAAATCGGCCACCAACGCTCCCTGAGGAATAGATTTAGCCTGCCAAAAAGGAGCCTTCATCCCCGCCTCAGCGTTTCCGCCGAGCAGCGAAGGCGGCTGTCCAAGCTCAAGCCGCGCTAAGCACACCATAGTCTCGGCCAATCTAGCGCGCCAACGGAAATCTGGGTCTTTAAGGCAAATCCAGCGCAGCGCTTCGGCCCAAAAGCCTAAAGCATAGCGGTTTTTGTCTTCTTCTTGCCAACGCTGCCACAAGCCGCTTGTGTAGGTAAACTCAATGGCGGCGTGCAGATAAGGGGAAAGCTCAAGCTTTGGGAAACGCGCTTGTAGTCTTGCCAAGTCCATGACGTTGATGGCCTGGTAAGCACTTGAGATCCCTTTTAAGGACAAGGCGCGGTCTAAATATCCGCCAGGCATGACCAAGCGGGGAATGCTTTGTTTGAGGCGATGAAAGTTTGGGATCAGGTACTTCCAACCTAGGCGTTTTAGAGCGCGGCGCCATAAGGGTAGAGAAGCGGCGCGTGCCGTAGGCAGAAAGCTCAAGGCGATTAGAGCAAAGGCCAGGCGATACCACAATTCCCCTGGGCGCGCAGCCAGCACAGCGAGGGTGGCTTGGTTGGCCTGTTCAACCAGCTCGAGCTTTAGCCGATGCAGAAGTTGTGCTGCGCGCGCCAGCGCGAGGCTGATGTCCCAATGGGTATTGAGCACCAACATGTTGCTGACCGATTTGCCAAACGCGCGCGAAGGAAGCCAAGAAAAAGGCGACTTTTGCATTGCCTCCTTAGACTTTTCCAGCGAGTCGTGCAAAAACCAAATGCCGCAGTCTAGCCTATCGTGCTGTTGGCTTAAAAAGTCGGTCACTTTGACTAGCGCCTGCTCGATGGTCGGGTCTTGGTATTCTGCTAAAGCATCCATCAAAAGATGAGCCGCGCTGGCAACCAGGCGAAAGTGTGACTCCATCTCGTCAGTCCATTCGCCGTGATAGAACCCCCCGTCTTCGGCCTGGCGGTGCAGCACGGATAAAAGCAACTGCTGTTTGAACAGGCGGTAGAGGACTTTGCCGGTGGCGCGCTCCAGCCCGCAAAACAAGACGTATAAGGCGTGGGCGTCGTTCTCCGAACAGATTCTCCAGTATTTGGGCCAACAGCTTCGGTTTTCGTACACCCAACCGTAGATCAGGTGGAGGTAGAGGTCGGCAGGTTGCGTGTACCGCGTGTGCGACCCCCACAGGAAATAGGCTTGAACCTCAATCGGGTAAAGACAAAGCAAGTCATTTTTAAGCGGCGGCGAAAGGCGCCAGAAGACCACATCGACGACGAATCCAGGTGGTGGATCCAAAAAGAGGGTAATTCCCCGGGAGTTCAAACACAGGCTGGAAAAAGCGATGTTTCGTTCTTCCAGAATGTGGC
>JBKBMR010000188.1:0-2171 GCA_046295755.1 Methylohalobius sp.
GGAGGTAGGCGGCGGGCCGTAGACCTTGATCTCCACATCGGGCAGGGAAGGATCGATGTCGCGCCATTTGCGGTATGGGTTGGGGATCAACTTCTCGCTGCCCTTGGGGTCGGGCACCTGTTTTGCCAAAGCCAACCACACCTGGCGCAAGGTCAGATCTTTCCAGAGCAGGGATTTGCGCGCATGCGCAAGAACTATGCCGTCATAGCCGATTTTAATCTCGATGATTTCTTTGACCCCGTTCCTTTGGCAGGTTTCAAACTCGGATGGCTTGATCCGGCGCGAGGCGTTTTCTATGTCTGGGTGCTGAACTCCTATCCCTGCGCAAAACAGCTTCATCCCGCCGCCTGTGCCGGTGGATTCGACCTTGGGGGCGGGGAAACCGGTGCTTTTGGCGAAGCGTTCGGCGACCACAGTGGTGAACGGATAGACCGTAGAAGAACCCACTGCGTAAATATAGTCGCGCCCAAGCGCTTGACCGCTCAGCACGAGGGTACCTATCAGCAAAAGCGATAACGACTTCAGTATCACGTAAGATCCCTTAAGTTGCTTTGGCCGTGTTATCTTGCCGTAGGCATGTTACAACTATGTTACTGCCAGCGCTTTGCTGGCGATTTCGAACAAATCTTTGGACAAGGCAGGCGTTTGCAACAGGCGCTCGAGTTCGGTGCGCATATGCTGTTGCCGGATCGGGTCGTAACGCCGCCACGCTGCAAGCGGCTGAGCCAGGCGCGCGGCAAGTTGCGGGTTGCGGCGGTCAATTTCGAGCAGATAGTTCGTCAAAAGCCTGTAGCCTGCCCCGTCCGGGCGGTGGAAGTGGACCGGATTCTGGCGCGCAAAGGCCCCAAGCACCGCGCGGACGCGGTTGGGGTTGCCGAGGTCAAAATCGGAATGGGCGAGCAATGCTTTGACTCGCTCGAGTGCTCCTGGCTGTGGAGAGGTGGCTTGGATCGCAAACCATTTGTCGATAACTAGAGGCTCATCCTGGAAGCGCTGATAAAACTCCGCCAAACATTGGGCGTAGGCTGGATAATCGTGGTGGACGATGGCTTTGAGGGCGGCGAGCCGATCGGTCATGTTTCGGGCCTGCTCGAATTGCTCCAAAAGCTGCGCTTGGGCGGTTTCTGGGCCAAGACAAGCGAAATATCCAAGGCAAGTGTTCTTCAGCCGCCTTCGGCCGATAGCGGCCGCAGAGGTGTCTTCGGCTTCCTCGGGGCGGTGGTGGCGAAAATAACAGGCTAAAAACTCCTCGCTTAAAGCTTCGGCAAGCGCCCGTCTTGCCTGCTCGCGGACGCGGTGGATGGCGTCTGGGTCGATGACCGCCATTTGCTCAGCCAGATAGTCCTCCTCAGGTAGGGTCAAAAGCAAGGCGGTGTAAGACAGATCTTCCAAAGGATCAATCAAGAGGGCACAGAATCCTTCCTTGAGCTTGGAATCTAGCTGGAAAGAGCTGGATTTAAGCTGCTTGAGCAACATGGCCGAGATCAGGGACTGGCCAGCATCCCAGCGGACGAAGGGGTCTACGTCGTGACGCCAGAGGAAATCTAGCTCCTCGGGCGGGCGGGGATAATCCAGTTTGACCGGGGCCGAAAACCCACGCAGCAAGGACAAAACCGGTTTTTCTGGCACCTCGATAAATACGAAGCTTTGCACCGCCTGAGTGAGCGCTAGCACGCGGCAGGTGCTGGAGGTTTTGTCTTCTCCTTCCAGCCGCAACGGGATTTCCTTGCCGTCTTGGCTTAACAGCCCCAGGCGGATAGGAATCACGAACGGTTCTTTGCGCGGTTGGCCCGGCGTTGGGGGACAAGACTGGCGCAGGGTCAAGGTAAAAGCCTGGCGCGCCGGATCGTAGGCAGTTTTCACCTCGAGCTTAGGGGTGCCGGCTTGGGTATACCAGCGCATAAATTGCGATAAATCGATGTTGTTAGCGTCGGCCAGCGCCCGGATGAAGTCCTCGCAGGTCACCGCCTGACCGTCGTGGCGGGTAAAATACAAATCCATCCCCCGGCGAAAACCTTCCTCACCCAGTAAAGTGTGGAGCATCCGGATGACTTCGGCGCCCTTCTCGTATACCGTCATGGTGTAGAAATTGTTGATCTCGTAGTAGGTGTCAGGGCGGACGTTGTGCGCGAGAGGGCCTGCGTCCTCGACGAACTGCTGGGCGCGCAAGG
>JBKBMR010000189.1:0-2157 GCA_046295755.1 Methylohalobius sp.
GATGTCGGGCTAAAATCCAATCGTATGATCAGGCAGTAGGTCTAAAAATGTCTAGAAATTTTGTCTTTGCAATTTTGCTGCTTGGACTGATAGCGGTCGGTCAGCTTACAGGATGCGGCCAGAAGGGTTCGCTCTATCTGCCCTCTCCTGAACAAGACCAAACCCAGGAAAAACGCTGAATGGATCACTTCTATTACCAAGCGGGTCAATTGTATGTAGAAAGCGTGCCAGTGGCCGATATCGCCTCCCGCTACGGTACGCCAGTCTACATTTATTCCCGCGCTGCGCTGGAGCAGAACTGGTACGCTTTCGATCGGGCTTTCGGCAAGCATCCCCACCTGATCTGCTATGCAGTCAAGGCAAATTCCAATCTTGCGGTGCTCAATCTGTTGGCGCGGCTGGGATCCGGATTCGACATCGTTTCGGTGGGGGAGCTGGAGCGGGTGCTTAAGGCCGGCGGTGAAGCGAACAAGATCGTTTTTTCCGGGGTCGGCAAGCAAGAGGTGGAACTGCGCCGCGCGTTGGAAGTCGGCATCCGCTGCTTCAATGTGGAGGTGGCGGAAGAGCTGGATCGGCTCGATCGGATCGCCGGGGAATTAGGCCTTAAGGCGCCGGTATCGTTGCGGGTCAATCCAGACGTAGACGCCAAGACTCACCCTTATATTGCCACCGGCATGAAGGAGAACAAGTTCGGCCTGGATGTAAAGACTGCACTGGACGAAATCTTGCGCGCGGCGGAGCTGCCCTGTGTGGAAATCGTGGGATTGGATTGTCACATCGGTTCCCAATTGACCGGGATCACCCCTTTCCTCGACGCTTTGGAGCGGGTGTTGGCCATGGCCGAGCAGGTAGAGCAGGCAGGCATTGCCCTGCGTCATCTGGACTTGGGCGGGGGCTTGGGAATTTCCTATCGGAATGAGACCCCCCCTCAGCCTGCCGAATACGTGGCGGCTTTGTTAGCCAAACTGGGTGGGCGCCACTATGAAATCTGGTTGGAACCCGGACGGGCAGTCGCCGGCAATGCAGGAATTCTGGTGACCCGTGTGGAGTATCTGAAAAAAACCCCGGCTAAAGACTTTGCCATCGTCGACGCGGCGATGAACGATCTGCTGCGACCTGCTTTGTATCAGGCATGGCAGGAAATTGTCCCGGTCTGCCCCCGCGCCGATGTCCCTGAAGCGGTTTACGACATCGTGGGACCGGTGTGCGAGAGCGGCGATTTCTTAGGCCGAGAGCGCCGCCTTCGGTTGGCTCCGGGAGATCTGCTCGCGGTGCGTTCGGCCGGGGCGTATGGTTTCAGCATGAGTTCTAACTACAACTCTCGGCCCAGACCACCGGAAGTCTTGGTAGACGGCAGGCAGGTACACCTGGTCCGCAGACGGGAAGCACTGGAAGATTTGTGGCGTGGAGAGCAGATACCCAGATGCATCTGAAATTCACCAAGATGCACGGGCTTGGCAACGACTTCGTTGTCATCGACGCGGTCAACCAGTCAGTCTGTCTGACCGAAGTCCAAATCCGCCGCCTCGCCGACCGTCATTTTGGCGTCGGCTGCGATCAGGTGTTGGTAGTAGAGCCGCCGCCCGATGAGACGGTCGACTTTCGCTACCGGATCTTCAACGCCGACGGCTCAGAGGTGAGCCAGTGCGGCAACGGGGCTCGCTGCTTTGCGCGTTTCGTCCGCGCCAAGGGGTTGATCGACCGCGACCTCATCCGCGTAGCTACCGCCGCTGGGCGCATGACCCTCGAGTTGGTAGATACTGAACGGGTGCGGGTGGAGATGGGGGTGCCGAGGTTTGCCCCGGATGAGATTCCTTTGGCAGTGCATGAAGAGAGCCTCGAGTATCAGGCCGAGGTCGCTGGGGTGAGCTTCAGGTTCGGAGCAGTCTCCTTAGGGAATCCCCACGCGGTGATCGCGGTGCCGGATGTGGCTACGGCGCCGGTGGCCGAGGTGGGGGCGGCGCTTTCGTGCCATCGGTTGTTTCCCGAACGGGTCAACGTAGGGTTCATGGAGATCGTCGATTCCCATCATCTTCGCCTGCGGGTATTCGAGCGCGGCGTCGGTGAAACCCTTGCTTGCGGCAGCGGTGCGTGTGCGGCGGCGATAGTTGGGATAGAGCAGGGCTTGCTGTGCAGTCCGGTGACGGTACGATTGCC
>JBKBMR010000190.1:0-2140 GCA_046295755.1 Methylohalobius sp.
GAGGCCCAAAAATGGGCCGAGTGGAACCAACGCTGGGAAGCTTTCCGCGTCGAAGACGCTAAAAAATGGGAAGAACAGCAGCGCAAATGGGACGAATGGAACCAACGCTGGGAGCAAGAACGCGCCGAAGAGGCCCAAAAATGGGCCGAGTGGAACCAACGCTGGGAAGCTTTCCGCGTCGAAGACGCTAAAAAATGGGAAGAAAACAGCCGTCGGTTTGAAGAAGTCCATCAGGAAATTCTGGCGGTGGCCGACCGGCTTGGTCGCCAAATACAAGCGCTCGGGGCACGCTGGGGCATTAGTTCAGAGCGCGCGTTCCGCGAAGCCTTAGCCGGCATTTTGAGCAAAACCTTTGGGGTAGAAGTGCTGCATGTGATCGAGTTCGACCAGGCAGGAGAAGTGTTTGGACGCCCAGATCAGATCGAACTGGATGTCATCATCCGCAACGGAATTTTGATTTTATGCGAGCTTAAATCCTCGCTCGACAAAGGCGATATTTATCTCTTTGAACGCAAAGCGCGTTTTTATGAGAAGCTCCACCAGCGCCGCGCCGATCGGCTGATCGCCATTTCGCCGTATGCTACCGCCCGCGCGCGCGAGGTGGCGGCCAAATTGGGGATAGAGGTCTACAGCGACGCTTCCGAAGTGCCGCCTTCTTGAACCGTAAACCGGCGCTTAGGCAACCCCTGCCAGCTCTCCACTAAGCCGTCGACTTCGATGCCAAAGAAACCCAAAATTCTTCCGACGTTCTCGTCGACCATCTCGGCCAACGTTTTCTCCCGACCGTAAAAAGCCGGAAGCGGCGGAAAGATGATTCCTCCCATTTCGGTGACCGCCACCATGTTGCGAAGGTGCGCCAGGTTCAACGGTGTCTCGCGCGGCACGAGCACCAAAGGGCGACGCTCTTTGAGGGTCACATCGGCGGCGCGAGTGATGAGGTTGTCGCCGAATCCGCAGGCTGCCGCTGCCAAGGTCTTCATAGAACAGGGGGCAATCACCATCCCCTCGACTTTGAATGCGCCGCTGGCGACGGCGGCGGAGATGTCATTGACGTGGTAGCAGACATCAGCCAAAGCGCTAAGGTCTGGCTTTTTCAAACCCAACTCGTGGTAGAGATTGACCCATCCGGCGCGGGAGACAATAAGGTGGCTTTCCCAATCCGGCAGGGTCTGTAGAATCTCAAGAATGCGAACGCCGTAGATGGCACCGGTGGCGCCGGTCAGGGCGACGATCAAGCGCTTTTTCCTCATGCTGTCTGCTCTGCAAACTGGTCGGTAGCGTCCACTAGAGCGTGGATCATTTCCTCTCCGGCTGCGATGTGACCAGAATGCTCTAAAATCTTCAGCCTAGCCCCCGGCAGCTTGCGCCGCAAAGAAAACGCCGCCTCTATGGGACAAACCAGGTCCCAGCGGCCGTGGATGATGGTACACGGCAGAGTGCGGATCCGCTGGCAAGCCTGAAGGATTTGATTCTCTTCTAGGAAGTAACGATGGGCAGCGTAATGGAGTTCTATCTTGGTCTTAGCGAGTAACTCCGCGGGGTCGGGCAAGGCATTGGGGTCAAACGCTCCCCCCAACGTCACCGCCGCGCTCCACCGACTCCAAGCTTCGACGACGCGCAGCTGCAAGGCCTCGTTGTGACCGATGACCGCCCGATACATCCCCTCGATCAGATCGCTCCAGCTCGAAACCGGAAGGCTCTTGACCAATTGATGCCAATAATCCGGATAAATCCGGCGGGCGCCATCTTTGACGAACCAATCCAAATCGGCTTGGCGAGCCAAGAATACTCCCCGGAGGATCAGTCCCAACACCCGATCAGGATGTTGTTGGGCGTATACCAAAGCCAGCGTCGCTCCCCAGGAACCGCCGAACAGTAGCCAACGGTTGATCTGCAACCCAATACGGACGGCCTCAAGGTCTTCGATAAGCTTTAAGGTATCGTTGGCGCGGATCTCTCCCAAAGGCTCACTTCGGCCGCACCCGCGCTGATCCAGCAAGACGATGCGGTAACGGACAGGATCGAAGAAACGGCGATGGTCTGGCTTGCAGCCAGAGCCAGGTCCGCCGTGGAGGAACAGAACCGGGATGCCGTCGGGATTACCACATTCTTCGTAATAGATCCGATGACCATCGGCCTC
>JBKBMR010000191.1:0-2063 GCA_046295755.1 Methylohalobius sp.
CGGTGGTCGGCGACACCGTCGGGGATCCGTTCAAGGATACCTCAGGTCCGTCGATGAACATTCTGATCAACGTGATGGCTATCGTCAGCTTGGTGATCGCCCCGCTGTTGGTGTGAGTTCAACGCAGGACCTTAGTCAATCCGTCGATTACGAATTGCATCGCGATCACAGCCAAAAGCAAGCCGCTTAAGCGGGTGACGACGCCGATGCCGCTTACCCCCAAAGCCTTTCGGATCCACGGCGCGGCGGCGAGGATCAAAAACACGCCAAGGCACGCGGCGAAGATCGCCGCGGCAAGAAGCCACAGCGGTATCTGACGCAAGGGATCCTGCTGCCAGACCAACACTAAGGTAATCGCACCTGGGCCGGCGATGAGCGGGGTCGCCAAAGGCACCAAGGCGATGTGGGTCTTATACAGGCTTTCTGCCTCCTCAGCGGGTGAGCTTTTGAGATTGGGCGGTGGGAGCAGTTGGAACATTTGTAAGGCATAGATGAAAAAGATGAACCCTCCAGCCAGCTGGAATGCCGGCAAGCTGATGTCGAAGAGCGTCAATACGGCTTCGCCCGTCAAGCCGAAGAAAACCAAGATTCCCCCAGCAGTACCGCAAGCAAGAGCGGCGACCCGCACTTGCGCCGCCCGGTTTAACCCTTCGGTCATTGCTAAGAACAAAGGCAGATTGCCGACTGGGTCCATGATGACCAAGAGCGGCACAAGTAAACTCAAGAAGTTTTGTGTCATAGCTGAAGCGTCAAAACCTCAGCTTGCACTGGAACCAGTTGGTGGGAGGTCATCACCACTATCCCTCCGCGTTCCAGATGCTCTTCCAGCAAGGTCCTGACCCAGGCGATACCGTCTTGGTCCAGCGAGGTGAACGGTTCATCTAGGACCCATAAGACAGCTTCTTGCAGCAGCAGCCGGGCTAGGGCGATCCGCTGGCGCTGGCCGGCGGACAAGGCCCTGGCTGGAGTATCGGCGTGACCGCCGAGGCCGGCGCAGATGAGGATTTGGCCAGGATCTGCACCAGCTCGGGTGCGGTAGAGCCGGCTTGCCAGAACCAGGTTTTCCAACGCCGTCAACTCCCCCTTGACGCCGAGGTGATGGCCCAGATAGGCCAATTCATTGAGAAACCTATGCCGCTCGCTCCAAAGCGGCTGGCCGCGCCAACGGACTTCCCCGGCTGCCGGTTGGCTTAAGCCGCACAGCATTCGCAGCAAGCTGGTCTTGCCGCAACCGTTGGCTCCCGCGACGTGGAGGAGTTGGCCGCGCCCAAGTTCGAAATTCAAGCCGCTAAACAGCAGGCGGTCGCTGCGCACGCACTCGAGGTTTTCCGCGTGCAGGCAAGGAGTTCCCAAGGTAAGCTGATTCATCATTTGTCAAGCAGTGGAAAATCCACGTTAAAGCTCCTTTAGCTCAGAGCGATTCTAGCTAGTATCCTTTCAGATAACGGTTGTATACTCAAGCCCTGGCATTTAGCATGAGGAGGCTAAAAATCATGAAACACCGTTGGTTTGCGGCCATCCTGGCGGCGTTGGTATTGTCTCCGGCATTGGCGGATGTCAAAGCGATTGTTGCCTACCGGCAGGGGACGATGAAAGCTTTTGGCGGACACGCAGCTGCCTTAAAAGCGATTCTCGCTGATGGTCAAAAGCAATTTTTGCCCGACGCGCTGGTTCACGGCGAGGCGATCCTGGGGCTTTCCAAGTCGATTCCCAACATGTTCCCGAAAGGGAGCGAGTACCGCAAAAGTGCAGCCAAAAAGCAGATCTGGCAGAACTGGGACGATTTTGTCGCCCGCGCCCAAAACTTGGAGCGCCTGGCCCAAGAATTCGTCCAGGCGGCTAAGGGGAACGATGAGGCGGCGATGAGGGCCGCGTTCCAGAAGATGGGGAAAGAAGGCTGCGGCGGTTGCCATGAAAAGTATCGTAAGGATTGATCTCAAACTATGGGTCGCCTGGCTGCTGCTTTGGGCTGGGTGGCTCTGGGCCGCTGAAAGGGAGGAGCTTGTCCAGCGGGGAGAGAAATTATTCGCGATCGGCGGGTGCGGCAATTGCCATACGGCAGA
>JBKBMR010000192.1:0-1996 GCA_046295755.1 Methylohalobius sp.
AGGCTTTTCTCAATGGCCGGGCGTAGCCGCTCGAGCCGGGGTGCATCGACCTGCCCATCGCGCACAGCATCCATGAGCTCAAGGCGCCAGAGCTCATCGGCGGCATCGCCGACGACATTCTCGATCAGCACATCCCACATGCTGGAAGGTGTGCCGATCAGGATTAGCCTGTCCGCATTCAGGTATTCTGCCAGGGTCAGGCCAAAATAAGCCGTCTCGCGTTCGCTGCCGTCTGGAAAACGGTAGCGCGTGCGTCGATAACCATGCTGGCTGTCAAGCTGGCTTTTGCCCAAAAAAGAGGCTAGCATCATCCGTCCCATCTTCCGCCGGTCACAGTAGATTCGATTTTACGTTCCTGTCCTCAAAACCCGCCTCTGGCAAGCTTGCCGCCTCGATCCGATAGCCCCCAAGCCCCATCACCGTCCCTTTGCCGACGTGCACCGCTTGGCCAGCCCACAGCCAGGGCCAAAACGGCGCCAATTGTCGGCCTTCAAAACTTACTTGCCCGACAAGCCCTCCCATACGCACATAGGTCTTCTGGCGGTTGGAATAACGCTCCCAGTCGTACCAAGCAAGTTCAGCTGAAACCGGACGCACAGCTTCGGCTTGGGCAAGAAGGCTACGAAAGTCGGCTATGATCGGACCGTTGCCGTGAAAGTAGCTCAAAAGCGACAGGCGCCTAAATAGCGCCGCCATCAAGCCGCGGAAGCTAAAATCTGCTTCCCTCATCAACCGCTCTTGGTGTTGGATGCGAAGCGGGGTAGTCAGCACCAAGGTACAAATCCCATCCGGAACCTTAGGTGCGATAGGCGCTTGCGCCGGCAAAGCAGAAACATTGCCGCCGGCCGAATAGATGAGCCGAAATCCCTCACCAGGTATGTGTTGGCTCACCTGCTCTAAGGCAAACCGACCGCGTCCTCGGCCGATCCCATAGGTTCCAGCTCGGCTCAAAGCATAAATGACATAGGGCAACTGGCCGACTGCGCGGCCGATCAAGGTCAGATCGACGCTGAACACCTCTCCAGCTTCGTAGCGATGGGCATTCGTTGCTTCAGGATGGATCAAGAAAGGATGGGGGGCTGCCGGATACTTGCGCAGCATGACCGCCTCTTTTGGAGGCGGCGTCTCGAATAAATAGCTATAAGCGCAGCTTCGCCAAAGCAAGCATTCGCAGCAATTGCGCAGACTGGTGATGCAGACGGTGCGCTTTAAGGCATGACCAAACGCCCCGCGCCAGGTCGATCCCGCATAGCGGGGAAAGCCAAGCGCTTCAACCGCTTGGCAATAGCAGCGATAACGCGCAAAAGGAATCATGACCTGCCGCCCGACCAGGGTGCCGCCATCCCCGCCCGAGCGTAGAGCTTAGCCAACACCTCGCGCATATCCTCAGGCAATCGGCTCCAGGCAGCGTAAGCGATTTCTTTCGGAACGCCAAAACGCGCCTCGGCGATGGCACCTAACACATAAATCTCCTGACAGCAAAGCAACTTTTTTCAACTTGTAGCATAGCATTAACCAGGCTCATGCGATGGCAAGCTTGCCTAACAAGCATCGTCTTTAAGACTTGCAAAACCAAAGCGGCAGGCGTAAGTTTACCGAAAAAGATTTTTACTATGCTCGCCCAAGAAGACATCGAATTTATTAAAACCCACCTTACTACCTGGCTGGCCGAGCTTTCGCTTGGAAAGCCCCCGCTGGCCTATGAAATTGAGCTGCGCGAGCGACTAGTGCGCGTAGAGGAAGAGCTCAAACACCAGCGCGAGTCGATGCGCCAAGGATTTGAACTCATGGAACAGCGCTTCGAGCAAACCGACAAGCGCCTTGAAGAGCTGCGCGACGATATGAACAAGCGCTTCGAGGTCGTCGACAAGCACCTTGAGCGAATCGATAAACGCTTTGAGCAAATCGACAGGCGCTTTGAGCAAACCGACAAGCGCCTTGAAGAGCTGCGCGACGATATGAACAAGCGCTTCGAGGTCGTCGACAAGCACCTTGA
>JBKBMR010000193.1:0-1618 GCA_046295755.1 Methylohalobius sp.
GCCCTGGGCGAGCAATTGGTCGATCCAGGGCCGTAAGGATGCAACTTTCTGCGCCCCTACCCCGCTTTTCACGAACAGGTCCACATCACTGCTTGCCGGCAGCCATATTCGTTGTTTGGTGCCAATCGTGCGGAGATCGGCCAGCACCAGCTTGCGTAATTGATCGGCGCCACCGGCGCTCACTAAGCGGTAAAGCGCTCGGCCTTCACGGCCTTCCACTTGCGGGAACAATTCTTTCAAGGCGCGCTTTAGCAGCGCTTCGTAGTCGGCCTGGCGCAGGGAATCTGACTCCAGGCGTCCATCCGGGGCGATAATTTGCGGATCGAAATAGACGTCCAAAGCCAGCTGGGTTTGCCAGACAGCACGCCAGCCCAGCAAGACGATGCTGGTCAGCAGGATTCCTAATAGGAGGAGACCTATAGTTACGGCCAGGAGTCCGTACAGCTTAAGGCGGGTTTCCCGAGCGCGGCGCCGAGAGACGCCAGCGACAATCCGGTCTACTGAAGAGGAGGCTTGGCTACTCATAGCTTTCCCGATATTTGCGCACCACGTATAAAGCCAGGACGTTCAAGCCCAAGGTGATCACGAACAAAACCAGCCCTAAAGCGAACGCGGCCAGGGTCTTGGGGGAGTCGAATTCCTGGTCGCCGATCAATAGAGAGACGATCTGCACCGTGATGGTGGTGACCGATTCCAATGGGTTAGCAGTCAGACGGGCGGTAAGGCCGGCGGCCATCACCACGATCATAGTTTCGCCGATGGCGCGCGAAATCGCCAATAAAATCCCGCCGACAATTCCCGGCAGCGCCGCCGGGATCACTACCTGGGTAATGGCCTCGGCGCGCGTGGCCCCAAGGGCAAAGGCGCCGTCGCGCAGGGCTTGCGGTACGGCATGGATGACGTCTTCCGAAAGTGAAGAGACGAAAGGGATGATCATGATCCCCATGACCAGTCCAGCTCCTAAAGCGCTTTCCGAGGAGATGCTGAGGCCAAGGGCGTTGCCCAGATCCCGGAGGAAAGGGGCGACCACCAGAGCGGCGAAGAAACCATAAACTACCGTAGGCACCCCGGCTAGGATCTCAAGCAGTGGTTTGGCCATCGCCCGTACCCTGGGATGGGCGAATTCGGCCAGATAGATGGCCGACAGCAGTCCCAATGGAACGGCAACTGCCATGGCGACCGCAGAGACGAGCAGAGTGCCGGTGAGCAGGGGGATAAAGCCGAAGGCGCCGGATGCGCCCACCTGGTCTGGGCGGATTGCAAGCTGGGGACTCCAATTGGTGCCGAACAGGAATTCGGTCACCGGCACCAACTGAAAGAAACGCAGGGACTCGAACAGGACCGACAAGACGATCCCGATGGTGGTGAGGATGGCCAGCGTGGAGCTTGCGATGAGGAAAACTTCGATCGCTTTTTCCACGTGGTTGCGCGCCGCTAACTCTGGCCGGATCTTAGTTCTTGCCCAAGCCGCGCCTATCCCGGCAGCAGCCAAAGCGAGCACCGCCAGGCAGCGATCGCTTAAGGTTTTGAGGTAGTAGTAGTGATCGGCTGCAGTCTGGATGACTGGATCGTTGGCTGGAATATCCCCGGAGAGGGCGTTTTTCACCCGATTGAGGAT
>JBKBMR010000193.1:1628-1946 GCA_046295755.1 Methylohalobius sp.
TTGAGTTGCTGGGGGGGGAGACTTCGGATTTCCTCGGGCAGCGCGGCGGTCACCAGTTGGGTGATGATGCGGTCGTCCAAGGCGAGCCACAAACCCAGGATGCAAAAGGCCGGCAGGCTGCACCAAAGGGCCACGTAGTAGCCGTAATAATGGGGCAGGGAATGCAGCCGACGAACCGGTCCGCCGCTGACTGCTATCGCCCGCCTCAGTCCGAGGTAATAAGCGCAGGCGGTCAGACCTAGGAGCATCAGGATCAAGGTACTAACTTGCATGGTTTGGATTTACGAAAAAACTGGGCGCGGGAAACCTCGTGTTGCC
>JBKBMR010000194.1:0-1916 GCA_046295755.1 Methylohalobius sp.
CATCGTCAACCAAATCATCCGCGCCGCAGACATCGCGCCCACTTTGCTCGAACTGTGCGGGATTACCCCACCTGCCAGCGCAGAAGGCGTATCGCTTGTGGATTTTCTCGCCGGAAAACCTCTGCCGGAACTCGTCGCCCGATTCAAAACTGGCCTCTGGCTGACTCCCCCTCCCAACATCCACCCTCGCCATTTGGTTTATCCAGATATCGTCGAACTTCTCTGCATTCCAGACAAACTCAGCGGCACCCTGGCGATCAAGCCTGAATACCGGCAACAGATCGAGCGTGCCTGCGACGTGGCTGTCTGCTGGCAAAACTGGAAACTGGTGCGTCTGGCGCTCAACCCTACGCCCCGTTATCTCCTGTTCGATCTTGCGACCGATCCTGGGTGCCACCAAGACGTCTCCGACCGCTTTCCCGAGATCGTGGCTGAGCTTCGAGTTTATTTAGAAGGCCGATGATCTTGAAAAGCTTTGGCTTAAAGCGCCGATCTTTTCTACTACCTTTGCCCAGGCATGTTCGCGGCAGACAACAGCGCGGGCGTTTTGGCCAAGCTCGCCTGGCGCCTTAAGCAGCGATACCAAAGCAGAAGCGATCTGGGCAACCGATTCTCCATTTACCCTAAGCCCAGTTATCCCTTCCTGCACGGCATCTCCGGTGCCGCCAGCGATCCCGGCAAGAGACGGTTTCCCACAAGCGGCGGCCTCCAAAAACACCATGCCGAAGCCTTCGTTGTCCCCGTCGATCTCGCGGTTGGGCATGGCGAACACGGTACAGGCGTTATACCAGCGAGGCAACTCCTCCATCGGCACCTGCCCGAGTAAGTGGACGCGCTCGGTCACCCCAGTCTCGATGGCCAGTTGGTTAAGATAGCTCTCGTCCTCGCCTATGCCGACGATGGCGTAATGGACCTCAGGAACTGCCTCGATCACCTGCGGCAAAGCGCGGATCACCTGGTCAAACCCCTTGCGCCGCGTCAACCTGCCCACCGATAAGATCAGCGGCGTATTCGGAGAAAGTCCCAGGCGTTCGCATAAATCAGCCGTAGGAAGTCCAGGACGAAAGCGCTCTACGTCCACTCCCGGCGAGATTCTGACGATCCTTGCTTGCGGAACGCCCAGTTTGCACAGCTCGTCTTGCGTAAACCGGCTGTTGGCGATCACCCAGTCGGCGTGCCGGTACGTGAAGACCATCGCTTTGAATTTAGCCGGCTGGCGCCAAGTAGCGATCTCCTCGCCGTGGGCGTAGATAACCAATGGTTTTTGAAACAGCCGCGCTACCCATAAGCCTACCAAGCCTTCCGGCAAGACCCTTCCGGCGTGGACAGCAGCGATAGGAAAGCGCCAAGCGATCCAAAGTGAAGCCAAAAGCAATTTGCTATACATAGCAAGCGACTCAGGCTTTAGCCACCAATGACGGCGAAGATTTAGGCGATGGACGGTGTTGGGATGACCTAAGTCGTGTTCTTCGGCACCGGGCACCTGGGCAGTGACGATGTGAATTTCCTTTCCTCCAAGCCGCCGGTAGACCTCATCGAACCAAACGGCCGTTCCGCCCTTGGTAGGTAAAAACAGTTCGGTGATGACCAAAAGCCCAGGTTTCATCCCCTAAGGACCGAGGCGATGGTTTTCAGGCTGGATGCAGAAGGCGCCTCGTACAGCAAAGGCAGCACGGCTAAGACAGCTTCCCACCGCTTTCCCGCTCGAAGCTTGGCCACCGCCAGATTAAAGCGGGCCCGTCTCAGCCCCCGCCGGAAACCGGCGCGAAGCTCAGAGGAGCCACAAGCGATCCAGGGTTTTAAAGAGCACCAAGCCGCCACGGTTTGCACTTGGGCTTTTAAGGGATCGGAGCGGGTCGCGCTTTGGGGATGGATCACATAAGCGGCTAACGGCTGCTTGACCACCCCGGCTAACC
>JBKBMR010000195.1:0-1744 GCA_046295755.1 Methylohalobius sp.
CACCGCCACAACAGCCGGCCTTGGGGGTTGATCAACTCCAGGCTCTGCAAATCGAGCTCGTATTGGAGCGCGGAAAGGCGCGTGAAGGATTCCGGCATCTGCCCGGATTCTTCAGTCGGCAGAGGCTCAGACAGACCAGCCAGCATCGCCGCCACGGAGCCTAAGCGCTGAAGCCGATCTGCCGAACGCTTGAGGAGTCCGTGCATTTCCTGTTCTATGCTGGCAAAGTGGGTGGAAAGTTCCTGATCAAACTGGCGTTGCAAGTAAAGGTAGTTGAGAGCGCCAAAGGTCGAGGTCAAAGCGAGGATCAAAAGGCTCAGGTGAAACAACGCCTTGACGCGCAGGCCGACAAAGCGGCGGATTCTCTTTAAGGGCTGTTTTGGGCGCATCGGACTTAAAAGCGTAGTGACACCATGAGCGCAACCGCATGCCAAAACCGGTCTCCACCTCCGGCTTTCAGCCTGGGATTGTCTTTTTCCGCCAGCCACGCGGTGCCGTCGACGAAATGGTATTCTCCCACCAAAAGCAGGTTGCGCGCTAGCTCCCAGCGCGCCCCGAGCGTAAGATCGCGGGCGAAAAACCGATGGCGTGGAAGACCCGTGAGCTTTGCGGTCTTTTCTCCGTCGCGGTCGCCTAGGTTGGCGAAGAACACGTCGTAACGGGCCAGAAGCGACAATTTCGAGTTTAAACGGTATTGTCCTTGAAGGTAAAAACTCTCTGTGGTATTGGTCATGGGGACCCCGCCCGGGGTAAAGCCTTTCCGCTCGGTGATGACGCGGCCGTATTCTGCCGTCAGCGACCAGCGTTCGGCGTTGTATTGCAGCGAGGCGAGCGGATAGAGGGTCTTGATACTCCCCGAGCTTACCCCTTGGATCGAGGGACGAAAATCGCGGTCAAGGTCCACGATCGAGAACATAAGGCGCACCCGTCCTTCCTGCCATTCGTAAGCCGCCCGCCCGATCCACATCGGGCGGCCGGAAAGCTCGCCTTTGCCTCCCCCAGTCAAGAATTCGACCGCCCCACCGGTGTCGTCGCGCGGTTCGGCGACCAGGAACTCGGCGCTCAAGGCGTGGTCGCCAAAAACGTAGCGGCCATAGAGCAGGCCGCCGTCGGAAGAAAGCATGGCCTGACGTAAGGCCAAAGCATCAAAATAGATCGATTGCGGAAGCAGCACCCCAGGCCGCGTCCAGACCACGTCGCGCGTCTCGTTGTACAGCCCAAACGGGTTTTTCACCCGTCCCAGGCGCACCCCTAGGGTGCCGGTCTGTCCGACGGGAAAGTAATAATCGAGCAGGGCGTAATCTAAGCGCACGCCTTCCTCGTCGGAGGCCCCGGCTTGGCGGAACAGGCCCTGGGCTGAGATCAGAAGCCTGCCCCAAGGGCGCAGGGAAAGGTTAGCGCCTATCTCGGTGAAATCCAAGCTACCGTTGTGGCGGCTGTTGCCGAACAAGTTGTTGCCGGTGCTGACCAGATACCCCTGGCTGAGAAAGCCGTGCAGCTGAAAATCGAATGGGGAGGCGGCCTTAACTGGCTGGCATAGCCCAAGCAGGCAGCAAAGCCAGGCGCTCTTCATGGCATGTGCTCCTCGAGTAGGGTTTGATTCTGTAAGACGTACCCGATGGCCCCGGGTGTCGTGCGCAGGCGTTCGCGCATTTCTTGGAGGGTGTTGACCTGAATCGGCGCCTGGCCAGTGCCCGAATAGACCATCCGGTCCCAGGCGGCGCGAAGCTGATACGGGTATACC
>JBKBMR010000196.1:0-1742 GCA_046295755.1 Methylohalobius sp.
CTCATGATCAGCGCCGTGGCCATCTGGGAAGTGACTGCCAGCGCCGAACAGATTCCCAATACCTGGAGGATGATCGGATTGTTGTCGATCAAGGGATCGACCAGCACCGGTTTGATCTTTTCGAACTTAAATTCTTCAGCTTCTAATACTTCATCGCTCATGCTAGCCTCCTTCACTTTCCGCAAAGCTTGGCTAAGAAAGGTTTGTACCCCTCTTCGCCGAGCCAGAAACGAATCAGATTGCTGACGCCGTTGCTGGTCAAGGTGGCACCGGCCAGACCGTCGACCAGAAATTCGGCCCCTGCCTGGCTTGGATTTACCCTCCCTTTAACCAGGCGCAACACCGGTGCGCCAGATTGGTCATAAATCCTTTTGCCTTTCCACAGCGCGCGCCAATTGGGATTGACTACCTCGCCTCCCAGCCCTGGGGTTTCCTTTTGATCGTAAAAGTTGATCCCGATCACCGTGTTGCAGTCCGGCTCCAGCGCCAAAAAGCCGTACATGGTGGACCAAAGCCCATAGCCCCACACCGGTAAGACCAAAGCTTCAAGCTTTCCGTTCTCACCTTTGAGGAAATAAACCGTCGCGTACTTCGGCTTGCGCTTGATCGAAGCGATGTCCTTGTCGCGCGGCACAGGCTCGCTGAGCTTTAGGTCCTTGGCCGCCTTGCGCATGTCGTAGGTGTTGGGATCTAAGTTTTGGGCAATCTCTCCGGTCTTAAGCTCGACTACCTTGACCTCAAAGCGCTTGAAAGCTTCATTAATGTCCAGGTCTTCCTGCCATAAACCGACTACTTCGAGGATGTTGCGCCGCATGTCAGCGGCCTTATTGCCTTCCTGCAAAGGCTTTAAAGCTACTGCAGAAAAAGCCACCAACACAGCACAGGCCAGGCACAGCCAGAACGCCACCGCTAGGGTTTTCTCGAAGCTGTCGTTAGGAAGCGATAGAATCCTTTCCGCATAGGCTTGAGCGCGCTCGCGCCAGACCTTGAAAGCGCTGCTTGCTTGTATCGTCGGGTTGATATTATCAGACATTGCGTTTGATCCTTCGGCGGATATTAGCTTGCACTACAAAATAGTCGATGAGCGGGGCAAAAATGTTGGCAAACAATACTGCCAACATCGCCCCTTCCGGGAAGGCAGGGTTTACCACCCGAATCAAGACGGTCATTACCCCGATCAGAATACCGAAGATCCAGCGCCCGGTGTCGGTCATCGCCGCGCTGACCGGGTCGGTGGCCATAAAGACCGTGGCGAACGCTAGCCCTCCTAAGGTCAGATGCCAGTACCAGGGAAGCGAAAACATCGGATTGGTGGCGCTGCCGATGAGGTTGAACAAGGTCGAAGTGGCGATCACTCCAATCAGCACCCCGGCCATGATCCGATAACTAGCAACACCGGTATAAAGCAAGAAAATCGCCCCGAGCAGGATGGCCAGCGTCGAGGTCTCACCCATAGATCCAGGCAAGAAGCCAAAAAAGCTCTGGCTTAAGCTATAGCCCGCCGCCTGGATCGCAGACAGTCCCCCTTCTTTCCCCAACGCCAAGGGAGTGGCCGCGCTGTAGCCGTCCACCGCAGTCCAGACCGAATCTCCCGTCATGTAGCCAGGATAAGCGAAGAACAAAAATGCCCTTCCGGCCAAGGCAGGATTCAAAAAGTTCTTGCCGGTCCCGCCGTAGACTTCCTTGCCCAGCACCACCCCGAAGCTGATGCCGAGCGCTACCTGCCAAAGCGGGATGGCAGG
>JBKBMR010000197.1:0-1693 GCA_046295755.1 Methylohalobius sp.
TCCCTAAGGCGGCCAGACGCAGGTAGGCGCCTGGATGGGGTCCCCATTGCGTTTCGAAGTCAGCGACCGTGGGAGCGGTCTCGTGCTCGCCCTTAAGCAGCCAGGGAAGGTCACAGAAACGGACGCCCTCCAGGTCCCGGTCCCGGCTAGGATCAGGATGGCCGGTGTAGATGTCCCAGGTGGCATAGACCGGCAGATACTCGGCGCGATAAAAGACAAGCTGCGGCTTGATCAAACGCCCTTGCTCGGGACTTGCGTGGAGGAAGAGGAAATCGGCATCCCGGCGAACGCGCGCGGTGAATTTCGCTTCCCATACGAACTGGCGCAGGCGCTCGAAGCGGCGCTCTGATTCGTCTAGGTTGAGTAGCCGGCGGATGGCCGAAGAGACATCCCCGTTTGGGGGATAACGCTGGATTTCCAGCACCCGTCCGCCCAGTCGTTCCCAGTAGGACAAGAAAAAGTTGGCGATCCGGTCCCCAGCCTGGGTGGCCGGCACCATAGCCAGGGCGCGAAGGTGGCCGTGGGCGAAGGCGCTGTTTGCCACCTGGGCCACTGCCTCTTCCGGTGGCAGGGCAAGCTGATATAGGCCAGGCCGGGTCAATCCATCGATTGCGTTGAGCGCTAGCAATGGGGGATGAAAGCGCTCCAAGCGCGCTAGGCGTTCCAGTTCCGGCTTCTGCAAGGGGCCGATGATCAGTTCAGCGCCTTGTCCTGCGGCGCGCTGGTATTGGAAGATCGGGTCGGCTGCGGTGCTATCGTATTCGGTCAGTTGCGGGTGATAAGTTTCGCCAGGAAGTCTGCGCAGCGATTCGATGGCGTGGCGGATGACGTCTGCAGCCGCCTGAAAAGGGCCGGAATGGGGCAGCAGCAGAGCTAAGGTTTGCGGGACTTGATAAGGGGGTAATTGGGGAAGCCTGCGGGCGATCAAACGCTCTAGGAATCGGCCCTGGTCGGCGGGGTGGTAGGGGTAGGCTTGCCGCCATTGCTCCAAGGCGAGGTCTAAGTCTTCAGAGCGATATGGGTGGGCTTTGAATATCTGCGCCAGCTCGATCCAACCGGCCAGATCAGTCCTCGGTTTAGCCTTTAGGCCCTTCAGGACGTCGGCTGGTATAAGCTCAAGGGCTTGTAGGATTGCCCGGTTGTTTTCCTCCACCTCTTTTAGGGTTTTCAGCCAGCGGGCAAGGTTTATCCGCTCGTGGAGGCTACCGACCAGATCGCCTTGCAGGGCAAACGCACGCGCCCGCAATTGATGATAATCTTTCCTCAAGTGAGCAGGCAAATGGCGCAGGTCAAAGGTGTTCAGCAGGTCCTGAGCAGTCGTTGGATCATCCTGGTCTAGCGCCAACCTGGCCTTGAGAAAAGCAAGAGCGATGCGGTCGGGCGGGGACATTCGACCCGGATCTAGGCTTTCTAATATTTGCTGCATGCCCTTTCGGTCGCCGGCCAGGTAAAGCGCATGGGCAGCACGCAGGAGATAATGGGAGCGCTCAGGCGGCGGCAGGTGCTCGGCTGCGCTTAAGTATTGCGCGGCTGCTTGCTGGTGTTTGCCCATAGTGACGAGGGCTGGCGCCTGGCGCAGCCGATCTGTGGCCTGCCGACGTTCGAGCGGCGTGCAAGCTGCCAGCGCGAGCGCAAGCGCCAGGCCGGTCAGCCGCCAGGAACCCTTGAACGCCATGGACAGAAGCGGCGGTTT
>JBKBMR010000198.1:0-1328 GCA_046295755.1 Methylohalobius sp.
CGGAGCTTGCAACACGCAGTGCTCCTCGATGGGAAACAGCGCTTGAGGATTGCCCGGATCCGGCAGCACCAAGCGCACCGTGGCAGCGTATAGCCCAGAGCGATTGTGACGGATGAGGTAATGATCGCTGCGGCAGTCGTAAGAATCGGTCTCTAGATAAACTTCTTGGCCGTTTTCATAAAAGACTTGGCAGTCTTCTTTGCGCTCAAACCCGGTCTCCAGGCAATACACCTGAAACCTGAGTTTGTACACCTCGCGCTTGAGCGCTTCAGTGGTGGCGTGAACCAATTTGAAGTATTCGTAAAACCTCGCCTTAAGGTCGATCCGATTGTCTACGATTGCTGCCGCCAAAGGGCTGGCTTCAGCATTTTCCATCTCAATTACCCAAAGAGGCTAACCACCCAGTCTTAAATCTAGACTATAACATAAGGTATTTGTGGCTGACAGATTCTGGTTCTGTGACTATACTCTAGCTTTGATCAATCCTGCGCCCAAAAGTAGCCACTTACCCCTACGGAGAATCCGGACTTATGGCCAAAGCGAAAAAACTAAGATCCGCTCTGTTGCGTCTGTCCTCGATCGCAGGGATCGGTCTGCTGATAGCCTGCAGCCGTCCAACCAGCGATCTCGATCACTTGACCCGGGCCAAAGAAGCGCAAGACCAAGGCGACCTTCGCACCAGCATGATCGAGCTTAAGAACGCGCTGCAGAAGAATCCGAGCAATGTCGAAGCCAGGCGCCTTTTGGGGGAAATCAGCGCCAAACTGGGCGATGGTCCGACTGCGGAAAAAGAGCTCAGACGCGCCATCGAATTAGGGACGGCGCGCGAAGCCGTACTCCTATCCCTGGCTGAAGCCCTCCAGCTTCAGGGGAAGAATCAAGCTATCTTAGACGAAATCACTCTCCCTCCGTCTCTGCCGCCTCAGAGCCAAGCCACCTTGGCTGCCTACCGGGGTGATGCCTGGCTGGCTCTGAACAAACTCGATCAAGCCAGGCGCGAGTACGAGGAAGCTTTGCGTTTAGATCCTGACTCACCGCGCGGGAAGTTAGGGTTGGCGTACTTGGCAGTAAGGGAAAACCAGATAGACCAAGCACTCAAGCTGCTTGATGAAACGCTCAAGGCCGCTCCAGAGGAAGCAAAAGCCTGGAGCTTCAAAGCCGATCTCCACAAACAGCGTGGCGAGCTGGAAGAAGCCGAAGCCGCCTACAGCCAGGCGATCGAACACCGCCGCCAAAACGCGCTAGATCGCGCCAATCGCGCCCTGGTGCGGATTGAGCGGCAAAAATTAGAAGAGGCCGAAAAAGACCTGGAAACCTTGAAAAAAACT
>JBKBMR010000199.1:0-1151 GCA_046295755.1 Methylohalobius sp.
CATTCTGCGAATCAGTCTTACAGTTCTGCTTCTAGCTTGAATCTGTCTGATTTGTTGCGGTGTTAATTGTGGAATCTGCTGCGTTGGGTTTTGTTGTGCAATAACCTGATTTTGATTGACAGGCAGCAACAAAGAAAACATCAAAGCAAAAAGCAAAACAAAAGCTGTTGTTGCTCTGAGTTTCATGTTTCTACCTACAAGAAGTTTTTTTGTTTTTTGGTCAGGCAATTCGTGCATCTGATTTTACCTCGAAGTGCCTAACGGCTGGGATGACGTGGGGCGAAAGCCATCCGCTGCAACCGGTTGTTAGCCGTTTTCCTTATCTCTTGATGGCCCTTATTCTTGCAGCCCGCTCTTCAAGCTTCTCGGCTTCCGCGACCCTATTGGTCGCGCGATAGAGCAAGGCCAGGTTGTTCAGGCTCGTCGCCACATTGGGATGGTCGGGGCCAAGGGCCTTCTCTGTGATCGCCAGCGAGCGCTTGTAGAGCGGCTCCGCCTGGGCATACTGACCCTGGCTACGGTAAAACTCTGCCAGGTTGTTCAGGCTCGTCGCCACATCGGGATGGTCGGGGCCGAGGGCCTTCTCCCAGATTGCCAGCGAGCGCTTGTAGAGCGGCTCCGCCTGGGCGTACTGACCCTGGACATAGTAGAGCGCGGCCAGGTTGTTCAGGCTCGTCGCCACATTGGGATGGTCGGGGCCGAGGGCCTTCTCCCAGATTGCCAGCGAGCGCTTGTAGAGCGGCTCCGCCTGAGCGTACTGACCCTGGGCATCGTAGAGCAAGGCCAGGTTGTTCAGGCTCCTCGCCACATCGGGATGGTCGGGGCCGAGGACCTTCTCCCAGATTGCCAGCGAGCGCTTGAATAGCGGCTCCGCCTGGGCGTACTGACCCTGGCTACGGTAGAGCTCTGCCAGGTTGTTCAGGCTCGTCGCCACATCGGGATGGTCAGGGCCGAGGGCCTTCTCCCAGATTGCCAGCGAGCGCTTGAATAGCGGCTCCGCCTGGGCGTACTGACCCTGTGCTCGGTAGAGCGCTGCCAGGTTGTTCAGGCTCGTCGCCACATCGGGATGATTTGGTCCGACGTTTTTCTCCGCGACCTCCAGCGCCTTCTTCGCGACGACGATGGCACGATCATATTTGCCCGCGCGATAG
>JBKBMR010000200.1:0-970 GCA_046295755.1 Methylohalobius sp.
AATGGTGGGGAAGGCCAATGTGGGTAGAAGGAGTGACGTTATGCGGAATCCCCTTGCCAGAAGGGTTAGGACGTGCTACGTTTAAAAATGGCCATTCGTCAAAGAGTTGTCATAGACGTCAGCTTTCTGGCGTCAAAAATTTTCCGCAAGGCTCTTTGCAAGGCATTGATCTTTAACAAGAAATTTGAAGGGTGCTCTCTGAATCGCGACCTGATGAAAAAGGGATTAAGACCATACAACCGGCGCCTGCCTCCCCGGCAGGTCTCTCTCTGAATCGCGACCTGATGAAAAAGGGATTAAGACTCTATTCCGCTTCGCTTTGCCAATGCGCCTAGCCCTCTGAATCGCGACCTGATGAAAAAGGGATTAAGACCCTCCCACAACATCTTATATTGTAGGAGCCTTCCGACTCTGAATCGCGACCTGATGAAAAAGGGATTAAGACGTGGCGCCATCCCAATCATCAGATGGTCCGCCGGCCTCTGAATCGCGACCTGATGAAAAAGGGATTAAGACTCATCTTCACCAGCAACTCGTACACAATCACCGCGCTCTGAATCGCGACCTGATGAAAAAGGGATTAAGACGCGAACCCTTGAACATTACCATTCACCAAATCAAACTCTGAATCGCGACCTGATGAAAAAGGGATTAAGACAGAACAGTCTTACCAACTATCCGCATACCCGCTACTCTCTGAATCGCGACCTGATGAAAAAGGGATTAAGACAGTTACCGTTTCCTCGGTCCCATCCTCGTTAATCCTCTGAATCGCGACCTGATGAAAAAGGGATTAAGACCCACCCCCTCTTCCGCAGTTTCGCCTGGAACCTTGCTCTGAATCGCGACCTGATGAAAAAGGGATTAAGACATTGACCTAATTTCAGATTGCTGGAAAACGTATACTCTGAATCGCGACCTGATGAAAAAGGGATTAAGACCGTAAGTCCGGCCATAGGCCCACACGACC
>JBKBMR010000201.1:0-957 GCA_046295755.1 Methylohalobius sp.
CCGACCGCTTGAAGGTAGGCATCGCCCACCACAAAGTAGGCCTTAAGCTTAAATGGTACAGCGGCTCGTACGCTTGGTTCCTGGTGCGGCTTTTAGCGGCTATCCTGCACCAGGAAAGCCTGAGTTTGGCTGAAAAAACTAGGCTTTTAGGCGCGCTCATCAAGATCGTCTTTTTCGACCTGGGCCTGGCGATCGAAACTTACGTGGAAGCCGACCGTTGCCAGCTCGAAAGAATGAAAACCCACCTTCAGCGCATCCTGGACGCTGTTCCCGAGGCCATTTTGACCCTCACTACCGAAGGGAACATCCAAACTTGGAATCCGGCCGCTGAACGCCTATTTGACCGTCCCCAGGCAAAGCTTTGTGCCTTGCCGATTGAACAGCTACTTGCCGACGAACTCGGCCGGCCTCTTAGGATCCATGAGCTGCTAACCCATCTATGGCACCCTGGCGGCGCCCCCTTGCCGGCCCTTGCAGTCAAAAACCAGGCGCAAGCGGTGCCGGTTGAGATCACGATCGCACCGCTTCCCGAAGACCCGCCTCGGTATCTTTTAGTCGTGCGCGATGTCAGCCGGCAAAAGCAGGCAGAAGCAAAGCTCTTGCAGCTGGCTAAATTCGATTCCTTAACCGCCCTTCCCAACCGCACCCTGTTTTTGGACCGGCTGGCCCAGGAATTGGCCCGCTCTCGCCGCTACCGAAGCTTGCTTGCGGTACTGTTTTTGGATCTAGACGATTTTAAACAGATCAACGACAGCTTTGGTCATCTCACCGGCGACCTGCTGCTCAAGCAAGTCGCCCTGCGCCTCAAAGGAGCCTTGCGTGAGACCGACACTATCGCCCGCTTCGGCGGCGATGAATTCACCTTTTATCTTCCTGACCTTAAGACCCCAGAAGGGTATCTGCCGATCGTGACCAAACTCCTTGAGGCCTTTGCCTCCCCTTTCCGCCTGGAAACCC
>JBKBMR010000202.1:0-952 GCA_046295755.1 Methylohalobius sp.
GCCCATCGCTTGGCGGCTCCGGGGAATAGGCTTCCGCACTCGAAACAGAGGTATGTCCCAGGCTTGGCGCTGATGACCGCAAACCCTTTGTCACAACGCACATCTTTACCGCAGTCGGCGCAGGCTTTGGGCAGGATGTGCAGCGAAGGGGGATAGATTGGTTCGACTTGTTCCACGGTATTCTCATTAGGACTGGACTCAAACTCGGATGAACTCGGCAGTGTCGGCGTAGTCCCACTCGTCGGCCACATCTGTCGCTGTCTTGCCGCGAATGTTTTTGAGGTGCGAATCGGCACCGTTCTTCAGCAAGAGGCGGACGATATCGATGTGGCCGTTACGGGCTGCCTGCATCATCACCGTCTCGTCGTACCTGCCAGCCGCATTAACAAATGCTCCGGCGTCGATGAGCTTGCTCCTTCATTTTAGTCTTTTCAAAAAGTTGTCCTGTTTAATGTAGCTATCTTGTCTCACTGAATCTCCCCATGGCTAAAGCCAGGGGGTTCTAGGCCCGTCTTCGCTGACTCTCTTCGGCTCTCGTCTTTCGACTACATCCTCCGAAGCATCGCCAGCGGCTAAGGCCCTTTGCCGTGCGACCCGTTCCGGCGCTGGCAGGCCAAAGCCCACCGGCGCGGTGGCAAGCACGCTTGCCACACTCACAGGTTGTTGTCTCAACCACCCCGCACGGCCTAGCAGCGATTGCGCAGCCGGCCAGGCGGCATGCGCCCGGCTCGGGTGGAGGGCGTCCTGGTCCGCGACCGCGGCCAGGAACGCGGCGTACAGGTCGCGCTGCACCACACCCGAGCCGTCCCTCAGCACATGCCAGCGCTCGCTCAGGCGCTTCTTGGCAAAGGAGTGGCTCGTGTGGTCGTACTGCGACAGCTTCAGGCCCCAGGTGTTGAGCTCGCGCAGCTCGCCGCCGGCTCTTTCAGCCTTGCGGCGCAGCAGCACCATC
>JBKBMR010000203.1:0-912 GCA_046295755.1 Methylohalobius sp.
TACGGTTTTGGCGCCGCCGCCCACATCATTACTCAAGTGGCCGTTCGCCAGCAGCGCAAGATATATGCCTTCACCCGGCCGGGCGACCTGAAAGCGCAGAAGTTTGCTCGCCAGCTCGGAGCGGCGTGGGCCGGGGACTGTGACCAAACCCCTCCTGAGGCGCTGGATGCGGCGATCCTCTATGCCCCAGTCGGAGCGCTGGTACCTTTGGCCTTGAAGGCAGTGCGCAAGGGGGGCAAGGTGATCTGCGCCGGCATCCACATGAGCGATATCCCCAGCTTTCCTTACGCCTTGCTGTGGGGTGAACGCAGTCTTTGCTCGGTGGCTAACTTAACCCGTCGTGATGGCGAGGAATTTCTGAGTATCGCGGCTGCCTTCACTCTCCACACTGAGGTCCATCCTTATCCATTAACCGAAGCGAACCAGGCTCTAGAGGATTTGCGCCATGGCCGATTTCAAGGAGCGGCGGTATTGGTGCCGTGAGTTTATGGGGTGGCTGTTGTTGGGAGTGGCGCTCTCCGCGCAGGCAGCTCCCAATCGAGTGGAAGAAGCAGGCTTGCTGGAGCAGCTTAAAGAAGACCTGCGCCAAGGCCAGATCGTCGAGATTCCGCTGGAGGCGGAAAAATTTTTGGCGGTGTACGCTCCCGCTCGAACTCAAACCGCGCGCGGGGCAGTGGTGTTCCTGCCGGAAGCCGGATGGCGCGCCGATTCGCCTGTCGCCTCTGGGCTTGAACGGTATCTTCCGGCGCACGGTTGGGATGTCCTGAGCCTGCAGCTGCCAGTCCTCGATGCAGTCGCCGGGCTGGAGGAATATCGAACCCTGCTGCCGGATGGCTCAGCCAAGCTCAAGGCGGCGGTGGACTGGCTCAAGTCCCAAGGCAGCGAGGCCATCGCTGCGGTTGGGCACGGCTT
>JBKBMR010000204.1:0-598 GCA_046295755.1 Methylohalobius sp.
CTACCTCTCTGGCACGCCGTTTCGTGCCATTGCCAACGGCGAATTCATCGAGGAGCAGATTTACAACTGGACGTATTCCGACGAGCAGCGCGCCAAAGAATCCTGGCAGGGGCCGGATAACCCCTATGCTGCCCTGCCGCGCATGGTGTTGCTGACCTACCAATTGCCGGATGAGATCCGCGAATTTGCCCTCAAAGGCGAGTTCAACGAGTTCGACCTGAACGAATTCTTCCGTGCCCAGGGAGTTGGGAACGAGGCACGCTTCGTGCACGAAGACGAAGTCCAAAAGTGGCTCGACCTGATCCGCGGCGCCTTTCTGCCCACCACCATTGACAGCCTCAAACTGGGAGCGCAGAAGCCGCCCCTGCCGTTTTCGGATGTGCGCTTGTTGAACGCGCTCACGCACACCCTGTGGTTTCTGCCCAGCGTGGCAGCCTGCTACGCGATGCGCAACCTGTTGGCCAAACGGCAAAACCGTTTCTATCACGACTACAAAGTCATCGTTGCTGCCGGCACTCAGGCAGGCATCGGGGTGAAAGCCCTGCAGCCGGTTTTGGAAGCGATGGGCGACCCGCTCAAAACGAAAACCATCACCCTC
>JBKBMR010000204.1:608-891 GCA_046295755.1 Methylohalobius sp.
ACTGCTCCAGCCCGGAGACCTACTTCCAGGCGGCATTCCGCGTGCAATCGCCGTGGACGATCAAGAACCCGGATGGGCGCTCGCCGAACGAAGAGCTGATCCTCAAGGAAGAATGCTACGTGTTTGACTTCGCGCCCGACCGCGCCCTGCGCCAGATTGCCGATTACGCCTGTCGTTTGGATGTGAACGAAGTCAATCCCGAGAAGAAGGTAGAAGAGTTTATCCGATTCCTGCCAGTGCTGGCCTATGACGGCAGTTCGATGAAGCAGATTGATGCGGTGGG
>JBKBMR010000205.1:0-826 GCA_046295755.1 Methylohalobius sp.
TGTTGAGCGGTGTGGAGATGCTGTTCGTGTACGGGATGCTGGTGGGCTTGTTTGGGCTACGGCTGCTCCGAGGTCACGAGCAGGCCATTGGGGCGTTGGTGGTGTTGGCCGTTGCAGGCATCCTCTTCTACGTCTACACATCTCCCAACTATGGAGCGTTGTATCGATACCGCTTGCCCTTTCTGTTATTGTTGATTGTCATGTCCCGGATGATTATGGGGTCGCTTTTGGAACAAATCCGATCTTCGCCGATACCAGTCCTTCATGGCCTGCATGGGCGTGCGGGCATCGAGGGCAGTCTGAGGCAGATGGTGGTTGTAGAGCCAAGCGTAGCGCAAGAGGGTTTGCTCCAGGTCTTGGCCGCTGAGGAAGTGATGGCTGCGCAGCACCTCTTCGATACGACCGTTGAAGCGCTCCACCATGCCGTTGGTCTGGGGCCGCCGTGGACGGGTAAGCCGATGTTCGATGCCCAGCGCAGCGCACAGCTCATCGAAGGCGTGCTGCCCGGTGGGGGTGCGCTCACCCGTGGTGACGAAGCGGTCGGTGAATTCCTTGCCGTTGTCGGTGAGGATCGTGCGGATGCGCACCGGGCAGGCCTTGGCCAGGGCGGCCACAAAGGCGCGCGCGGCGCGTGCGCTCTTGGTGCTCTTGAGCTGGATGAACACCCAGCGCGTGGCGCGGTCGATGGCCACGAACAGGTAGCGACGCCTATCCTCATCGGCCATTTGGGGCAGGTATTTCACGTCGATGTGCACGTAGCCCGGCTCGTAGACGGCAAAGGTGCCGTGCTTGGCCTTGGGTCCTTGGGGCTGCAGCGCCCGCAGGT
>JBKBMR010000206.1:0-762 GCA_046295755.1 Methylohalobius sp.
GATGCGTCAGGAACAGCCGCAACCCGTGCGTCAGGAAGCGGTGCAGCCGATGCAGCCGATGCAACAGCCGATGCGTCAGGAAGCGGCGCAGCCGATGCAACCCGGGTTGGGAGTGGCTGAGTCCATGCTTGCCGGCGCAGGTAACGTGTTTACCAGTCCGCTTGGCACCTCAAACATCGGGAAACTGTTTGGAAGCCAAAAAACGATGCCGCCACCGGCACAGCCAGCGGCGGCGGAGCAGTCGAGCATCAAGAGTGAGGATTTACCGAAACCAAGTTGACATCCTCCCCGGCCTGAAGGCCGGAGATTCCTACGGCGCTACGCATGAGCGAGCTCCTGCGTAGTCGCTTCGGTGGGTTCCTGCTTCCGACTGCTAGTGCAGTTCGATCCACAGGCCATCCGGGCGTGTCCCGCCCTTAAGATATTGATCGCGCCGACCAGATCGGCGTTGTCCTCGAAGCCGCACTCCACGCACACGAACCGGGCTTGCGTCTGGCGGTTCTCCGCCGACACGTGTCCGCAGTGAGGACAGGTGCGGCTCGTGTTCTGCGGCGGCACCACCACCAACCAGCCGCCCCGCCATGCCAGCTTGTAGTCCAGTTGGCGGCGGAACTCGAACCAGCCTTGGTCGAGGATGGCTTTGTTCAGACCGGACTTGGCCCGAACATTCTTGCCCGGATTGTCCAGAGTACCAGCCGCCGACTTGGACATGTTCCGCACCTGCAAGTCCTCGATACACACCATCGCGTGGTTTTTGCTGAT
>JBKBMR010000207.1:0-724 GCA_046295755.1 Methylohalobius sp.
AATCAAATTAATCTTGCTTGGCAAATTCTTCAACAGCTTAATCATTTGCTGAGCATGTTCAGGATGGTCATTCACGCCATCTAACATCACATATTCAATCGTCACATGTTTACGTGAACTTTCATTCCCGTCTTTGGCAATATAACGCTGACATGCTGCAATCAGCTGCTCAAGCGGATATTTTTTATTGATCGGCACCAGCTCGTTACGCAGTTCATCATTTGGCGCATGCAATGAAATAGCCAGCGCCACGTCAATATCTTTGACCATCTGATCGATTTTCGGTACCACACCAGAAGTCGATAAAGTCACACGACGTTTTGACATGCCGTATGCAAAGTCATCTAGCATCACACGCATCGAGTTCAACACGGCATCGTAGTTGAGTAATGGCTCGCCCATGCCCATCATCACCACGTTTGTGACTGAGCGTTCACGTTCAAGTACAGGCACATCTTCCATATAGGAATAATTCGCCATCCAGAGCTGACCGATAATTTCCGCCTGGGTCAAATCGCGCTGAAAACCCTGTTTACCAGTCGAACAGAATGAACAGTCCAGTGCACAGCCCACTTGTGAAGAAATACACAAAGTGCGACGTAAACCACTGCGATGTTCAGCAGGAATCAGTACAGTTTCAACAAGAGAACCTTCGCCATCGCCAACACGGAATACCCATTTACGGGTTCCATCTTTGGAATAGTTTTTATGCACCACTTCCGGT
>JBKBMR010000208.1:0-718 GCA_046295755.1 Methylohalobius sp.
TCCTGCACGCTTTTGGTCGTATAGCCCACCTTGAGCAAGCCCACGTACTGCGGATGGGTGTCTTCGTAGGCGTAGATTTTAGGCGTAACCTTGGGGCGGTGCGGGAAGAAGTTGTTTGTCATGAGTTTTGCCTTGTTACACTTGCGTCATTTCGAACATAACCTCGTCATTTCTCAGGCATTCTGTCATTTCGAGCGAAGCCGTGTCATTTCGAGCGAAGCGAGAAATCTTTTAAAGATTTCTCCTCGCTAGCGCTCGTCGAAATGACATTCTCGCTAGCGCTCGTCGAAATGACATTCCATTCCAAACTCAAATCTTTCCATTCGGGATTCATGGTCATGACTAATTTGTTTTTCTTTTCCCGCCGCCACTTTTTGATTTCTTTTTCTCTGGCAATGGCGGCATGAACGTCCATTCCGTGTTCGTAATACACCAGTTTGTCCACGTTGTACTTTTTAGTGAAGCCATCCACCAATTTGTTCTTGTGCTCGTACATTCTGCGTTCGAGGTTGTTGGTCACGCCGACATACATGACCTTGTTGTTCCAGTTGGTAAGAATGTAAACATAGAAGTTGTCGTCTTTCATGGGCTTTCTCCTCACCTTAAAGCGGCTCGTGGAAACGACAAGACTTTGTCATTTCGAGCGTCTTTTGTCATTTCGAGCGCAGCGAGAAATCCTCTAAGATTTCTCCTCGCTGGCGCTCGTCGAAATGACAAT
>JBKBMR010000209.1:0-694 GCA_046295755.1 Methylohalobius sp.
GGTGGCAATTACCGAAAAGTCGCGCACTCCTTCGAGCGCCATCCCGAGCGTGCGGGGAATCGGTGTGGCCGAAAGGGAAAGGGTATGGACGTGCGCGCAGAAGGTACGCAGCGCCTCTTTCTGGCGCACGCCGAAGCGATGCTCTTCGTCGATGATCACCAAGCCGAGCCGCGCAAACCGCACGTCGGGCTGAATGAGGCGATGGGTGCCGATGACGATGTCGACGGTGCCGTCGGCAAGCGCCGCCAACGTCGCTTTCTGGTTTTTGCTACTGGTAAAGCGCGAGAGCTCGGCGATTTGGAGCGGCCAACCGGCAAAGCGGTTGCGAAAGGTTTGGGTGTGCTGTTCAGCCAACAAGGTGGTTGGGGTGAGGATCGCCACCTGGCGGCCGTTCATCGCGGCAAGGAACGCGGCGCGGAGCGCCACTTCGGTTTTCCCGAAACCGACGTCGCCGCACACCAACCGATCCATCACTTTGCCAGAGGTAAGGTCGGCGATCACCGCGTCGATCGCGGCTTGTTGATCGGGCGTGGTTTCAAAGGGAAAGCCCGCGGCGAACGCTTCATAGCTGGCAGCGTCGAATGCGAACCGTTCGCCACCGCGCGCGGCCCGCTCAGCATAGAGCGCCAGGAGCTCTGCCGCGGTATCGTGCGCTTTTTCCGCCGCTTTGCGTTTCTCTTTTTCCCACTGACCG
>JBKBMR010000210.1:0-690 GCA_046295755.1 Methylohalobius sp.
CCTCTGTAGGTATCTTTAACCCGAAACATACTGAAACCGGTATGCTGGAAGCGGGTGAAGTTGGCTTTGTGATTGCTGGTATTAAAGATATTTTCGGCGCACCGGTCGGTGATACGATTACCTTGGCAGCGACGCCTGAAGTTGCAACATTACCGGGCTTTAAAAAGGTGAAACCGCAGGTTTATGCCGGTCTATTCCCGATTGATGCCAGCGATTTTGAACCTTTCCGTGAAGCTTTGCATAAGCTACAAATCAATGACTCGGCCTTGTTCTTTGAACCTGAAAGTTCAGATGCGCTCGGTTTTGGTTTCCGTTGTGGCTTCCTGGGTATGCTGCACATGGAAATCGTACAGGAACGTCTGGAACGCGAGTACGATCTTGACCTGATTTCTTCTGCACCAACCGTAATTTATGAAGCGGTGATGAAGAATGGCCAGACCATTTATATCGACAGTCCATCCAAAATGCCTGATGGTTCAACGGTTGAAGATTTACGTGAACCGATTGCTGAATGTCATATCCTTGTGCCGCAAGAATACCTAGGTAATGTCATGACATTGTGTGTTGAGCGCCGTGGTGTACAAAAAGACATGAAGTTTATGGCGAATCAGGTTTCCATTACTTTCGAAATTCCAATGGCCGAAGTGGTCATGGACTTCTTTGATAAATTGAAGTCTTGTTCACGTGGTT
>JBKBMR010000211.1:0-686 GCA_046295755.1 Methylohalobius sp.
GTTTGCGCAGATCAGCGGTGGCATCCACGACAAATTGGGCGAAGCCAAGCAGTACCGCTGGATCCGCGTGCTGCCCACGAAAGTGGACCGACAGCGCGCGCACACCGAGGTGGTGCTGCAATGGATGCGTGCGGCTTACGGGGATGCGCTGTTGGGTGCTGAGATCCCCTTGACGTCGGCGGTCGGCGCCAGCGGCGTGCAGCTGGGCACCGTCTACGACATCAGCCGCTATACAGGGGCCAGCCGCAGCTATTTGCGGGCGCGCCAAGCCTACGACCGGCTGGCCGATGAAGTAGAGCAGCTTTGCTGCAGCAAAGGAGCGCGCGCGTCAACTACCCCCGACTGAAGTCGGGGGCTTGTCCCTGTACTACGCAACCAGGAGGTCCTGATGCGGTTCCGAGACTTTAGGCGTATTGACAGACGCCCTGGCGAGGCAACGGATGTTCCTCGCCGCGTTCACATCTGCGTGGTCGGCGTGCCCACAGGCCACGCAGCGAAACTCCGTTTGCGATGGGCGGTTGGCTTTGGATACATGCCCGCAAACCGCGCACGTCTGGCTGGTATAGGCAGGGTTGATGTAGACGACCTCAACGCCTGCCAGCCTGGCTTTGTATTCGACAAATGCACGAAGTTGCGCAAAAGCCCACCCACCCGTTTTCGCCCGCTGCGCCTTGCGAAACCGTGTC
>JBKBMR010000212.1:0-382 GCA_046295755.1 Methylohalobius sp.
TGGCATCGCCGGGTAGCTATGTGCGGAAGAGATAACCGCTGAAAGCATCTAAGCGGGAAACTCGTCCCAAGATGAGATCTGCCTGGGGGCTTGACCCCCCTGAAGGGTCGTCGTAGACCACGACGTTGATAGGCTGGGTGTGTAAGGGCTGCAAGGCCTTGAGCTAACCAGTACTAATGGCCCGTGAGGCTTGACCCTATAGCTTTGCTAGCCAAGGTGCGGCGCGACCGCACCAACCACGACGCCGTCTTGGGCAGCTGCAAGCGACGACGTCATGACTTCGCCCCAAACGTGCTCGACTCTATGCAGCGCCTGGCCGCGCAACACCCAGCGGCCAGGCCAACCGGTTATGCCTGACGACCATAGCAAGGTGGTCCCACCC
>JBKBMR010000212.1:392-659 GCA_046295755.1 Methylohalobius sp.
CATCGTCAGGCTGTTATGAACAGGTCTGCTGTGGCCCCTCGGGGGCGGCAGGCCTGGCAAGTCCCCGCAGGCGGCGCAGCTGCTGCCTCTCTGTGGGGGTCTTGTTCAAGGGCTGCGCTGGCAGTCCTTGAACAAGGCACAAACTTGTGTCATAATACAGGGCTTCGCTGATCGCGGCGGGGTTTGGTTGGATCGTTAACAAGCAACAGCCGATAAGCGTGGGCAGGACGCGCGTGGTGCGCTTGAGTGCGCCTGGCGTGACTGCCT
>JBKBMR010000213.1:0-650 GCA_046295755.1 Methylohalobius sp.
GGGCCAGAACAACGTGCAGGGGGCAGGGGATATGGGGGGCTTGCCCGATGTCTTCCCCGGGTACCTGAAGGTTTCCGACGAAGGGGCCCGTAGGCGCTTTGAAGGCCTCTATGGGGTGGGGCTCAATCCCCAGCCCGGCCTGCGCATGACCGAGGTTTTTGAGGCCATCCCCGAGGTGGAAGCCATCTACCTGATCGGCGAGGACCCCGTGACCAGCGAGCCCTACCAGGATCACCTGAAGGCCAAGCTGGAAGCCCTACCCTTTCTCGTGGTCCAGGACATTCTGGAAAACGAAACCACCCCCTTCGCCCACGTGGTCCTGCCCGCGGCCAGCTTCCTGGAAAAGGAGGGCACCTTCACCAACACCGACCGCCGGGTGCAACGGGTACGGAAAATCCTGGAACCTCCCGGGGAGGCCAGGCCCGACTGGTGGATCCTCCAGGAGCTGGGGAAGCGCCTGGCCCAGGCCCTGGGCCGGCCCTGGAAGCCCTTTAGGGGCCCGGAAGCCATCTGGGAGGAGGTGCGCCAGGCCATCCCCGAGATGATGGGCGGGATCACCTATCCCCGCCTGGAAAGGGAGGGCGTCCGCTGGCCCTGTCCTCAGGAGGACCACCCGGGCGAGGCGGTGCTTTTTCGAGAACGCTTCAACA
>JBKBMR010000214.1:0-418 GCA_046295755.1 Methylohalobius sp.
CGGGGCCGAGGGTCTTCTCCCAGATCGCCAGCGAGCGCTTGTAGAGCGGCTCCGCCTGGGCGTACTGACCCTGGGCACGGTAGAGCTCGGCCAGGTTGTTCAGGCTCGCCGCCACATCGGGATGGTCGGGGCCAAGGGCCTTCTCCCGGATTGCCAGCGAGCGCTTGTAGAGCGGCTCCGCCAGGGCGTACTGACCCTGGGCATAGTAGAGCAAGGCCAGGTTGTTCAGGATCGTCGCCACATCGGGATGGTCGGGGCCGAGGGCCTTCTCCCAGATCGCCAGCGAACGCTTGTAGAGCGGCTCCGCCAGGGCGTACTGACCCTGTGCACGGTAGAGCGCTGCCAGGTTGTTCAGGCTCGCCGCCACATCGGGATGGTCGGGGCCAAGGGCCTTCTCCCGGATTGCCAGCGAGCGCTT
>JBKBMR010000214.1:516-644 GCA_046295755.1 Methylohalobius sp.
TTGTAGAGCGGCTCCGCCAGGGCGTACTGACCCTGGGCATAGTAGAGCAAGGCCAGGTTGTTCAGGCTCGTCGCCACATCGGGATGATTTGGTCCGACGTTTTTCTCCGCGACCTCCAGCGCCTTCTT
>JBKBMR010000215.1:0-617 GCA_046295755.1 Methylohalobius sp.
CGGCCCCATCGTCTAGAGGCCTAGGACGGCGCCCTCTCACGGCGCAAACTTGGGTTCGAATCCCCATGGGGTCACCATCTGTATGCGCAGTTAGCTCAGCTGGGAGAGCACATGATTGACGTTCATGAGGTCAGAGGTTCGATCCCTCTACCGCGCACCATCCTTATGCCTGCAGATGTGGCGGAATTGGCAGACGCGCACGGCTCAGGACCGTGTCGGGTAACCACCCCCGGTGGGAGTTCGACTCTCCCCATCTGCACCAAGCCCCAGTGCTGCGAGGGTAGCTCAGTTGGCTAGAGCACCCGGCTGATAACCGGGAGGTCCCGGGTTCGAATCCCGGCCCTCGCACCAGGTTCCCATCATATCGCGGAGTGGAGCAGTCCGGTAGCTCGTCGGGCTCATAACCCGAAGGTCGCAGGTTCAAATCCTGCCTCCGCAACCAGTGTCGCTGCTGCCTGCGCAAGCGGGCAGCCAAGCGGCCCCATCGTCTAGGGGCCTAGGACGGCGCCCTCTCACGGCGCAAACTGGGGTTCGAATCCCCATGGGGTCACCACTCCGATTCGGCTTCGCCGAATCGGCGGAAGTTGCGGAGCAACTTCCGGGTGCGGCAGGTGTTT
>JBKBMR010000216.1:0-606 GCA_046295755.1 Methylohalobius sp.
AACCACCAGCGATCATGATTGGCTTATGGAAACCTTTAACATCGCCATTCACGTTTTGTTCAAAGGTACGGAAGTAACCGTTTAAAGCTGGACGACCAAATTCGTTGTTAAACGCAGCACCACCAAGCGGGCCTTCAATCATGATTTGTAACGGCGATGCCATACGCGATGGTTTGCCGTAGTTTTCTTCCCAAGGCTGTTCAAAGCCCGGAATATTCAGGTTAGATACCGTGAAGCCGGTTAAACCTGCTTTAGGCTTACCACCACGACCGGTCGCACCCTCGTCACGGATTTCACCGCCTGAACCTGTCGCTGCACCGGCAAATGGTGCAATTGCTGTTGGGTGGTTGTGGGTTTCCACTTTCATCAGGATATGAGCAGCCTGGCTCTTGTATTTATAAACCTGATGGCCGTTGTCTTCTTGGGTTGGATAAAAACGCTGGGTATCCGAACCAACAATCACTGAAGCGTTGTCTTTATAAGCCGACAATACATCTGTCGGTGATTCTTTATAGGTGTTCTTGATCATCTGGAACAACGACAATGGCTGAACTTCACCATCAATCGTCCATTCCGAACCAAAAATTTTATGACGGCAATGCTCAG
>JBKBMR010000217.1:0-596 GCA_046295755.1 Methylohalobius sp.
CTAGCGCTTTTTTTAGCTCCCGTTTCAAGCCGATGCGGGGAAAGCCCAAGTTGTGAACTAGAGTCATCTGCGTCTCCTTAAAGATTTTTGCCTGTCATTTCGAGCCTGCGCAGCAGGCGAGAAATCCCCTGAAGATTTCTCGCTACGCTCGAAATGACAATTAGAAGTCGCGTTCCTTTATTGTCGTTTCGACGAGCGCCAGCGAGGAGAAATCTTAACCTTCGCTGAGAGGATTTCTCACTTCGCATAAAAGATTTCTCGCTACGCTCGAAATGACAAGTATGGGCGGCTAAATTTATGAATTCAATTGATGATTTTTCAACTTGAATTGAGGAAATTTCATGTATCTCGAACTCAAACACCTACAAACCTTAAACATGCTCCGGCAGACAGGAAGCCTGGGAGCGGCTGCCAGAAGGCTGCATCTGACCCAGTCGGCCATATCGCATCAACTTAAGGCGCTAGAGAGGTATTTGGGAATGCCGCTGGTGCTACGCACCGCCCGACCGTTGGCGTTTACCCCCGCCGGAAGGCGCCTTTTGGCGCTTGCCGAACAGGTCCTGCCGCAAGTTCTGGCGGCCGAGCGCGACTTGGCC
>JBKBMR010000218.1:0-594 GCA_046295755.1 Methylohalobius sp.
TCATCGGCGCGAAGAAGTTTATAGAGGGATGGAACTCGTGGCGTGTTGCCAGTATGGGGCTTTTGAATATCGGGAAAAACGAGGGAGCACAGATTATTCAGCTGTTCGGGCGCGGCGTGCGGCTCAAGGGCAGGGGGATGAGCCTCAAGCGCAGCGCGGCGTTGGAAGGCAAACATCCCAAACACATTGGCTTGTTAGAGACGCTGAACATCTTCGCTGTGCGTGCTAATTACATGGCGCAATTTCGCGACTATCTGGAACGCGAAGGCGTGGAAGTTGAACCGCCCATCCAATTGTGCCTACCTGTGTTCGTCAACTTGCCCGCCCAATCCAAGCTGCTGGTACCTCGCCCCGACACCCAGTACGACTTCAATAGAGAAACAGTGCTCGTTCTCAAACTGGATTGTTCGATCCAAGTGTATCTCGACCTGTCTGTGAAGGTTCAAACGATACAAAGCACACAAGCAGAAATAAAGCAAGCAGATGCTGTGGCTGGTCAACCACAAAAGATACCGCCTGAAAGTTTGCAGCTTGTGGACTGGCGTCAGGTCTACTTTGATCTGCTGGCGCATAAGGAGCGCAGAGGGCTACACA
>JBKBMR010000219.1:0-592 GCA_046295755.1 Methylohalobius sp.
CCTTCGGAATCCGACGCCGCTTATCTACCGCGCCGCCCGCCCGGGCGCAACAAAAACCGAGTGCAATAGTCGGGTTACTGGCTGTTACCATCCAGCAACGCGAGCAGCGCCGCGAAATCCGCCGGCGGCGGGCTTTCGAAGGCGAGCGCCTCGCCCGTCACCGGGTGGCGGAAGCCCAGAGTGGCCGCATGCAGCGCCTGGCGGGGAAACGCCAGCAGGGCGTCCCGGGTCGCGGGGGGCAGCAGGCGTGCCGCAGCCGGGGTGCGGCGCAGATAGACCGGGTCCCCCACCAGCGGATGGCCGATATGGGCCAGATGCACGCGGATCTGATGGGTGCGGCCGGTCAGCAGGCGGCAGCGGAGGAGGGCGACGGCGCCGCCCCAGGCGCGCTCGACCGCATAGCGGGTGGTGGCCGGCTTGCCGCCGCGCTCGACCACCGCCATGCGCTTGCGGTCGCCGGGATGGCGCCCGATCGGGGCGCTGACCTCGCCCGCGAGCGGCGCCGGCAGGCCCCAGGCCAGCGCCAGGTAGGCGCGGTCGAGGTCGCGGTTGGCGAAGGCCTCCGAGAGGGCGCGGTGGGCGCGCTCGGTCT
>JBKBMR010000220.1:0-579 GCA_046295755.1 Methylohalobius sp.
AAGCCATTGCCAGCGCGGTACAGATGTTCCTGTCGCTGCCGGGTAAGCTGCTTTCGCTGCCTGGCGAGATGCTGCGCATCGGCGGCGAGGTCGTCGCCGGGCTGATCAAGGGCATCAAAGACAAACTCGCCTCGGCGGGCAAGGCCATCGAAGAGTTGGGCGAGAGCATCAAGAGCCGGTTCAAGGGGTGGCTCGGCATCAAGAGCCCGTCGCGCGTCTTCGCCGACTTCGGCCAGATGATCGGCCTGGGCGCGGCGCAGGGCATTGCGGGCATGGCGGGCGCGGTCGGCAAGGCCACGGCGGGGCTCGCGCTGGCGGCCACGACCGCCTTCCAGCCCGCGATTTCCGCCGACGTGCCCGCATTGCATGCGACAAAACCCGGCTTCGTCCAGACGGTCGAGCCCATCGCCCTGCCTGCCGTGCCGGAGGCTGTGCGCCGCATTGGCCAGACGGTCGAGCCCATCGCCCTGCCTGCCGTGCCGGAGGCTGTGCGCCGCATTGGCCAGACGGTCGAGCCCATCGCCCTGCCTGCCGTGCCGGAGGCTGTGCGCCGCATTGGCCAGACGGTCGAGCCCATCG
>JBKBMR010000221.1:0-578 GCA_046295755.1 Methylohalobius sp.
TCTGCCGACGATTTAGAGCGTTTTGGCGCGCGCGTTGAGGAGTATGAAGTGCAGCGCCTCTAATAACTAGGGCCAAACTTGTCCCGAAGCGAAGCGATGGACCTTCTTTGTTGTTCGGGAGTGGTGGGACGGCCATATGGGTGAAAGGGGGACTTTTGAGCAGCGTGCCCTCTCACATTCGTTCGAGGCAAGCTCTTGCCAGAGGGCTTTGGCGGTGCTAAGTTAAAAAATCGAAAGGGCTTATGAGCGTCAGCTTTTTGGCGTCAAAAATTTTCCGCAAAGGCCCTCGTAAGGCTTTGATCTTTAACAAAAAATTTAAGGGGTGCTCTCGAGAACCTGACCTGATGAAAAAGGGATTAAGACCACGGATTAACATTTCGCCTAAGTTATATGTTAACTCGAGAACCTGACCTGATGAAAAAGGGATTAAGACTACTGCGTAGTCCTGTAATTTTCGTTTCGTAAACCTCGAGAACCTGACCTGATGAAAAAGGGATTAAGACGTTTTCTACGTCAACATTTCCGCTAGTTTTCTGGCTCGAGAACCTGACCTGATGAAAAAGGGATTAAGACCATGG
>JBKBMR010000222.1:0-573 GCA_046295755.1 Methylohalobius sp.
AACGTCTCTCGATCTGGCCTGGATCGCTGCCTGCGCCGCCACGGCGTCGGTTCGCTCAAGGCCCTGCAGCCCAAAGCGGAAAAGCCTGGGCACAAACCCTTCAAGTCCTATGAGCCGGGGTTCGTGCATCTGGACGTGAAGTACCTGCCGCAGATGCCCGACGAGGACAAACGCCGCTACCTCTTCGTGGCGATCGACCGGGCCACGCGTTGGGTGTTCGTGGCCATCTACCCGGAGAAGACAGCCGCCAACGCCCGGCGCTTTCTGAGCTCGCTCATCCAGGCGGCCCCCTTTCGTCTGCACACGATCCTCACCGACAACGGCAAGGAATTCACCGACCGCTTCATCACCCGGGGAGAGCGCACCCCCACGGGAGCACATGCCTTCGATGAACTGTGCCAGGCGCTCGACATCGAGCATCGGCTGACCAAACCGCGCCGCCCGCAGACGAACGGCATGGTCAAGCGCTTCAATGGGCGCATCAGCGAGGTACTCGCCACCCATCGCTTCGACAGCCGCGAAGCGCTGGAGGCAACGATTCATCGCTACGTCTGGCTGTACAATCACCACATC
>JBKBMR010000223.1:0-573 GCA_046295755.1 Methylohalobius sp.
GGTTACCGGATGAACGACGGGACTGTCTGCAAGGAGTTCCCGGTGGGTCTGAAGGCGCTGGCGCAGGTCCAACCGATCTACGAAGAGCTTGAGAACTGGGAGTGGAATGATTCCCTGGGTAAGACAAGACGCTTCGAGGAGCTTCCGACCGGGGCCCGGCGCTACGTTGAACTGATTGAGTCTTACACAGGCGTACCTGTTACCATTTTGGGCGTTGGCAGTGAGAGAACCGAGGCAATCTACCGGTCCGCTATTTTCGCGGGCTAGATTTCTCAATCTCCCGCATGGCAAACCGACCGGCATTTTCCTGCACCCCGCGGCTTGCAATGCCCCAGTAGCGCGGCTATAATTAGCTTTGCCAGCGTCCGCGGGTGTAGTTCAATGGCAGAACTTCAGCTTCCCAAGCTGATAGCGTGGGTTCGATTCCCATCACCCGCTCCAATCTGAACGGAGACGAAACCGTCTCCGTTTTCTGTGCCGATGTAGCTCAGCCGGTAGAGCAGCTGATTCGTAATCAGCAGGTCAGGGGTTCGAGTCCCCTCATCGGCTCCAAAAAACGAACCCGGAGTGGCT
>JBKBMR010000224.1:0-279 GCA_046295755.1 Methylohalobius sp.
GCCCCCTTGCAAAGGTGTCACCGGTCTCGCAGACCGGACCGACCACGTCGAACTCCTGCGTCGGCGCGGCAACGGGGGGTTCGGCCACGGTCACGATGTCATGGTGCGCACCATACATCGAGGGGCGCACCAGATCGTTCATCGCCGCGTCGAGGATCAGGAAATCGCGCCCCTCACCATTCTTGATGTAGATGACGGACGCCACCAGAAGACCCGCATTGCCGGAAATCAGCCGTCCGGGCTCGATCTCGATCTCGCAGCCCAGATCACCGACCGTCC
>JBKBMR010000224.1:289-566 GCA_046295755.1 Methylohalobius sp.
GGCCTGCTCGAAGGGCTCCAGTTCGGTCAGCTGGCTGCCGATGTGAACGTCGATGCCGACCACCTGAAGCCCCGGCATGGCGGCGGCTTCGGCATAGACCTCGGACGCACGGGCAATCGGTATGCCGAACTTGTTCTCCTTCTTGCCGGTGGCGATCTTCTCGTGCGTGCGTGCGTCCACATCCGGGTTGACGCGAATGGTGATCGGCGCGGTCAGGCCAAGCGAGGTCGCCACCTCGGACAGCGCCCGCAGCTCGGGTTCGCTTTCCACGTTGAAC
>JBKBMR010000225.1:0-277 GCA_046295755.1 Methylohalobius sp.
GCCCATACGGGCGGGTTTTATTTTTGCCTTTAGCTTGGCAAAGGGTACATGGAAAGGCACCCCCCCATACATGGACTGGCTGGTCCGAAAGGCTTGACAAGCCGCCCGGATCGACAGCCCGCGTGGGGCCAAAGTCGGCGTAGCGCGCCTGCACCCGCGTCGGGATCGCTGCCTTGATATCCCCACCCGCCCCACGCCGTCAACCTTGCTGGCTTCGCTGGCCGTATAGGACATTGTGACGGCGCCGTCACAGTGTCCCGCGCTGCTGACGCGCTGG
>JBKBMR010000225.1:287-564 GCA_046295755.1 Methylohalobius sp.
GCCCATACGGGCGGGTTTTATTTTTGCCTTTAGCTTGGCAAAGGGTACATGGAAAGGCACCCCCCCATACATGGACTGGCTGGTCCGAAAGGCTTGACAAGCCGCCCGGATCGACAGCCCGCGTGGGGCCAAAGTCGGCGTAGCGCGCCTGCACCCGCGTCGGGATCGCTGCCTTGATATCCCCACCCGCCCCACGCCGTCAACCTTGCTGGCTTCGCTGGCCGTATAGGACATTGTGACGGCGCCGTCACAGTGTCCCGCGCTGCTGACGCGCTGG
>JBKBMR010000226.1:0-557 GCA_046295755.1 Methylohalobius sp.
CTTGTTGTAGAGATCGACGAAGACCTTGATGACGGCATCGTGGAAGTTGCCCTCCTCGCCGGCAGGGGCGCCCGGAGCCCCCGACATGGTGAAGGCCTCGCGGTCCCAGTCGCAGGAGGCTCCCAGCCGCTGCAACTGCCCGATGATCGTGCCGCGCGATTTCTGCTTCTGCTGCCAGACGCGGGCGATGAACTTCTCGCGTCCCATCTCCCGGCGCGAGGGCTCGCCGTTCGCGGCCATCTCGCGTTCGGTCACCATCTGGGTCGCGATCCCGGCGTGGTCGGTGCCGGGCTGCCACAGCGTGTCGTCGCCCATCATCCGGTGCCAGCGGGTCAGGATGTCCTGCAGCGTGTTGTTGAACGCATGGCCCATGTGCAAGGAGCCGGTCACGTTCGGCGGCGGGATCATGACCGAAAACGCCGGGCGGCCGGGCCTGGCATTGGCACCTGCCTTGAAGGCCTTGGCGTCGAGCCAGAGCTTCGAGATGCGGGCTTCGGCCTCGGCGGCGTTGAAGGTCTTTTCCATCGGCATGTGGCAATCCCCTTGCGTCCGCGCGG
>JBKBMR010000227.1:0-311 GCA_046295755.1 Methylohalobius sp.
CTGCTCCAGCACTTCATCAATATTGCTCTCAGTAATCGGCGCGATAATCCGGCCTTCACTTGGAATGGTACGAACTAAATGATGGAACTGCTTTTGAATTGCGGCCAGATCATCAAAGATATCGGCATGGTCAAATTCCAGGTTATTTAAAATTGCTGTTTTTGGATGGTAATGCACGAACTTGGAACGCTTGTCGAAGAAAGCAGAATCATATTCATCGGCTTCGACACAGAAATATTTCCCACCACCGAGACGCGCACTTTCCGAAAAGCCCAATGGCACACCGCCAATCAGAAAACCTGGCTCCAGAC
>JBKBMR010000227.1:321-554 GCA_046295755.1 Methylohalobius sp.
CACCCAGCACGTGTTTACCTTGCAGAACATGATCAGCCAGGAACTGCGGACCTGAAATATAAGGCAGACCTGCATTCAGCATATATTCGACTGCATCAATACCACGCTTCATGGCATTGCCGACGATCACCAGATCCGGATGAGGCTGTAAATGACTGCGGTCATAACCCTGCATTAAAGTGATGCCCGCATTTTCAAGTTGGGTCGACATGGGTGGATACACATTCAAGTCT
>JBKBMR010000228.1:0-542 GCA_046295755.1 Methylohalobius sp.
GCTGATCCACGGTATCGGCGACGCGGCGCAGCGGCGCGATCGGGCCGCCGACCTGATGATCCGTGTCGGGCTGGAGACAGCCCAGCTTGACCGCTACCCGCACGAATTTTCCGGCGGCCAGCGCCAGCGCATCTGCATCGCCCGCGCTCTGGCGCTGCAACCGGACCTCATCATCGCGGACGAAAGCGTCAGCGCGCTCGATGTTTCTGTGCAGGCGCGCGTGCTGGAACTGCTCAAGGCCTTGCAGGCCGAATTCGGCATGTCCTACCTGTTCATCAGCCACGACATGGCGGTGGTCGACAACATCTCGGACCGGGTGGCAGTCATGTATCTGGGTCAGATCGTCGAGATGGGGACGCATCACCAGGTATTCGGCAATCCCCAGCATCCCTATACCCGCCGCCTGATCGACGCGGTGCCTGTCCCCGATCCCGCGCACCGGCGCAAGTCGAGTCCGCGCCTTTCCGCCGAAATCCCAAGCCCGCTGCACCTTCCGGGCCGTGAACCGCCGCGTGTCGTCCTGAAAGACATCGGCGGGGGTC
>JBKBMR010000229.1:0-540 GCA_046295755.1 Methylohalobius sp.
CGGATGGTGTTGACCAAATCCAGCGGGACAAATTCTTCCTCCAAAAGTGCCATCTGGTCTCCACGAGTGCGTGCTCTGAAGTAATAACCCGACGGACGACGACCTTCTACCAACACTGGCTGCCCTTCTCGGTAATCCCAGTATCGGGACGGTTCCTCAAAGGGCGAGTTGACGATAGGATTGTCAACGAGCATCGTGTGCCACCCCTTTTGTGAGTGACATCAACCATTGGTCAAATTTGTCCTCGCCCAGCCGCTTAGGGTTTTCCCGATCCAAATGCCAGCGCAGGGGGTTGGTGGCGATGTATCTACGAATGCGACGCAGGGCGTCTTCGGTGCGGATGATGTGTTCGTAATAATTCCGTTGCCACAATCGTCCGCGAAACGGTGTCCATCCCAATTGTTTGACGCCGCGAATGTATTCATTGGTGGTCATGGTTTTGAACCATTGTATGATTTTTGGTAGGGGCGCACCTGCGTGTGCGCCCATTTGGTTTGCGTGTGCGTCCATTTGGTCATCGGGGCAGACACACAGGTCTGC
>JBKBMR010000230.1:0-531 GCA_046295755.1 Methylohalobius sp.
AGGCCCCTTCGAGCCAAGTACCATCGGCGCAGGCACGTTTCACTGCCGTGTTCGGAATGGGAACGGGTGGGACCATGCCGCTATGAGCACAGAGGTGTCCAATGTTTTACATTTCAAAGTTGGATTGAAAAAGGGGGTAGGGAAGAGAAGAAAGTGAAAGTATGGGCATCGTTTGATGCTTTCGCCGTTCCCAGCGAAATCATAAGTGCATAAAGGTCAAGACCTCGGACGATTCGCACGGGTCGGCTGAGCGCATCACTGCGCGTACACCCCCCGCCGATCCACCCGGTATTCTACCGGGGTCCTTACCGGATTGACTCCGTGAGAAGGCTCATCTTGGGGCAAGTTTCCCGCTTAGATGCTTTCAGCGGTTATCTCTCCCGTACTTGGCTACCCTGCATATGCCCTTGGAAGAACAGCAGGAAAACCAGCGGTACGTCCACTCCGGTCCTCTCGTACTAGGAGCAGCCCCCCTCAACCTTCTTGCGCTCGTGACGGATAGAGACCGAACTGTCTCACGACGTTCTGAAC
>JBKBMR010000231.1:0-528 GCA_046295755.1 Methylohalobius sp.
TAAGCCGCCAAACCCAGTTGCCCGAGGGACGCCCGGGGTAGTTCATCCGGGCCTCGCTTCCCAAAGCCAACACATCCTGCACCGGGTAGACGGAAAGCTTGGCCACCGACCTCATCCCCAGGTGCATGAGGGCCCAGGGCACCTCCTCCTCCCCATGGAAACCGATCCCCCACTCCGCCAGATACCGCTCCAAGAAGGCCTTTTCGTGGGGGGTGGCGGTGCGGTACCAGCCCAGGGTGGTGTCGTTGTCGTGGGTGCCGGTGTAGACCACCACCCGGCCGTGAGGGGGGTAGTTGTGGGGCAGAAAGGGGTTTTCCATCCCCCCGTCAAAGGCGAACTGCAGCACCTTCATCCCGGGCAGGCCAAACCGCTCCCTTAGGGCCACCACCTCCTCGGTGATAACCCCCAGGTCCTCCGCCAGGATGGGCACCCGGCCAAAGGTTTCCTGAATCTTCTGGAAAAGCTTCTCCCCCGGGGCCTTCACCCAGCGGCCCTCCACCGCCGTGGGGCAGGAGGCGGGGATCTCCC
>JBKBMR010000232.1:0-525 GCA_046295755.1 Methylohalobius sp.
GTAGAGGTCCTCGCGGAACTCCCCGCTGGCCACGAGGCCCCGGAGGTCGCGCCAGGTGGCGGCCACGATCCGCACGTCCGCGCGCCGCTCGCGGGTGGACCCGACTGGCCGATACGTCCGCTCCTGCAGGAAGCGGAGGAGGCGCACCTGGAGGGCGAGGGGCATCTCGCCGACCTCGTCGAGGAACAGCGTCCCCCCGTCGGCCTGGGCGATCAGGCCCGCGCGGCGCTCGCCCGCGCCGGTGAATGCCCCTTTCTCGTGCCCGAACAGCTCGGACTCCATCAGGTCCTTCGGGAGCGTCGCGCAGTTGACGGCGACGAACTCTCCCTTCCGCCCGCTCGCGAGGTGGACGAAGCGGGCCAGCAGCTCCTTGCCTGTGCCGGTCTGGCCGATCACGAGCACGCTCGCCGGGGTGGGCGCCACGCGCGTTGCGCTCGCGAGCACGCGGCGGAGGGCTGGGGAGCGGCCGACCATGCCGTGTTCTACCGATAGTTGATCGGGCGACACGGAGGGCGGGAGGATGTG
>JBKBMR010000233.1:0-524 GCA_046295755.1 Methylohalobius sp.
TGGCTCTGGGGTGGTGCAGCGAGACGTGTACTCGGCGTTTCTGGCCGCGGTGTCGGATACCGCGGCGATCCACCCGAGCCGGGCCGAGGAGGTCTGGCCGGCTGCGAAGCTGCTGCTAGGCCGCGCGGGGTGGATGAGGCAAGAACCTGCGAGTGTGGCAAGCTTGCTTGCTGCTGCTGGGGCCGATGGTGGTCTTCCCCAGCCGGAGCGGGTCGCGCGGCAAAGGGCCCTAGCCTGCGGCGATGTCCCGAACAAACCGGGAAGAGCCGTCGGAGACGGGCCTAGAACCCCCTGGCTTTAGCCATGGGGAGGCTCAGCTCCCGATCGATTTTGGGCGGCAAGTTTGTTTGCGGAGTCTTTATGGATCAGAAAAAGACATCGAATCGCGTTGGCGGGCAAGACAAAAAGTCAAGCAAAAACAAAGGCTTGAAGCCTGCTCGCGGTCAGCCAGAGGTTGTGCTGCATGCGCCCAAGAAAAAACTGACTGGCCGGCAGTTCGCCGAGAAAAGGCGCATGATCAGCAT
>JBKBMR010000234.1:0-522 GCA_046295755.1 Methylohalobius sp.
CCCCAAGACAGGGCGCAGTTGGTCCAGCCAGGTAGCTTTGGGATCGTAGCAGGCCAAAAACAGGCGTCCGCTCCAGGAAGGATCGCGCGCCTTGAGAAAACGCAGCACAAACGCTTTCTCCTTGCCGATTTCGGTGACTCCACAGATTTCCACTTTGCCATAGGTTGTGCTCAAGCACGGACCGCGCGCTGTCTGCCCTAACCCTGAAAGCTGCTCAATCGCTGCGCGGTAGATTTCCCAAACGCGCGCCAAAGGCAGCGCAAAATACCGCTGCGCCCCAGTGTCGCGCGCGACAAACAGATAATACGGAACGATCCCCAGCTTCACCTGGGTCTGCCACAGCTTAACCCATACTGCCGGGTCGTCGTTGACGTGGGCCAGCACCGGCCCCTGGGCGCGGATCATTGCGCCAGTTGAGCGCACTCGGGCAATCGCTTGGCGGGCCGGTTCGGTTTCCAGCTCCCGAAAATGGTCGTAGTGGGCCATCAGCGCCAGGTGTTTGCCCCCTGCCACCAGCTTTTC
>JBKBMR010000235.1:0-517 GCA_046295755.1 Methylohalobius sp.
CAATTCGCGGAAGACAGGAAGATCTTTTGGAGTCGAGATCAAAAGCACTTCACGTAGGCCGCCGAGCATAAGAGTTGAGAGGGGATAGTAGATCATCGGCTTGTCGTAAATTGGTAGCAGCTGTTTGCAGACAATTCTTGTTAGCGGATGAAGACGAGTGCCGGCACCGCCGGCGAGGATGATAGCTTTTTTCATGAAAAAACATTTGCAACTTATAACTTATGGTTGAAGAGCCTTTAGGCCACGGTTTAGCAATTATTTCGAAGCCTTTTCCAAGGCAATTCAACGAAGGCCGACCAAAGAAAACCTAAGCCTGATTAATCACCACGCAATCGGAATATAACGGCGGAAAACGGGGGGCTATGCCGAAATGGACGAAAAGTTGAAGAGAAGACCTTCGGTGAGTATATTTATCGCCAGTGTCACAGTGCCGTTTGTCGATTCTTTCTAATGTCTTTTTTCGGTTCGCACAGCTCTAAGATAGATGGTGATGCCCCCGGGGTGATCGCACTCGGAT
>JBKBMR010000236.1:0-510 GCA_046295755.1 Methylohalobius sp.
GGGAAGGGTAGCTATGTTCGGAAGCGATAACCGCTGAAAGCATCTAAGCGGGAAGCGCGCCTCAAGATGAGATCTCCCGGGAGCTCGACTCCCCTGAAGGAACCATCAAGACCAGGTGGTTGACAGGCTGGGTGTGTAAGCGCAGCAATGCGTTGAGCTAACCAGTACTAATGATCCGTGCGGCTTGACCATATAACCTCAAGTGGCTTCGATGCGGGTCCCTCCGCAACAGCCCGGCCATCCCCGGCCGGACTTTCCACAGAAGCCGCCTTGAACCTCGGCGACCACGTCGACCGTTGTCGAAAACCTTGCTACGTCCCAAGTCCCCATGCGAGTGTGGCGCGACCGCCTGCAGATCCCTGCACGCAGACCGCGACCCTCCACCCTCTCCCTGGTGACAATAGCTGTGTGGAACCACCCGATCCCATCCCGAACTCGGAAGTGAAACGCACACGCGCCGATGGTAGTGTGGCCCAAGCCATGCAAGAGTAGGTCATCGCCAGGGGCTTT
>JBKBMR010000237.1:0-510 GCA_046295755.1 Methylohalobius sp.
TGGTGCCTTCGATCAGGGGCAGAAGGTCGCGCTGGACGCCTTCGCGGCTGACATCGGCGCCGCGAGCGTCGGAGCGTGCGCAGATCTTGTCGATCTCGTCCAGAAAGACGATGCCGTTTTCCTGGACGGCCTCCAGTGCTGCGGCGCGGACGGCTTCGTCGTCGATCAGCTTGTCGGCCTCCTGCCCGATCAGCACGTCATAGCTTTGCGCCACGGTCATCCGCTTGCGGCTGGTGCGACCGCCGAAGGCCTTGAACAGGTCCTGCAATCCCTGCATCTGCTGTTCCATCCCCGGCATCCCGAAGCCGAGGGGCATCGGTGCGGCATCGGCCACGTCGATCTCGATCATCGTGTCGTTCAGCTCGCCGCGTTTCAGCCTGGCCCGGAACATCTCGCGCGTCTGCTCGCGCGCGTCCCTGCCCGCCAGCGCCTCGATCACCCGGTCCTCGGCAGCCCTGTGGGCGCGGGCCTTGACCTCTTCCCGCATCGCGGCGCGGGTGTCGTTGATCG
>JBKBMR010000238.1:0-506 GCA_046295755.1 Methylohalobius sp.
GGTGAAGGGTTCTAATTCGGCGGTGGTAGCAAAATCTAAGCCTTCGGTGGAAACAAGCGGCAAAAAAGTCCAGGGTAAGGGAGGGTGACGGCGGGGTAGGTTCATACGGCGGTGTTTTCCTTTCCTTCAATAATATAACAAACAGCATTTGCCAGCCGACCGCGTATGGTAGGATTTGTTATTTCGAGCGCAGCGAGAAATCTTCTTAAGCCATGGTTAAGATTTCTCCTCGCTAGTGCTCGTCGAAATGACAATTGACATTGATGATGAGACTTTTTTGTACGATTATCGCCGGTTTCGTCCAAGCCGTCGATGGCTTGAGCGAATGGTTAGGAAGGGTGCTTTCCTGGTTATCCTTAGGGATGGTGGTTGTTACCTTTTCAGTCGTGATTCTGCGCTATGGGTTTAACCAAGGGTGGATCGCGGTTCAAGAGTCAGTGATCTATATGCACGCCTTGCTGTTCATGCTGGGAGCCGCTTACACCCTCAAGCACGATGCTCATGTG